>NZ_JBHFEI010000002.1:0-489477 GCF_041928815.1 Ensifer soli | reverse complement strand
TCAAGAAACTTCAGAGCGAGTTCGTCGGTCGCCAGCAGCGCCGCCGCCCTCGTTGGTGAGCGGGTTATAGTCCTACCGACCGCGCCAAGTCAACAGGGTTTTTTAAAAAAATGACAGTTTCCTGACAAAGCCCTGAGCCTTGGGGATTTTGCCTGCATTTCACCCTTGCGCGGAAGGATGTGCGGAGGCGCCTCCACAATTCCGCCCTACCTTGAGCACAATCAGGCCGCCTAGGTGAAGACAAGGCAAACGGCTGCCGGCGCCGATCCCCGCCGCGATTTGACTCGCATCCCGCAAAGATGCACATCTTCGCGCAGGCTGGCTTACCTATAAGGACGAGATCACAGGTGACGACGGGCGTGGCGAAACGGACATGAACATCGACAAGACCATGATCCGCTCCCTCGGCGATACCCCTCCCCTTCTGGCGGATGGGCGCCGGGCCCCCGATCGGCGCGAGCTTTCGCTGCGTTGGTTGTCCGGGACCTTTCTCACGGGCATCACATCAAGCCTTCTCATGGGTGTCGCGCTCTTCGCCGCCCTGGACGGGCGCCAGCAGCTGGCGATCCCCGCCGAGGCCTATGCCTCTATCGACCAGCAGGACGACGCGGAGGCCGAGATCGCCAAGCGGGGCCCGCGCATCCTGTCTCCCTCCGTCGTCGCCAAACCGTCCGACCGGTCGATCATGGACGTGTCGACGATGATCCATGACGGGGAGAAGGAAGTGGTGCGCCGCCGTCCCTTCGCCCATGTGAAGATGGCGCTGGCCGCCAATCACCAGCCGGCGGACAATTATCCCTCCTTCGATCCGCTGGCGATCTTCTCGTCCGACGGCGAGGAGGCGCCCCAGGTCGCGCGCACCGGCACGCTTTACGGTTCCGACGTCGAATCCGAAGTCAGCCTTAAGACCGTCGATTTCCCCGTGAAGGGCGCGCCGCTGAAATTCGCCGACGTGATGTCGCTGAACGAGGTCGAGGAAAACGTCCGCACCAACGGCTCGGTGCTGACCGACGGCAACACCCAGCTCGCCTCGCTCTATTATGTCGATCCGCGCCGCTTCGCGTCCGATGCGGGCGAGCTGGACCTGATCCAGGGCCTGTCGGCCCGCGTGGTCGAGCAGAACATGAGCGTCTCGACCTACGAGAACGTCACCAAGCAGACAGCGGAATATGCCGACGACGTCATTCCCGTCCGCAGCGTCGCGCCGATCGAAACCGTGTTCCTCAATGCCGGCTATGCCAAGACGGATGCGAAGGACATCGCCGGCAACCTCGCCAAGGCGCTCGGGGCCGAAACCCTTTCGGACGGCGACGTGCTGCGCGTCGGGATCATCCAGAAGGGCGAGGAAGCGCATGTCGTGCGCGCCAGCGTCTATTCGAAGGGCGACCACGTCGTCACGATCGCGTTGAACGACAAGGGCCGCTTCGTCGTCGGCAGCGAGCCGACGCAGCTTGCGGCCGTGGCGACCGCCTTCGACGATCTCGGCACACTCTCTGTCCCGCCGGGCCGCGACCTGCCGCGCGTCTATGACGGCATCTACCGGGCGGGCCTCTCCTATGGCATGACCTCAGGCATGGTGGCGCAGATCATCCGGCTTCTCGCCAGCAATGTCGATTTCCAGGCGCAGCTGAAGCCGACCGATTCGCTGGAGGCGTTTTTCTCCGTGCAGGACGACGACGGCAAGGCGACCGACGATTCGGAGCTGCTCTATGTCAATGCCCGGTTCGGCGATGCGGAGACGCGCTTCTACCGCTTCCAGGACCCCGACGACAACAGCATCGACTACTATGACGAGAAGGGAAAGAGCATCCGGCAATTCCTGCTGCGAAATCCCGTGCCGAACGGGCGGTTCAGCTCCGGTTTCGGCATGCGTAGGCATCCGATCCTCGGCTTCTCGCGCATGCATACCGGCGTGGACTGGCGCGCGCCGCGCGGCACGCCGATCATCGCCGCCGGCAACGGCGTCGTCGAAAAGGCCGGCTGGGATTCCGGCGGCTACGGCAACCAGACGCTGATCCGCCACGCCAACGGCTATGTGTCCTCCTACAACCACCAGAGCGCGATTGCCAAGGGCGTGCGCGAGGGGTCGAAGGTGACGCAGGGCCAGGTCATCGGCTGGGTCGGAACGACCGGGCTTTCGACTGGCCCGCATCTGCATTACGAGCTGATGGTCAACGGCAACAAGGTCGACCCCTTGCGCATCCGCCTGCCGGGCGGCAAGTCGCTTGAAGGCGAGACGCTCGCCCGCTTCGAGAAAGAACGCACGCGCATCGACGAATTGCTGACCAAGGACGGCGGCGCGCCGAACGAGGTGGCGACCGCGCGCATCCAGTAGCATGATCTCCGCATCAGACGAAAAAAAGCGCCCGGCCGGAAGCCGGGCGCTTTTTTTTTCGTCGTGATCGACCGTCGGATCAGGCGGCGACCTTGTCGATCGCCTTCCCGCGCGCGAAGATCAGCCGGTCGGAGGCGGACGTGACCTTCACGGTCGAACCATCCTCGATCTCGCCCGACAGGATCTTTTCGGCCAGCGGATCCTGTACGAACTTCTGGATCGCCCGCTTCAGCGGACGCGCACCGTAGACCGGGTCGTAGCCCTTGTCCGCCAGCCAGTTGCGCGCGTCGTCGTCGAGCGTCAGCGTGATCTTGCGATCGGCAAGCAGCGCGCGCAGCCGCACGAGCTGGATGTCGACGATCGCGCCCATCTCGCCGCGCCGCAGCCGGTGGAAGAGGATGATCTCGTCGACGCGGTTGAGGAATTCCGGTCGGAACGCCGTCCGGACGACCCCCATCACCTGCTCGCGCACGCTGTCGCTGTCCTCGTTCTCGCCGAGCGCCGTCAGGTATTCGGCTCCAAGATTCGACGTCATGATGATGATCGTGTTCTTGAAGTCGACGGTCCTGCCCTGCCCGTCCGTCAGCCGCCCGTCGTCGAGCACCTGCAGGAGAACGTTGAACACGTCCGGATGCGCCTTCTCGATCTCGTCGAAGAGAACGACCTGATAGGGCCGGCGGCGGATCGATTCGGTCAGCGCGCCGCCTTCCTCGTAGCCGACATAGCCGGGAGGCGCGCCGATCAGCCGGGCGACGGAGTGCTTCTCCATGTATTCCGACATGTCGAGGCGCATGATCGCCGTCTCGTCGTCGAAGAGAAAGCGCGCCAGCGCCTTGGTCAGCTCGGTCTTGCCGACGCCGGTCGGGCCGAGGAAGATGAACGAGCCGATCGGCCGGTTCGGATCCTGCAGCCCGGCGCGCGAGCGGCGCACGGCACGGGAGACCGCCTGAACGGCGTCGCCCTGGCCGACGACCCACTTCGCCAGATCGTCCTCCATGCGCATCAGCTTGTCGCGCTCGCCCTCCAGCATCTTGTCGACGGGAATGCCGGTCCAGCGCGACACGATATGGGCGATGTTGTCGGGGGTCACCACCTCCTGCACCATCGGATCCACCTTCGTGGCGTCCTGGCCCTCGGCCTCCGCCAGCTCCTTTTCGAGCTTCGGGATCAGCCCGTAGGCAAGCTCGCCGGCGCGCTGGAACTCACCCTTGCGCTGGGCGATCGCCAGGTCGTTGCGGGCTTCGTCCAGCTTGCCCTTGAGCTCCGCGGCGAGGCCGAGCTTCTGCTTCTCCGCCTGCCAGCGCGCCGTCAGCGCATCCGCCTGCTCTTCCAGCGAGGCGAGGTCGAATTCGAGCTTCTCGAGCCGGTCCTTCGAGGCGCGGTCCGTCTCCTTCTTCAAGGCCTCGCGCTCGATCTTCAACTGGATGATGCGACGGTCGAGCTCGTCGAGCTCTTCGGGCTTGGAGTCGACCTGCATGCGCAGGCGCGAGGCCGCCTCGTCCATCAGGTCGATCGCCTTGTCGGGCAGGAAGCGGTCGGTGATGTAGCGGTTGGCGAGCGTCGCGGCGGCGACCAGCGCCGAGTCGGCGATGCGCACCTTGTGATGCTGCTCGTACTTCTCCTTCAGGCCGCGCAGGATCGAGATCGTATCCTCGACCGTCGGCTCCTCGACCATGACCGGCTGGAAACGCCGGGCAAGTGCGGGATCCTTCTCGACATGCTTGCGGTACTCGTCGAGCGTGGTCGCGCCGACGCAGTGCAGTTCGCCGCGCGCGAGTGCCGGCTTCAGGAGGTTCGAGGCGTCCATCGCGCCGTCCGCCTTGCCGGCGCCGACCAGCGTGTGCATCTCGTCGATGAACAGGATGATCTCGCCATTCTCAGCCTGGACCTCGGAAAGAACGGCCTTCAGCCGCTCCTCGAACTCGCCGCGAAACTTCGCGCCCGCGATCAGCGCGCCCATGTCGAGCGCCATCAGCTTCTTGTCCTTCAGGCTTTCCGGCACGTCGCCATTGACGATGCGCAGCGCGAGGCCCTCGGCGATCGCGGTCTTGCCGACGCCGGGCTCGCCGATGAGGACGGGGTTGTTCTTAGTGCGGCGCGAAAGCACCTGGATCGTGCGACGGATCTCGTCGTCGCGGCCGATGACCGGGTCGAGCTTGCCCTCGCGTGCTGCGGCCGTCAGGTCGCGGGCATACTTCTTCAGAGCGTCATATCCCTGTTCGGCGCTGGCGCTGTCGGCGGTGCGGCCTTTGCGCAGGTCGTTGATCGCCTGGTTCAGCGCCTTGGCGGTGACGCCCGCCTTCGTCAGGATCCCGGACGTCGCCGAGGACGTCTCGATCGCCAGCGCGAGCAGCAGCCGCTCGACGGTGACGAAACTGTCGCCGGCCTTCTTGGCGGCCTCCTCTGCGGTGGCGAAGACCTTGGCGAGCGGCTGCGACAACGACAGCGAGCCGTTTCCGCCCGTCACCTTCGGCAGCTTCTTCAGCGCCGCTTCGTTGGCGAGGCGCGCCGCCTTGGCGTCACCACCCGCCCGCTCGATCAGCGACGCGGCCATGCCCTGCTCGTCGTCAAGCAGCACTTTCAGCACGTGTTCCGGCGTGAACTGCGGATGGCCTTCCGCCAGCGCATGGGTCTGCGCCGACTGGAGAAAGCCGCGCACCCGCTCGGAATATTTCTCGATGTTCATCTCTCAACCTCCGTGGCTCGGACGGCCCGTCTTGCGGCACCGGCCGATGATTCAGGATCGGATCCCCTCAAGGCGGCAGACCCGGGCGGCCCACCCTCCCTCTCGCGGAAAAGCGCGCCGTTCATGAGCGAGATATGGGAGGGAAATTCTGCAAATTAAAGAGGCAGAAACCGGGGATTTTCCGCTTGCGACAGGCTGGCGCAGCCAATGAAAAGCGCCGCGGAGGACAGGCCTCCGCGGCGCCGGCAGTCAGGGTTCAAAAGGGATCGGCGGCGCTTTATTCCGCGACCGGCGCCAGTGAGGGCTGCCCGTCCCCGACCGGCTTCGGTTCGCCCTCGCCACCCGCCGCCTCGGCGCCGGCTTCCGCTGTGCGCGGCTGGCGCTTCGGCCTGCCCGGCCCGCGCCGACGGGGCGCTGCCTTCGCCGGCGCTTCCACCGCCTGCTCCTCGATCACGACCTCGGCCGGCGTGCCCTCAATCTCGGGCTGCGGCCCGCTGCCGTCGATGACCGGCTGCGGCTGGACCTTCGCCGCCGCAGCCCTTTCGGCGCGCGGCGTCACCTGGACGACGGGCTGCGGCCGCTCGGCCGGATTGTTCCGCTCGGCCGGATTGGTCCGCTCGGTGGGGCGGCGCTGCTCGGCCTGTGCCGGATGCTGTCCCCGGTCGGACGGCGCACGGTCGCCCTGGGCGCGCTCGGCCAGCTGCGAACCACGGTCCTGTCGGTCATGACGGTCCGCGCGCTGCTCAGCCGGCTGCGGCCGCTCGACGATCACCGGCTGCGGCGTCGTATCGTCGAGGTCCATCTGGTCGCCGTCGTCGGAGAAGCGATCGACGATGTCGCGCTCGACATAATCCTGGCGTTCGTCGCGCTGGAAGCGCTCCTGCATCTGCGCCTGGGCGGCGGCGATGATGCGATTGTAATGTTCGGCGTGCTGGAGATAGTTCTCCGCCATCACCCGGTCGCCGGAACTCTGGGCGTCGCGGGCGAGCGTGGCGTATTTCTCGGCGATATGCTGGGCGGTGCCGCGAATCTTCACGTCCGGACCGGAACTGTCATAGGTCCGGGTGAGCGGATTGGCGCCGCGCCGGTTGTTGTTGTTGCCGCCGCCATTGTTGTTGTTATTGTTGTTCGGGCCACCATTGTTGTTGCGCCCGCGGCCGCGTTTGTTCTGCTGTCCTGGCCTCATCGTTCAATCACCTGAATTCTCTTTTCCTGTTTGCTGATGAAGGGCATCGCCCCGGATGCGGCCGGGCCGGGGACGGTCATCCGTCACCGGCGGTCCTCGTCGGCCGTCCGTCGCGCCTCTCCGCGTCCACACGGGACGGGAGGGCCCGGCAATACCAAACCTTGAACGGATCATGCTCCGGATCCGCGCGGGCAGAGCGCGTTCCTGACGCGCATGTCGGACGACGGTCCGGGCAGTTTCAGCCCTCGATCACCCATGCCGACACTGATCTCCGTGTTCTGAGAAAACCGTTTCCGCACATCAAACACATGAACCGGGCAACAGCGCCGCCACACCGGACGAAGGCCGGCGGATGCGACAGCCTCTGCTGTGCCGCGCCATCCCCGATGCTTCCGACCTCATGGCATGAGGAGGACACCACCGGATGCGATATGCGCAAACTACCAAAGCGCAGACCCTGCGACCGCCGAATTCGCCTTGCCGGTGAAGCATCACGGCCACGGCTATCGGGACTGCGATCTCTTAGGACCACGATCCCCGTCGGACGAGCGAATCTCCTCATGCCCGACGTGCCACCCTGCGCGTAAGAGGACCCTATCCCGCTTCCCCTGCAAATCCAAGCCTTTTCTTCGCTTTGCCTGATCAGGAAGTGTTTTTGCGCGGTTTTCTCAATCAGGCCGCGGAAGGGAAAACAGCAGCGTACGGTCCTGTCCGCCGAGATCGCGCGCCGCATCGCGGCAGACGAAGCCAGCAGCCGAAAACAGACGCGTCACCGCGTCCTTCTGGTCGAAACCGATCTCGACGCCGACGATGCCGCCGTCGGCGAGATGCGCCGCCGCGCCGCGGGCAAGGCTGCGATAGGCATCGAGCCCGTCCTCCCCGCCGTCGAGCGCCGCCATCGGATCATGAAGCCGCACGCCGGGATCGAGCGTCGCGATCACGTCGCGGGCGATATAGGGCGGATTGGAAACAACGATCTCGAAGGTGCCGGCGACCGCCCTGAACCAGTCGCTCTCGATGACCGCGAAGCGATCCGAGACGCCGAGCCGCTGCGCATTGGCCACGGCCGTCCGCAGCGCATCGGCGCAGACATCGACCCCGAGGCCGGTCGCGCCCGGCACTTCGGCGAGCAGCGTCAGGCAGATCGCGCCGGTGCCGGTGCCGAGATCGAGGATCCGGCAGCGGCCGCGTACAGCAAGAATGCCGCGCACATGCGGCAGCAGCCGGTCGACCAGCACCTCGGTGTCCGGGCGCGGTTCGAGCGTGCCCGCGGAAAGGTGAAAACGGCGACCGAAGAATTCCCGCCAGCCGAGAATGCGATGGAGCGGCTCGCCCGCAAGACGCCGCGCCGCCGCGCGGCGCGCGGCATCGACGGCCTCCGTCCCGGCAGGCTCCGCGCCTCCTGTGATCAGTGCCGCTGGCGCAAGATCGAGCAGGCCGGACACCAGAAGCCGCGCCTCGCGCGCGGGTCCCTCGATACCGCCGGCCTGGAAGCGCGCCCGGATCTCGGCGAGAAGCGCATCAAGCGTCACCCGCGTCAGCCCTGGACGGCGCTGAGCTGGGCGAGCTGGTCGGCCTGGAAATCGGCCATCAGCGCGTCGACCACCTCGTCGATCTCGCCCTCCATCATCCGGTCGAGCTTGTAGAGCGTCAGGTTGATGCGATGGTCGGTGAGGCGTCCCTGGGGGAAATTGTAGGTCCGGATGCGCTCGGACCGGTCGCCGGACCCGACCTGGCTCCGGCGCGAGGCCGACCGCTCGCTATCGGCGCGCTGGCGCTCCATGTCGAAGAGGCGCGAGCGCAGCACCTGCATCGCCTTCGCCCTGTTCTGGTGCTGCGACTTCTCCGAGCTCGTGACCACGATCCCCGTCGGCAGATGGGTGATCCGGACCGCCGAATCGGTGGTGTTGACATGCTGGCCGCCCGCGCCGGAGGAGCGCATCGTGTCGATGCGGATGTCTTCCGCGCGCACCTCGATGTCGATCTCCTCGGCCTCCGGCAGCACGGCGACGGTCGCCGCCGAGGTGTGGATGCGCCCGCTCGCCTCGGTGTCCGGAACGCGCTGCACCCGGTGCACGCCGGATTCGAACTTCAGCCGGGCGAAGACGCCGCGTCCGGAGACCGTGGCGATGATTTCCTTGTAGCCGCCGGCGTCGCCCTCGCTGGCCGAGAGCACCTCGACCTTCCAGCCCTTCGCGGCCGCATAACGCTCGTACATGCGGAAAAGGTCGCCGGCGAAAAGGGCCGCCTCGGAGCCGCCCGTGCCGGCGCGGATTTCGAGGATGGCGCTCTTCTCGTCCGCCGCGTCCTTCGGCAGGAGCAGGAGCTGCATCTCCTTCTCCAGTGCCGCGATGCGTTCCTCGGCCTCGGGCTTCTCCATTTCGGCGAGATCGCGCATCTCGCGATCGATCGCCCGGTCCGCCATCAGCACCTCGATCCCCTCGAGGTCGGCGAGCGCCTTCTCATAGGCACGGATCTTGGCGACGATCGGCTGCAGCTCGGCATATTCCGAGGCAAGCTTCACATAGACGTCGGCGGCGGGGCCTTCGGACATGCGGGCCTCGACCTCGCTCAGCCGGCGATCCAGCTCGCGCATCTTCTCGACAGGTAAGGTCGGCACTCCGTCACTCCCTCGGTGGCGCACCATGCGGCCGCCACAGGTCCCGCCGCTTCCGGACACCGGAAGGCAGGCCGTTCGCATCCACGGCCGTCCCTCTAGCCGAACCGCCGGCGCATTTCCAGCCACCGCCGCGCCGACAGAGGCGCGCCGGGCCGAGCCGGGCCGTTCGGGCACGGTTTATACGGGCACCCCGTTCGAAACGGCAAAATCCTTCAGGATCTCGCGCATCGGCACCGTGCTCTTCACATCGTCGAGTGCCTCGGTCATCTCGGCGCAGAGCTTTCCGGCATCGAGCGCGAGCAGCATGGCCTTTACCGGCCCGACGGCGGCAGCCGACATCGACAGCGCGCGGAAGCCGACGCCGATCAGCGCCATCGCCGACAACGGCTTGCTCGCCATCTCGCCGCAGAGCGTCACGCTCGTCTGGTGGCGCTCCCCCGCCCGCGCGATGTCGCGCAGGATGCGCAGGAACGGCCGTCCGAGCACGTCGAACCGGTCGGACACGCGCGCATTGCCACGATCGACGGCCATGGCGAACTGGAAGAGGTCGTTGGAGCCGACCGAGACGAAATCGACCTCGCTCATCAGTTCCTCGAGCTGCCAGAGCAGTGCCGGCACCTCGAGCATCGCCCCGAACTTCAGCGTCTTCGGCAGCTGCTCGCCGAGCTTCGACTGCCGCTGCACTTCCTTCTGCAGCAGTTCCCGCGCGGCGCGCAGTTCGGAGACCTCCGTCACCATCGGCAGCATAACGCGCAGTTCGCGGCCCGCCGCCGCCTTGAGCAGCGCGCGCAGCTGGGTGCGCAGCAGGCCCGGCCGGTCAAGCGACAGCCGGATCGCCCGCCAGCCGAGCGCCGGGTTCTCCTCCTCCGCCGCGCGGAAATAGGGCACGACCTTGTCGCCGCCGATGTCGAGGGTGCGGAAGGTGACGGGCCGGCCGCCGGCCTGCTTCAGCACGCTGCGATAGAAGGCCTCCTGCTCCTCCGCCCTCGGCAGGGTCGAGGCGATCATGAACTGCAGTTCGGTGCGGAACAGGCCGATACCCTCGGCGCCGGATTCGTTCAGTTGCGGCAGGTCGACGAGGAGCCCGGCATTCATCTGCATGCGGATGCGCTGGCCGTCCTTCGTTAGCGGTTCGATGCCGCGCAGCGCCCGGTACTGCTCCTGGCGCCGCGCCCTGAAGCGTACCTTCTCCTCATAGGCGCGCTGCAGGTCGGCCAGCGGCCGCAGATGCACCTTCGCGTCGTCGCCGTCGATGATGATCGCGTCGCGGTTCTCGGCGAGCGCCACGAGCCCGGAGGCCTGGCCGACGACCGGGATGCCCATGGCGCGGGCAACGATCACGACATGGCTCGTCACCGCCCCTTCCTCGAGCGCCAGCCCGCGGACATTCTCGCGCGGATAGTCGAGCAGTTCCGCCGCACCCATGGCGCGGGCGACGATGATGGCGTCCGTCGGAAAGCCGCTGCCGGTCATGTTGGCGCCGTAGCCGGTCAACTGCCGCAGGAGCCGGTTGGCGAGGTCGTCGAAATCATGCATGCGCTCGCGCAGATACGGGTCCGTCATGCGCAGCATGCGCGCCTTGGTCTCGCTCTGCACACGCTCGACCGCGGCCTCCGCCGTCAGCCCGTTGCGGATCGCCTCCTCAAGCTTGCGCACCCAGCCCCGGTCATGGGCGAACATGCGGTAGGCTTCGAGCACGGCGCGGTGCTCGCCCTCCATCGACACCTCGCGCCGCGACAGCATGTCGTCGATCGAGATGCGCAGGCTGCCGAGCGCCTCGGCCAGCCGCTTCAGTTCCAGTTCGCTGTCGTCGTTCAGGAGGTTGGTGACGACGATGCGCGGCTCGTGGAGCACGACATAGCCGAGGCCGATGCCGTCATTGTAGCCGTTGCCCTCGATCGAGACCGGCCGCGACAGGTCGAGTTCGAGCCCGGGCTTGGTCAGCTTCTTCAGCTCGCCCGTCGCCACCATCTCGGCGAGAACCATGGCGGTCGTCTCAAGCGCCTCGATCTCGTCGTCGCGATACGTGCGGCTCGCCTTGTTCTGCACGACGAGAACGCCGAGCGCGCGGCCGGTGCGCAGGATCGGCACGCCGAGGAAGGAATGATAGATCTCCTCGCCCGTCTCCGGCAGGTAGGTGAAGGCCGGATGGGCCTGCGCGTCGGAAAGGTTGAGCGGCTGGGCGCTGGCGGCGATCGTGCCGACGAGGCCCTGCCCCATCTTCAATTGCGCCAGGTGGACGGAGTCCTTGTTGAGGCCTTCCGTCGCATAGAGTTCGAGAACGCCGTCCGAGCGAAGAACATAGACCGAGCAGACCTCGGCCACCATGTTGCTGGCGATCTGGCGGACGATCTGGTCAAGACGCTCCTGCGGCTCGAGCGGCTCCGCCATCAGTTCGCGCAGCCGCCTCAGAAGGACACGTGGACCCGCAGAGAGGTCTCTCATCGCGCGGCATCTCCCCGATCATCAATGGTCCCCGGATCCGGCCCTGCCATCGCGCCGGATCTTTTCTCGGGCGCGGACGAACCGGTTTCCTACTTTTTATCGAGGCCGTAGACGGAATGCAAAGTGCGAACCGCCAATTCGGCGTAGGGGCCGTCGATCAGGATGGAAATCTTGATCTCGGACGTGGTGATCGCCTTGATGTTGATGCCCTTTTCGGCGAGCGCCCGGAAGGCGGTCGCCGCCACCCCGGCATGGCTGCGCATGCCGATGCCGATGACCGAGACCTTGACCAGCCCTGATTCGTTCTGGACCACGTCGAAGCCGATCTTCTCCTTCGACGCGTTCAGCACGGAGAGCGCCTTGTCGACGTCGCCGGAGGGGACGGTGAAGGTCATGTCGGTCTTGGACCCGTCCTCGGAAATGTTCTGGACGATCATGTCGACGTTGATGTGCGCTTCCGCCAGCGGGCCGAAGATGGCGGCGGAGACGCCCGGCCGGTCGGCAAGGCGCCGGAGCGAAATCTGCGCCTCGTCCTTGGCGTAGGCGATGCCGGTGACGACTTCCTGTTCCACGATCTCATCCTCATCACAAATCAGCGTGCCGGGCGGGTTCAGCACATCACCCATGCCCGGCGCATCGGGGTCTTCGAAACTGGAGCGCACGAAGGTGCGGACCTTGAACACCATGGCGAGCTCGACCGAGCGCACCTGCAGCACCTTGGCGCCGAGGGACGCCATTTCGAGCATTTCCTCGAAGGCGACCTTCTTCAGGCGCCGCGCCTTCGGCTCGATGCGCGGGTCGGTCGTATAGACACCGTCGACGTCGGTATAGATGTCGCAGCGATCCGCCTTCACGGCGGCGGCGATCGCGACGGCCGACGTGTCCGATCCGCCGCGCCCGAGTGTCGCGATGCGGTTGTCGGGGCCGAGCCCCTGGAAGCCGGCGATGACGGCGACCTGGCCCTCGCCGAAGCGGCGGATGAGTTCGGTCCCGTCGATCTCCAGGATACGGGCGGCGCCATGGGCATTGTCGGTGCGGATCGGGATCTGCCAGCCCTGCCAGGAGCGGGCATTGATGCCGATGTGCTGGAGGGCGATGGCCAGCAGGCCGGACGTCACCTGTTCGCCGGAGGCGACGACGGCATCGTATTCGCGCGCGTCGTGCATCGGCGAGGCGTCGCGCGTCCAGGCGACCAGTTCATTGGTCTTGCCGGACATGGCCGAGACGACCACGGCCACCTCGTGGCCGGCATCGACCTCGCGTTTCACATGGCGGGCGACATTCCTGATGCGATCCATATCCGCGACGGACGTGCCGCCGAACTTCATCACGATGCGTGCCATGTCGAATTCCGGTATCGGTTTCCGGCCGCGAGCAAGATGCGCGGCCGTCGGTGAAGTCTTCCGGTCGACGGCGGCGCTGCCTGTTCAGACCGCGCCCGTGTGCCGGAAGTTGCGGCGTCTCATATCCAAAAGACATCCGTCAGGCAATGGCAGGCGAAAGGCGGGGCCCATTACGGCCGCAGCGACGCGACGTCCGGCCGGGCGGCATCGATGTACTGGCGCGCGAGCAGGAGCGCGACATAGGTGACGGCGAAGGACTGGACGAGGGTCAGAAGAAGAAAACCGGCCGTCAGGGCAATGTTCAGGCGCCCGCCCGCGAAAAAAAGCAGCCCGGCGTCTCCGGGAAACGACAGAATGACGGCGAGCGTCAGCACGAGCGGGACGACCAAGGCGAGGGCGATCCTGAAGAACCGGGACAGGAACCCCACTTTTCCCCGGGAGATCGCGGACGAAAGGCTGGAGGCGTGGCCGTGGATCGCCGCCGGCAGCCATGTGCCCGCAAGGGCGAGCACCGCAGCCTGCGCGCCTACAAAGAGGACAGCGAAGACTACGACGAACAACAGGCTTTTCGCGGAAAATCCAAGACCCAGGATCACCGCGAGGGACACGACCGCGGACACGGACAGCGCCAAAAACACCGTCACGATATATCTCAGCATGTGAGAGACAAGGCCGGTCTGCGGGCGGACGCCGAAGATTCGATTGAGCTTCGAGAGGTCGACATTGAAAATCTCCGCCTTCTGAACCATGAACGTCAGGAGGTGAAACATGACAATGCTTGCCTCTCCGAACGAGTCGAGAGCGGGAAATATTTCCGGAATTGTCACCGTGAGAAGAAGAAGCGCATTCAGGCCCAGATAGGTCCCGACATTGCGCAGCATGAAATGAAATGTTCGCAAAAACAAAGCCGTCTCCGGAGGATGCGATCACGTATTGCAGGCGGTCGGCCTCCCGGCGCGAAGGAGGACCCCTCGTGCATCGTGTCGCGTAGATTCGTTCATGACGTCATGATCTGCACCGGCGCCACGGAGCGCGCATTGAAATCACTGCATGAGAAAAATAAACTGGTGCGGGTGGTCGGGGTCGAACCGACACTCCTTTCGGAACCGGATTTTGAGTCCGGCGCGTCTACCAATTCCACCACACCCGCACGGCCGCCCGCAAGGGCGGTTCCCCGCGTGTACACGAAGGGTTTCACTGCGGTCAACCGGGTTTTTCCGGCCTGCCGGCACGGCGTCACGAAAGCGTGAGACCGCGTCCCGACGGTGCCGTTTACAGACCGGCCAAAGGCGCCTAAAGCGGTCGCCGTTAAACCGGGATTCACGCAAGACGGCCTAACATCGTCCTGCCGCCGACGCGCGCCGTCATACCGACCGGTGCCGGTCGCCCTCTTGAGCCTGAGAACGACGGAACCGCCATGCTACGCCGCCTCTACGACTGGACCATGTCGCTCGCCGCGCGTAAATCCGCCGAGGTCTGGCTTGCCGTCATCGCCTTCGTCGAAAGCTCCTTCTTCCTCGTGCCGGCCGACGTCCTCTTCCTGCCGATGGCCCTGTCGCGCCCCGAACGGGCCTGGCGCTATGCGATCGTGGCGACGATCTTCTCCGTGCTCGGCGGCATCGCCGGCTGGTATATCGGCCACTACGCCTTCGAGGCGATCGCGGCCCCCGTCCTCGAATTCTACGGCAAGCTCGACACGTTCGAGGCGCTCAAGGTCTCCGTCGGCTATGAAACCCTGCTGCTCCTGCTCGTCACGTCGGGCCTGTCCCACCTGCCGCCGATCAAGGTGGTGACGATCCTTGCCGGGGCCATGGGGGTCAATCTCGGCCTGTTCATCGTCTCGGCGATCGTCGCGCGCGGCGCGCGCTTCCTGCTCCTCGCCTGGCTCTTGCGCAATTACGGCGAGAACATCCGCCACTTCATCGAGAAGCGGCTCGGCATGATCGCGGGCGTCGCCTGCGCGGTGCTGATCGTCGCCTTCGCCGCCTACCGCGTCTTCGCCTGACGGCGCATCGGAGTTCCCATGGCTTCCCCCTCCTTCGACCGCCTCGCCGCCTATCCTGTGACCGCCTCCGCCGTCTTGGTGACGCTCGGCATGGCGGCAACCGTCGGCGGCGCGCTCGCCTTCGAGCATCTCGGCGGCTACATCCCCTGCGCGCTCTGCCTGATGCAGCGCACGCCCTATTACTGGGGCATCCCGCTCGGCCTGCTCGCCGTCATCAGCGCGGCGGCGCGCCTGCCGAAGGGCGTGACCCGCGCGCTCCTCGCCGTGATCGGCATCCTGATGCTGGTCGGCGCCGGCATGGGCGTCTACCACGCCGGGGTCGAATGGCATTTTTGGGAAGGCCCGGCCAGTTGCGCCACCACGGCGCAGGGCGTGTCGAGCAATGTCGGCGATCTCCTCTCCGATCTCGACAGCAAGCACGGCCCCTCCTGCACCGATGCGGCGCTGCGCGTCCTCGGCCTGTCCTTCGCCGGCTGGAACGTGATCGCGAGCCTCGTCCTCGCGGCGATCGCCTTCAGGGGTGCGACCGCCCGTCGCTGAACGCGAATACGCCACCCCGACGGGGGTGACGCATCATATTGCCGCAGAACCTGAACGGGATCAGGGCTGCAGCTCGACATCCCAGTAGAGATAGTCCATCCAGCTCTCGTGGAGATAATTCGGCGGGAACAGCCGGCCGTTGTTGTGCAGGTCCTGCACGGTCGGATGGTAGGGCTTCTGGCTCGGAAACATGGCGGCCTGGCGCGGTAGCTTGCCGCCCTTGCGCAGATTGCAGGGCGAGCAGGCGGCGACCACGTTCTCCCAGGTGGTCTCGCCGCCGCAGCAGCGCGGGATCACGTGGTCGAAGGTCAGGTCCTCCTTCGAGCCGCAATACTGGCATTCGAACCGGTCGCGCAGGAAGACGTTGAACCGGGTGAACGCCGGATGGCGCGAGGGCTGTACATAGCTCTTCAGGCAGACCACGCTCGGCAGCTTCATCGAGAAGCTCGGCGACGAGACGGCCTGATCGTATTCGGCGATGATGGTCACGCGGTCGAGAAACACGGCCTTGATCGCATCCTGCCAGGACCACAGCGACAGGGGATAGTAGCTCAGAGGCCGATAGTCCGCGTTCAGCACGAGCGCCGGGAGGGCCTGCGGGGACACTGCAATCGTCAATCGACTCTCCTGATCGATTCGGCTTCCACCACCAGATATAGGGAGTGCGTTGCAACATGATTGTGAAGCCGGATCGGAAGGTCCTGCTTTTTCATGGCGCTGTCAAGGCAACGGGACCACGGGCCATGGCATGGGCGTAATAGCTCCAGAAGAGCCTGGCGGCGACGCTGCGCCACGGCGCCCAGACCCCGGCTGCGCTGGCGAGATCGCGCACAGAAGGCCGGTCGGCAAGGCGAAAGCCGTGCTGCACGGCACGCCTGAGCGCGACATCGCCGGCCGGGAAGATGTCGGGATGACCGGCGCAGGTCAGAAGATAGACCTCCGCCGTCCAGGGGCCGATGCCGTCGAGCGCCGTCAGTTCCGCCCTCGCGACAGCCTCAGGCACACGGCAGATCCGGTCGAGATCGATTTCCTCCTCGACACAAGCTGTAGCGGCGGCACGAAGTGCCCGGGCCTTGGCGCGGGAGAGGCCGGCACGCGCCGCGTCCGGTTCGCCAAGGCCCGCGAGCGTCTCCGCATCGATCGTGCCGAAGACCGCCTCGAGCCGCGCCCAGATCGCTTGCGCGCTCGCCCGCGACACCATCTGCCCGACGATGATGCGGGCAAGCCCGGCATAGCCCGGCGGGGAGCGGCGCAGCGGCACCGGACCGGCAGCCTCGAAAACCGGTTCGAGGCGCGGGTCGAGGCGGAGCAGCGCCGCCAGTCCGTCCGCGATATCCCCCTCCGTCGCGATGATCCGCATTCCGTTCCCTCATGGCCGATGGTGACGGCCGCCGCCGTTCATGGCATGGGATCATCATGCACGCAGTCCCCGCACCGCAACCCGTTTTCCGCTTCGCGCCCAGCCCGAACGGCCACCTGCACCTCGGCCACGCCTTGTCCGCGCTGACCAATGCGGGGATGGCCCATGCGGCAGGCGGCCGCCTGCTGCTGCGCATCGAGGATATCGACCTCGCCCGCTGCCGGCCGGCCTACGAGGCGGCGATCGTCGAGGACCTGCGCTGGCTCGGCATCGCCTGGGAGGAGCCGGTGCGGCGCCAGAGCGCCCATTTCGACGTCTACCGGCAGGCCTTCGAGCAGCTTCGCGCGGCGGGCCTCGTCTATCCCGCCTTCCTGACGCGGGGCGAGGTCCGGGGTGCCGTCCAAGGCATCGACTGGCCGCATGATCCGGACGGCGCCCCGCACTATCCGCCGCATGATCGGCAGCGCCCGGAGGCCGAGCGCGCAGACCTCCTCGCCGAGGGCCGGCCGCATGCATGGCGGCTCGACATGGAGGCGGCGCTCGCCCGGGCCGGCTTCGAATTGTTCTGGACGGAAGGCGGGATCGGGCCCGGCGATCCGGACCGTTCCGTCCACGCCGACCCCGGCGCCTGGGGAGACGTGGTGCTGATGCGGCCGGACGGTGCGCCGAGCTACCATCTCGCGGTCACCGTCGACGATGCCCTGCAGGGCGTCACCGACGTGGTGCGCGGCCGCGATCTCTACCACGCGACCTCCGTACACCGGCTGCTGCAGGCGCTGCTCGCGCTTCCCGCCCCGCGCTACCGCCATCACCGGCTGATGCTCGCCGCCGACGGGCGAAAGCTCTCGAAGAGCAACGGCGACACTGCGCTTTCTGCACTGCGCGCCAGGGGATGGACGCCAGAGGACGTGTGCGCCGCCCTTCGCTGACCTTTTTTTACTGCGCCGCCTTGAGCCTGGCTTCCTCGTCGTGATCGCCGGCGCGCCGGCGCCCGCGCAGGCTGGACAGCACCAGCCGCTTCACCTTGAACTTCATGATCGCGGCGTTGAACTCCGCGCCGATGATGAAGATCGCGCCGAGCATGTAGAGGAAGACGAGCGCCACCATGATCGAGGCGAGGCCGGCATAGGTGGAGACGTAATTGGCGAAGCTCGCGAGGTAGGAGGCGAACCCATAGGCGCCGACCGTCCAGAAGGCGAGCGTCAGCAGGATGCCGGGGACGACGTCCATCACCTTGCGCCGGCCGGCGGGCAGCCAGAGATGGGAAACGAACAGGCCGGCGACCAGCAGCAGGATGACGCCGGCGAGGCCCCAGCTGTCCACCACTTCGAGCACCGTCGAAAGCTGCGGCACCCATTTCTCCGCATAGGTCACCGCCAGCGGCACCGCGACGAGCAGTACGCTGACCATGGCGAGGATCAGAACGCCGGCGATGACGAAGCCGAGGCTTGCGAGCCGCGTGCGGTACCAGGCGCGCGTCTCGGCGACCCGGTAGGCCCGGTTCAGCGAGACGCGCAGCGCCTCGACGCCGTTCGAGGCGAAATAGGCCGCCGCCAGCACCGAGACCGTCAGCAGGCCGCCGCGCGGGATGGTCAGCACCTGCACCACCTCGCGGGAAATCGGCTCGGCGATCGATTCGGGCCAGGAGTCGAAGATCAGGTGCACGGCGGTGTCGGCGAACTGGTCGGCGCCGAGAAAACTCGCCATCGCTGTGCCGAAGATGAGGAAGGGAAACATCGCCAGCAGCAGCGACAGCGCCACATGGCTGGCCATCGCCCAGCCGTCGTCCTCGCTGAAATGCCAGAGGGCGTCGAAGGTCACCTTCCAGGCGATGCGAAGGATTGCCGGCATTCTGTCTCCATCGTCGTCAGCATGGCATCGACATCATCGAGCCCGGCGATTGTGACGCAATTGCTTTCCATCACCCGCATCAATATGGGATGGAGGATAGCGATTTCCACAGGGAACGCCGCCCGATGGCCGTCATACGCAGCATTATCGTTACCGGATGCTCCTCGGGCATCGGCGCGCATTGCGCACGTGCGCTGAAGACCGAGGGCTGGCGCGTTTTCGCCACCGTCCGCCGGCAGGAGGACCGGGCGGGCCTCGAGGCGGAGGGGATCGAGACCTTCCTGATGGACTACACCGACGGCGACAGCATTGCCCGCCTCGTCGCCGACGTCATGGAACGCACCGGCGGCAGGCTCGACGCCCTGTTCAACAACGGCGCCTACGGGCAGGCCGGCGCCGTGGAGGACCTGCCGGTCGAGGCGCTGCGGCTGCAGCTGGAAACCAACGTCGTCGGCTGGCACGACCTGACACGCCGGATCGTCCCGGTGATGCGCCGGCAGGGCCATGGCCGCATCGTCCAGTGCTCCTCCATCCTCGGCATCGTTCCCTATCGCTGGCGCGGCGCCTACAATGCCTCGAAATTCGCGCTCGAGGGCCTGACGCTGACCCTGCGCATGGAGCTTGAGGGCAGCGGCATCCATGTCAGCCTGATCGAGCCCGGCCCGATCGCCTCGCGCTTCATGGCCAACAGCCTCACCCATATCGAGCGCCACATCGATGTCGCGGGCTCGGTGCACCGGGCCGAATACGAGCGGCAGCTGCGCCGCCTCAGGGGCGAGAGCGGACCGGCGCGCGGCAAGCTCGGGCCGGAGGCGGTGCATGCGGTGCTGCGCCATGCGCTAACGGCAAAAACGCCGAAGCCGCACTATATCGTGACAACACCGGCGCGGCAGGGCGCGCTTCTGAAGAAGCTCCTGCCGGCCTCCCTCTTCTACCGGCTGATCGGCCGCCTCGGCTGACGGCCCAGACCAAGGACAACCGCATGACCTCCTTCCTCACCTTCCTGACATTGCTCGTCATGGGCCTCGTCGCGCTCGTCCTCGTCCGCGGCCTCGTCAACATGGGCAAGGGCGGCGACGCCAACCTCTCCAACAAACTGATGCAGGCGCGCGTGCTGCTGCAGGCGGTCGCGATCGCGCTGATCATGCTGACGCTCTGGATCACCGGCGGGGGGCGCTGAGAACCGATGGTCAAGCTCAACAAGATCTACACGCGCACCGGCGACGACGGCACGACCGGCCTGGTCGACGGGCCGCGCCGCCCGAAGCACGACATCCGCGTCGAGGCCTACGGCACCGTCGACGAGACCAACGCTCTGCTTGGCCTCGTCCGCCAGTCGACGGCGGGCGCAGATCCGGTCGACGCGATGCTGATGCGCATCCAGAACGACCTCTTCGACCTCGGCGCCGATCTTGCGACGCCCGACACCGGCAAGCCTCCCGCCTATGAGCCACTGCGTATCGTGCAGAGCCAGGTCGAGCGGCTGGAGCGGGAAATCGACCTGCTGAACGCCGAGCTTTCCCCCCTCACCTCCTTCGTGCTGCCGGGCGGCAGCGCCGCCTCGGCCGCGCTGCATGTCGCCCGCACCGTCGCGCGGAGGGCGGAGCGCCAGATGGTGGCGCTCGCGGCGAGTGAGGGAGAGACGGTCAGTGCCGCAGCGCTCGCCTATATCAACCGGCTGTCGGATTTCCTCTTCGTCGCCGGCCGCTACATGAATGAAAAAGGCGCAAGCGACGTCCTTTGGGTTCCCGGGAAAAACAGATAGGGTCGCCCGGGCTCAAAAGGGGAATCGGTGCCAGATGTTCGTACCGCTGCATGACGCGAACAACCTGAAACACATCCGGGCGCAATATGTGACGATCGGGCTGATCGTCGTCAATCTCGTCGTCTGGCTGGTGACCGGCCCGATCGCCAGCGATGCGACCGCCAATGCCGCGATCCTCGGCCTTGGCTTCATTCCGGCCGTCGCCTTCGACTATGCCGACCTCGCGCCGAACATGGTGCTGGTGCCGGGATGGGCCAACTACGTTACCTATGCCTTCCTGCATGGCGACTACATGCATATCGGCACCAACATGCTGTTCCTCTGGGTGTTCGGCGACAATATCGAGGACGCGCTCGGCCATGTGCGCTTCCTCCTCTTCTATCTCGCCTGCGCGGCGGCCGGGGCGCTGGTGCACGGCCTCGTCAACCCGGCGTCCGAGGCCCCCTTGATCGGCGCGTCGGGCGCGGTCTCGGGCGTGGTCGCCGCCTATCTGCTGCTGCACCCGAAGGTGCGCGTCTGGGTGCTGGTGCTGTTCCGCTTTCCGCTGCCGCTGCCGGCGATCCTGCCGCTCGCCTTCTGGATCGGCCAGCAGTTCTACATGCTCGCCGTCGACGGCGGCAGCGGCGTTTCCTGGGGCGCCCATGTCGGCGGCATCCTCGCCGGCGCGCTCCTCGTCGTCGTGCTGCGCCGTCCGGGCGTGCCGCTGTTCGACCGGGCGATCGTCACGCCGAAGGCGGTGGTGCATGACAGGCCGGCACTGCCGGTCCTGCCTGCAGGCCGCCCGGACGCGGTTCCGCCGCGCTCGCCCTGGGGCCGGCCGGGCTGACGGCCGCCGCCGGCATCGCCTCATGCGCAATTGTCATGGGCCTGCGGAAACGATGTCGTCTTTGTCGCCGCCGAACGATTGAAATCGGCCGAAATTCGCGTATCGATGTCGCCAACCGACCATCGGGCACGCCCCGGCGCGGGCATGTTCCAGCCTAGATCGAGTGAAGGATTCAACCCATGAAAATTCTGGTGACGGTGAAGCGGGTCGTCGACTACAACGTGAAGATCCGCGTCAAGACGGACGGGACGGGCGTCGAGCTCGCCAATGTCAAGATGTCGATGAACCCGTTCGACGAGATCTCCGTCGAGGAGGCGCTGCGGCTCAGGGAAGCCGGCAAGGCCTCCGAGGTGGTCGTCGTCTCGGTCGGCCCGGCCAAGGCCGAGGAGACGCTGCGCACCGCGCTCGCCATGGGCGCCGACCGGGCGATCCTCGTCGAGACCGACGCCGCCGTCGAGCCGCTCGCCGTCGCCAAGATCGTCAAAGGCGTGGCCGAGGCCGAACAGCCCGGCCTCGTCATCGTCGGCAAGCAGGCGATCGACGACGACAGCAACCAGACCGGCCAGATGCTCGCCGCCCTTCTCGGCTGGGGCCAGGGCACCTTCGCCTCGAAGATCGAGATCGGCGAGACGGGCGCCACCGTCACGCGCGAGGTCGACGGCGGGCTCCAGACCGTCGCGCTTTCGCTTCCCGCCGTCGTCACCTCGGACCTGCGCCTCAACGAACCGCGCTACGCCTCGCTGCCCAACATCATGAAGGCGAAGAAGAAGCCGCTCGAAAAGAAGACGCCGGCCGATTTCGGCGTCGACACCAGCCCGCGCCTGACCGTGCTGAAGACCGAGGAGCCGGAAGGCCGCAAGGCCGGCGTCAAGGTCAAGTCGGTGGCCGAACTGGTCGAGAAGTTGAAGACCGAAGCCGGCGTCCTCTAAGCGAAGCCATCAGGGAGATCAGACCATGGCCATTCTTCTTCTGGCGGATCACGACAACGCCACCCTTTCCGACCAGACCGCCAAGGCGCTGACCGCGGCGACCGAGATCGGCGGCGAGGTCCATGTCCTCGTCGCCGGTTCGGGTGCCGGCGCGGTCGCCGAGGCGGCTGCGAAGCTCGCGGGCGTGTCGAAGGTGCTGGTCGCCGACGACGCCGCGCTGGCAAAGCAGCTCGCCGAGCCGCTTTCGGCGCTGATCGTCTCGCTTGCCGGCGCCTATGACGTGATCATCGCCGCCGCCACCTCGACCGGGAAGAACGTGCTGCCGCGCGTCGCGGCCCTTCTCGACGTGGCGCAGGTCTCGGAGATCATCGCCGTCGTCGCGCCCGATACGTTCAAACGGCCGATCTATGCCGGCAACGCGATCCAGACCGTGCAGTCGACCGACGCGAAGAAGGTGATCACCGTGCGCACCGCCTCCTTCGCCGCCGCCGCCGAAGGCGGCTCGGCGACGGTCGAGACGGTGGCCGCCGCCGCGGATCCCGGCGTCTCCAGCCATGTCGCCGATGCGCTGTCGGCCTCCGAGCGCCCGGAACTGACCTCGGCGAAGATCATCATCTCCGGCGGCCGCGCGCTCGGCTCCTCGGAGAAGTTCCAGGAGGTGATCCTGCCGCTCGCCGACAAGCTCGGCGCGGCCGTCGGCGCAAGCCGTGCGGCGGTCGATGCCGGCTACGCGCCGAACGACTGGCAGGTCGGCCAGACCGGCAAGGTCGTGGCGCCGCAGCTCTATATCGCCGCCGGCATCTCCGGCGCGATCCAGCATCTGGCGGGCATGAAGGATTCCAAGGTGATCGTCGCGATCAACAAGGACGAGGAGGCGCCGATCTTCCAGGTCGCCGATTACGGCCTCGTCGGCGACCTGTTCGAGATCCTGCCTGAACTCGAAAAAGCGCTCTGAGGCGCCTTCACGATCGGACGATAAACAAGAAAGGCGCCGCAGGATCTTTCCCCGGCGCCTTTTCCTTTTGCATGAGAGACGGCTCAGAACTCTTCCCAGTCGCCGGCCGCATCCGACGTGCCCGTCGCCCGGCGTCCCTGGAATCCGGAGGAGACCGACTCGATCAGCGCGCGGGCCGGCGAGGGACGACGCTCGGCCGAGCTGGCCGCAGCGACAAGGCGCGGCGCGGCAGCACGGTGCCCGGCGCCGGGAGACATGCCCCCAGACGACATGCCCGCTGACAATAGGCCCTCGGCCATCTGGAACTGCGCGACGATGCCGCTCAGCGCCCGCATGTCGGTCGAAAGCCCGGTCATGCCGGCATGGGTGCGCTCGGCCATCACCGAATTCTGCTGCGTCGCCTGCTCCATCTGCCCGACAGCGACGGAGATCTCACGCACGCTGGTCGACTGGTCGGCCGCCGCCGAGGCGATCGAAGCGATCTGGTCGTTGATCAGCGAGACCTGGACGGCGATGTCGCCGAGCGCCTTGCCCGTCTGCTGCACCAGGCCGACGCCGGTCTCGACCGCTTCTCCCGATTTCGAGATCAGGTCCTTGATCTCCTTAGCCGCCCGGGCGGAGCGCTGCGCGAGTTCGCGCACCTCCTGCGCCACGACGGCAAAGCCCTTGCCGGCATCGCCCGCCCGCGCCGCCTCGACGCCGGCATTGAGCGCCAGCAGGTTCGTCTGGAAGGCGATCTCGTCGATGACGTTGAGGATGTTGGAGATCTCCCGCGAGGCCGCCTCGATCCGCTCCATCGCGTCGACCGCCGAGGCGACGATGGCGCCAGACCGGTCGGTGCTGACCTTGGCGGCGCCGACCATGCGGCTCGCCTCGGCCGCGCGCTCCGTCGAATTGCGGATCGCCTCAGTGATCTGGGTGAGCACGGCCGAGGTTTCCTCGAGCGAGGCCGCCTGCTGCTCGGAGCGCCGCGACAGTTCGTCCGTGTCCGCACCCATCTGCGCCGCCGTGCGGTTGACGGAGGCGGTGTTCGCCGCCACCTCGCCGATCGTGTGGGCGAGCCGGTCGATCGAATGATTGAAGTCGACGCGCAGCCGGTCGAGGCCTTCGGGGAACTCCGTCTCGATGCGCGCGGTCAGGTCGCCGGCCGCAAGCCGCCGCAGGCCGTCGCCCAGTGTCGTCACCGTCTGCTGAAGGCGCGCGGTTTCCTCGCGGCGCAGCCGGTCGCGTTCGGCCCGCTCCGTGTCCGACATCGACCGGTCGCGCTCGGCCTCGGCCTCGATGCGCTCCTTCTCGATCGCCGCGTCGCGGAAGACGGCGACGGAGCGGACCATGTCGCCGATCTCGTCCTTGCGCTGATCGCCTTCGATCGCGATCGACGTGTCGCCGGCGGCAAGGCGGCTCATCGCGTCCACCAGCCGCTTGATCGGCCGGACCAGCGAATGGGAGAACATCACGGCGGCGGCAGCGGCGGCGAGGAACAGCACGACGGCCGCGATCAGGATCGCCTTGCTCGTCTCGACCAGCGCCGAGAACGCCTCGCCTTCGCCGAGCAGCGCCACGACGGAATAGGTCTTGCCGGCAAAGGTCAGCGGCACGGCGGCGGCGATGCTCGTCATGTCGCGGTAGCCGGCAAGGCTGCCCGTCGTCATGTCGCCCTGCCCCGTGGCGCTCATCGCGGAGAGATCGAGGGAGACCGCACCGGCATCGTCCTCCGGCGTCAGCGACGAATCGGTGACGAGGCTGCCGCCGCTTCCGGTCAGCACCGTCTCGCCGGTCTCGCCGAGGCCGGTGCGGTTGGAGAACATCTGGTTGAGCCGGGTGTTGGGCAGGAGCACCGCGATGACGCCGACCTTGACGCTGCCCATGAACAGCGGCGCGGCCATGTAGCTCGCCGTCATCTTCGACGCGCCATAGGGAGCGAAGCCGGTGAAGACGAAGAAATTCTTGTCGTCGCTGGCGCTCGCCTCGGCAAAGACCGCGCCGAGCGGCGTGTCCTTCAGCGTGCCGTCCTTGGCGTTCTCGCCATATTCGGTGTTCTTCTGCAGCGTGTAGACGACGTTGCCGCGCGAATCGATGAGGAAGATGTCGGCATAGCCCTGCTCGGCCGCCTGCGCCCGCATCAGCGGGTGGTATTTCGCATGGTTGCTGTCATAGGTGTCGACCCGCGCGGTGTCGTAGAGCGCCCGCTGGCCTTCGGGATTGGGGTTCTTGGCAACATAGCGGTCCTTGAGCGTCGCGGTCGGGTTGTCGCCGAGATAGCGCCAGTCGCCGCGGAACTTGTGCAGCGCCTCGCCGGTCGTCTCCACGCTGGTGAAGGACTGAAGACCGGTCGACAGGTTGTCGAAATAGAGCCGCGCCTCGTTGCGGCGGCCGTCGGCCGTCGCCTCCAGCTTGGCGACGACCTCCTGGCGCATGACGGGCGTCATGACGGTGATCGCGACGGCGGCGGACGCGCCGATGGCGAAGACGGTGAGAAGCGACGCGAAAACGGGCAGTTTGCGGGCAATACGCATGGAACGGTGGCCTCCGCAGGCAGGGTCCCAGGGGAACCGGACAGACATGTGCTGAAAATGATCGGGGCCCGCGTCATGCGATCCCGGCGACACGCCTGCCCCTCTTCACGGATCAGATTGCAACTTTCGCGTTGAGAAGAGATTAATCTAAAATACCGTCATTTGCGGTAGGACCTGCCTTGCCTTCGACACGGGCATCTGCGGATTGGGGCTGGAAAAAGGCGGCTTCTCGTTTTATCACTCTGGCTCGGAGCTGCCGGGCGGAAATCCTCCGCCCGACGGGCAGCGGCGTCTGCGGAGGAAAAGCGGCTCAATGATCAAGACCATCGGCATCATCGGCGCGGGACAGATGGGCTGCGGCATCGCCCATGTGTCGGCGACAGCGGGCTACAAGGTCCAGATCTACGACATCTCGCCGGAAAAGATCGAGGTCGGGCTCGCCACGATCAACGGCAACCTCGCCCGCCAGGTCTCCTCCGGCAAGATGACCGACGACGACCGCAAGAAGGCGCTGGCCCTGATCAAGGGCTCGGCCGACGTCAACGACCTGTCGCCGACCGACCTCGTCATCGAGGCGGCGACCGAGGACGAGAGCGTCAAGCGCAGGATCTACGGCCAGGTCTGTCCGGTGCTCAAGCCCGAGACGATTCTCGCGACCAACACGTCGTCCCTGTCGATCACCCGGCTCGCCTCGGCCACCGACCGCCCCGAACGCTTCATGGGCATCCACTTCATGAACCCGGTGCCGGTGATGAAGCTGGTCGAGCTGGTGCGCGGCATCGCCACCGAGGAAGGCACCTTCGCCGCCGCCAAGGCCTTCGTCGCCACGCTGGACAAGACGATCACCGTGGCGGAGGATTTTCCCGCCTTCATCGTCAACCGCATCCTGCTGCCGATGATCAACGAGGCGATCTACACGCTCTACGAGGGGGTCGGCACCGTCGACGCCATCGACACGGCGATGAAGCTCGGCGCCAACCATCCGATGGGCCCGCTGCAGCTTGCCGATTTCATCGGGCTCGACACCTGCCTGTCGATCATGCAGGTGCTGCATGACGGGCTGGCGGACTCGAAGTACCGCCCCTGCCCGCTGCTGGTCAAATATGTCGAGGCCGGATGGCTCGGCCGCAAGTCCGGCCGCGGCTTCTACGACTATCGCGGCGAGGTGCCCGTTCCGACCCGGTGACGGCCCGGCGGGTCGGGCAGCGACGCGATGGAATGATTTTCCACGGGAGCGCCGATTGATGGGTCGTGTTGCCTCGGCTCCGGCGCAAAAACCGCTATTCTGGGCGAAAATCCCACCCGAAGAGGTTTTCGCTTCCATGAAACGCATCCTGCTCGTCGGCACCGCGCTCCTGTCGCTGGCCGTGTCGTCCTCCGCCTTTGCCGCCGACAAGCTGCTGAACGCCTCCTACGACATCTCGCGCGAGCTGTTCGAGAAGGTGAACGCCGCCTTCGTCGCGGCCCATCCGGGGGTCACCGTCGACCAGTCGCATGGCGGTTCGTCCAAGCAGGCCCGCGCCATCCTCGAAGGGCTCGAGGCCGACGTCGTCACCTTCAACCAGGTGACCGACATCGATGCCTTGGTGAAGGGCGGCTTCGTCTCGGAAGACTGGCAGAAGGATTTCGCCAACAACGCCTCGCCCTACTACTCCTTCCCCGCCTTCCTCGTGCGCGAAGGCAATCCGAAGGGCATCAAGGACTGGGGCGACCTCGTGCGCGAGGATGTGAAGGTCGTCTTCCCGAACCCGAAGACCTCCGGCAATGCGCGCTACACCTATCTCGCCGCCACCGCCTACGCCAAGGAGACGTTCGAGAACGACCCGGCCAAGGTCGAGGCGTTCATCGCCGGCGTCTTCAACAACGTTCCCGTCTTCGATACCGGCGGGCGCGCCGCCACGACCACCTTCGTCGAGCGCGAGATCGGCGACGTGCTGATCACCTTCGAGGCCGAGACCAAGGGCATCGCCCGCGAGTTCGGCGAGGACAAGTTCGACATTGTCGTCCCCTCCGTCAGCCTGCTCGCCGAATTCCCGGTCGCCATCGTCGACAAGGTGGTCGACAAGAAGGGCTCGCGCGACCTGGCAAAGTCCTATCTCGACTTCCTCTACACGCCGGAAGGCCAGAAGATCCTCGCCGAAAACGGCAACCGCGTGAACGATCCGGCGGTCGCCGATGCGTTCAAGGCCGAGTTCCCCGAGATCCGCCTCGTCAAGATCGAGGACGTCTTCGGCGGCTGGGGCCAGGTGAAGAAGGAACATTTCGATGCCGGCGGAACGCTGGACAAGATCTACGGCGACCGTTGATCCTGACGCCGGAATGTGAAAGAGAACGGGAGGCCGCCGAGAGGCGGCCTCTTTGATTGTCGGCGCGTCGCCGTCCCTGACCCCTAAGGACGCTTGCCTTGGCTCGGCGGATTCTTCCAGGCTTTCCTCTCTCGCTCGGCATCACGCTGGTCTATGTCGCGATCATCGTCGTACTGCCGCTCGCGGCCCTCGTCATCAAGGCGGCGAGCCTCGGACCGGAGGATTACTGGCGGATTGTCTCGTCGAGCCGCGCCGTCGCCAGCTACCGCGTCACCGTGCTCTGCGCGCTTGGCGCCACCGCCTTCAACGTCGTCTTCGGCATGGCGCTCGCCTGGGTGCTGGTGCGCTACCGCTTTCCCGGCCGCCGGGTCGTCGATGCGCTGGTCGACCTGCCCTTTGCGCTGCCGACAGCGGTCGCCGGCATCTCGCTCACCACGCTCTTCGCCTCGAACGGCTGGTTCGGCTCGGCGCTCGCCGAGATCGGCATCAAGGTCGCCTACACGCCGCTCGGCATCATGGTCGCCATGGCCTTCACCAGCCTGCCCTTCGTCGTGCGCACGGTGCAGCCGGTGCTGGAGGAGCTCGATCCGGCGCTCGAGGAGGCGGGCCAGACGCTCGGCGCCGGCGACCTGTCGATCTTCCGCACGGTGATCCTGCCGCTGCTGACGCCGGCGCTGCTGGCCGGCCTGTCGCTCTCGTTTGCCCGCAGCCTCGGCGAGTTCGGCGCGATCATCTTCATCGCCGGCAATCAGCCGAACGAGACGGAGATCACCGCCCTCCTCGCCTTCATCCGCCTGGAGGAATACGACTATCCGGCCTCCGCCGCGATCGCCTCGGTGATGCTGATCACCGCCTTCGCCATGCTGGTCGTCACCAACACGCTGCAGGCGCGGGCGCTGCGCTACACCGCGAGGAGCTGAGCCGATGCGCAGGACACGCCGGAAGACGCCGCCCCGCGTCGGCGACCAGCCGCTGTTTCGCGCGATCCTCATCGCGGTCGTGCTTGCCTTCGTCGCGCTGATCGTCGTGGCGCCACTCACCGTCATCGCCTACCAGGCCTTCTCGATGGGTTATGGCTATTTCGCCGAGACGATCGCTCATGCCGACACCCGCCACGCGATCCTGCTGACAGTGCTGACGGCCCTCATCGCCGTACCGGTCAACACCGCCTTCGGCATCGCCGCCGCCTGGGCGATCACCAAGTTCGACTTTCCCGGCCGCCGCCTTCTCCTCGTCGTCATCGAGATCCCCTTCTCGATCTCGCCGATCGTCGCCGGCGTTTCCTATCTTTTCGTCTACGGCCTTCAGGGCCTGTTCGGCGAGATGCTGCAGCAGGCGGACGTCAAGATCCTCTTCGCCCTTCCCGGCATCGTGCTCGCCTCGATGTTCGTCACCGCCCCCTTCGTCGCGCGCGAGCTGATCCCGCTGATGCAGGCGCAGGGGCGCGACCTCGAGGAGGCCGCGACCTCGCTCGGCGCCAGCGGCTGGCGCACCTTCCTGAGCGTGACGCTCCCCAACATCAAATGGGCCCTGCTTTACGGCGTCGTGCTCTGCAACGCCCGCGTCATGGGCGAATTCGGCGCGGTCTCGGTCGTGTCCGGCAATATCCGCGGCCAGACCAACACACTGCCGCTGCATATCGAACTGCTCTACCACGACTACAATGCCGTCGGCGCCTTCGCCGCCGCCTCGATCCTCGCCGTCCTCGCCGTCGTCACGCTGGTTGCCAAGCTGCTGCTGGAGCGGCGCGGGGCGGGCCGCGGGCGCCGCCCCTCCGCGCTCGCCGGGCCGATCCCCGTTCAGGAGACCACGCCATGAAGATCACCCTCGATCAGGTGGTGAAGACCTTCGACACGTTCCGCGCGGTGCACGGCGTATCGCTGGAGATCGAAAGCGGCGAGCTCGTCGCCCTGCTCGGCCCGTCCGGGTCCGGCAAGACGACAATCCTGCGCATGGTCGCCGGCCTCGAATTCGCCGATGGCGGCGCCATCCATTTCGGCGACGAGGACGCCACCGACATTCCGGTGCGCCATCGCGGCGTCGGCTTCGTCTTCCAGCATTACGCGCTCTTTCCGCACATGACCGTCGGCGAAAACATCGCCTTCGGCATGAAGGTCTCGGCGGTCAAGCGCTCGAGGGCGGAAATCGCGGCCCGCGTTTCCGAACTGTTAAGGCTCATCCAGCTCGAGGGTCTGGAGGATCGTTTTCCCGCGCAGATCTCCGGCGGCCAGCGCCAGCGCGTGGCGCTCGCCCGCGCGCTCGCCGTCGATCCGCGCGTGCTGCTCCTCGACGAGCCCTTCGGCGCGCTCGACGCCAATGTGCGCCGCGACCTGCGCCGCTGGCTGCGGGCGATCCACGAGGAACTCGGCATCACCACCCTTTTCGTCACCCACGACCAGGAGGAGGCGCTCGACCTTGCCGACCGCGTCGTCATCCTCGACAAGGGCCGCATCGTGCAGAACGGAACGCCGGAGGAGGTCTGCCGCACGCCAGCGAGCGCCTTCGTCATGAATTTTCTCGGCGACGCCAACCGGCTGTCGACGCGGGTTTCGGACGGGCGGGCGGAGATCCACGGCGTCGTCTTCGACGCGACCGGGATTCCCGACGGCGGCGCCGAGATCTTCTTCCGTCCCGCCGACGTCACCTGGCGCCAGGACGGGCGCGGCATTCCCGCCGTCATCGACCGGGTCATCGACCGGCCGGATTCGCGCCGCATCATCGCCCACACGATCGACGGTACCGACATCGAGTTCGACGCCTCGCCGGAATTCCCCGGCTTTTCCGGCATGAACGGCTTCCTCGACATCTACCGGCCGCGCATCTACGCAACCGAGGGCGGCCGCTGATCAGCCTTTCGGCGCCACGCCGGTCGCCGCCGTCACCAGCGCCTTCGCATCGGCGCTGTCCCAGATGGCCGGGCCGTTCATCGCCGCGACGAGGCAGCCGTTTGCGTCGAGAAGCAGCGTCACCGGCAGGCCGAAGGCGAGCCCTTCCTTCTTCAGCGTGTTGAACACGCCCATCGAGGCGTCGCGATAAAGACCGAGCGCGTCGACGCCCGTCTCCTCGAGGAAGGCCTTCGGCTTCTCGTCGTCGCCGGTGTCGATGTTGATCGCCACCACCTCGAAGCGATCGCCACCCATCGCCGCCTGCAGCGCGTTCAGCGCCGGCATCTCCTCGCGGCAGGGCACGCACCAGGTCGCCCAGAGATTGACGAGCAGCGTCTTGCCGGCGAAATCGTCGAGTGTCAGCGGCTTACCGCCATCGCCCGTAAAAGCCAGACCGGTCATCGGGCGCGGATCGTCGGCCGGCGCCATCGCCGCCACCTGGCCCTTCAGGAACGGCGTTACCGCCGCGACCGTCTCCTTCGCCAGCGGGCAGGAGGCCGCCGTCTGCACGCCGGCGCCGCCCGCACCATTGCCAGACCATGTTTCCTTCACGTATATCGCAGCCGCACCGGCGACGAGGCCGAGGACGGCCGCGGCGGCAATGAGACGGCCGGCCGGCCGGCGCGTCTTTTCATCTGTCATTGACAAAACTCCAGAACGGGCATCGAACATGGCTGACGGCGGATCGGAACCGAAATCCTCCAACACGATGTGGGGCGGACGCTTCGCGTCCGGCCCGGATGCGATCATGGAGGAGATAAATGCCTCGATCGGCTTCGACAAGAAGCTTTTCGCGCAGGATATCGCCGGGTCGAAGGCGCATGCGGCCATGCTGGCGCATCAGGGCATCATTTCCGCCGAGGATGAAGTCAAGATCGCTCACGGGCTGGACACGATCCTGTCAGAGATCGAGGGCGGCACCTTCGAATTCTCCCGCCGTCTCGAAGACATCCACATGAACGTCGAGTCGCGGCTCGCGACGCTGATCGGCCCCGCGGCCGGCCGCCTGCACACCGCCCGCTCGCGCAACGACCAGGTCGCCGTCGACTTCCGCCTGTGGGTGAAGGCGGAGATGGGCAAGGCCGAGCGGATGCTGACCGGCCTGATTGCCGCCTTCCTCGACCGCGCCGAGGAACATGCCGCGACCGTGATGCCGGGCTTCACCCATCTCCAGACCGCCCAGCCCGTCACCTTCGGCCATCACTGCATGGCCTATGTCGAGATGTTCGGCCGCGACCGCTCGCGCCTGCGCGACGCGATCGCCCGGCTTGACGAATCCCCGCTCGGCGCCGCCGCGCTCGCCGGCACGCCCTATCCGATCGACCGACACATGACGGCCGCCGCGCTCGGCTTCCGCGAGCCGACCCGCAATTCGATCGACACGGTCTCCGACCGCGACTTCGCGCTGGAATTCCTGTCGATCGCCGCGATCGCCGCCACGCATCTGTCGCGTCTCGCCGAAGAGATCGTCATCTGGTCGACGCCGCAATTCGGCTTCATCCGCCTGTCGGACGCCTTCTCCACCGGCTCCTCGATCATGCCGCAGAAGAAGAACCCGGATGCCGCCGAACTGGTGCGCGCCAAGACCGGCCGCATCAACGGCTCGCTGATCGCGCTGCTGACCGTGATGAAGGGCCTGCCGCTCGCCTATTCCAAGGACATGCAGGAGGACAAGGAACAGGTGTTCGACGCGGCGGAAAACATCGAGCTGGCGATCGCCGCCATGACCGGCATGGTCCGCGACATGACGATCAATGCCGACCGCATGAAGGCCGCCGCCGGCGCCGGCTTCTCGACCGCGACGGACCTCGCCGACTGGCTGGTGCGCGAGGTCGGCCTGCCCTTCCGCGACGCCCACCACGTCACCGGCCGCGCCGTCGCCGCCGCCGAGGCGAAGGGCTGCGATCTTGCCGGCCTGACGCTCGACGACCTGAAGGCGATCCACGGTGCGATCGACGCGCGCGTCTACGACGTGCTGACCGTCGAGGCCTCGGTCGCGAGCCGCACCTCCTTCGGCGGCACGTCGCCGGCCGGCGTGCGCAACCAGATCGCCTGGTGGCGCGAACGCCTCTAAGCGGCGATAGGGCGTGCAAGCGGGTGAAAATGCCGCTAAGAAGCAGCGACAACAGATCGGCGATGAAGGACCGGAACGGATGAGACTGCGACACAAGGCCCGCCTGGCCCTGGCATTGAGCCTGCTGCCGGTGCTCGCCCTTTCCGGCTGCGGCCGCAAGGGCGATCTCGACCGGCCGAGCGCGGCGGTCACCAACCAGAAACAGGCGCCCGGCACGGCGGAAAAAGCCGAGCCCGTCGCCGACAAGCCCTTCTTCCTCGATCCGCTTCTTTAAGAAAAGCAACGCCCGTGAACCATTTCGACTATCGCGACGGTATCCTCCATGCCGAGGACGTGGCCCTTCCGGAGATCGCCCGCGCCGTCGGCACGCCGTTCTACTGCTATTCGACCGCGACGCTGGAGCGGCACTACCATGTGTTCTCGCGCGCCTTCTCGGGCGTCGACGCCATGGTCTGCTATGCGATGAAGGCGAATTCGAACCAGGCGGTGCTGAGGACGCTCGGCCGGCTCGGCGCCGGCGTCGACGTCGTCTCCGAAGGCGAACTGCGCCGGGCGCTCGCGGCCGGCATTCCCGCCGAACGCATCATGTTCTCCGGCGTCGGCAAGACCGCGCGCGAGATGGATCTCGGCATCGCGGCCGGCATCTACTGCTTCAACGTCGAATCCGAGCCCGAACTCGAGCTCCTAAATGCCCGCGCGGTGAAGGCCGGGAGGACGGCACATGTCTCCTTCCGCATCAATCCGGACGTCGATGCCCGTACCCATGCGAAGATCTCGACGGGCAAGAAGGAAAACAAGTTCGGCATCTCCTACGAGCGCGCCCGCGCCGTCTATGCCCATGCCGCGACCCTTCCCGGCATCGACGTCACCGGCATCGACATGCATATCGGCAGCCAGATCACCGAGCTGCAGCCCTTCGAGGATGCCTTCCGGCTGCTGCGGGCGCTCGTCGACGTCCTGAGGGGCGACGGCCACCGCATCGACCATGTCGATATCGGCGGCGGGCTCGGCATCCCCTACAGGGACGACAACCAGCCGCCGCCGCTGCCCGACGCCTATGCCAGGATCGTCAAGAACGAGCTGCAATCGCTGAACTGCCGCATCGTCACCGAGCCGGGGCGCCTCATCGTCGGCAATGCAGGCATCCTTGTCACCGAGGTGCTCTACGTCAAGGACGGCGGTTCGAAGACCTTCGTCATCGTCGACGGCGCGATGAACGACCTGATCCGCCCGACGCTCTACGAGGCCTTTCACGAGATCCGTCCGGTGGCGATTTCGGCCGCCAACGCGCCGCGCATCCGCGCCGACGTCGTCGGCCCGGTCTGCGAAACCGGCGACTATCTAGCACTCGACCGCGAGATGGCGATGCCGAAGCCCGGCGACCTGATCGCCGTCGGCTCGGCCGGCGCCTATGGCGCGGTGCAGGCCGGTACCTACAATTCGCGCCTCCTCGTGCCGGAAGTGCTGGTCAGCGGCGACCGCTTCCATGTCATCCGCCCGCGCCGGACGTTCGAGGAGCTGATCGGGCTCGATTCCGTCCCCGACTGGCTCGACTGAGCCGCGGTCACGCCCTGCCAGCATCCGCCGGCAACGGGGCGCGGCCTCGGCGATACGGCGGGCGTGCCGCCTTTTCCATCACGATTTCGTTGCTGCCCTCGTCTTCGCCACAAACAGTGTTATCCTCCTCAGCGTCCAGGAGCCGGGAGTGCCGGCAGAGCGCCGAAAGGAACACGGACGGATGACGGAACGACGGCCGGACGCCACGGACCCTTCTTTCGCGCTTGGCCGCAGGCTCGCCTTCACGCGCCACGGGGCCCGCCTCGTGCTGTTTGCGGAAAGCCTCGCTCCGCGCCTGCTCGCGCCGCTATCCGTCGTCCTTCTGTTCCTGTCGACCGCCTGGCTCGGGCTTTTCCGCATCATGCCCCTCTGGCTGCATGGCGTGGCGCTTGTCGCCTTCGCGCTCGCGCTTGCCATAACGCTGCTGCCGCTGCTGCGCCTGCGCTGGCCGGCCACCGACGATGCCGACCGCATGCTCGAAGCCCGAAACGGGCTCAGACATCAGGCGATCCGCGTCCAGCACGACCGGCCGGCGACCGACAGCCCCTTCGCCGCGGCACTCTGGGCGGAGCACCAGGCCCGCATGGCGCGCCTCGTCGAGCGCCTCGACACCGGCCTGCCGCAACCCGACATCGCCCGCAGGGACCGCTACGGGCTGCGCGCCTTGCCGGTTCTGGTCGCGGTCGTCGCCTTCGCCTATTCCTATTCCAATCGCGCCGGCATGGTGTCGGACGCCGTCCATCTGCCGGAAGAGGCGGTGGCCGCGCCCGACATCCGCATCGATGCCTGGGTCACGCCCCCCGCCTATACCGGCCGCGCCCCCGTGTTCCTGACCGGCCGGACCGAAGGCGAGCCGCCGGCCGCCACCGAGGCATCGTCGCTCACCGTTCCGCAGTTCAGCGACCTGACGGTGCGCATCACCGGAGGCGTCGACCAACCCGTCACCTTCGCCCGCAAGGACGCGGCCGGCGCGCCGATCGTCGTCCCGGCCGAGGAGGCGAAGCTGCCGGAGGCAACCGCCACCGGCGAGGCGGCGGTCCCGGTGCCGCCGCCCGCGGGCGTTTCGACCCATCTTTACAAGGTCACCGCCGACGGCACGCTGACGGTCGGCGCGCGGACATGGACCTTCGCGGTCATCCCCGACGAGGCGCCGGAGATTTCCTTCGACGGCGATCCTCGAATCACGGTCAATGCGGCGCTCGACATCGGTTTCATCGGCAAGGACGATTACGGGCTTCAGGAGGCCCATGCGGAAATCCTGCCGCTGGAGGAGACTCCCGGCGCACGCCCGCTCTATCCGCTTCCCGACTACACGCTCGACCTGCCGCGCCGCAACGCGCGCGAGGCAAAGGGCGTGACCAGCAGGAACCTGACGGAACATCCGCTCGCCGGCAAACCGGTGCGCATCACGCTGGTGGCGACCGATGCCGCCGGCCAGGAGGGACGCAGCCAGCCGGTCGAGATGATCCTGCCGGCCCGCACCTTCTTCGAGCCGCTCGCCGGCGCCGTCGCCGAGCAGCGCCAGACCTTCGCGCTTGATGCCAATGCATTACCTCGGGCGCTGGAACTGAACGAGGCGCTGACCATCCGCCCCGAAGACACGATCCCGAACACGACCCATTTCCTGCTGCTCCAGTCAGCGCGCGCGCGCATGGAGCTCGCCCACAACGACGACATGCTGCGCGACGCGGCGCAGTATCTCTGGGAGATCGCGCTCGGCATCGAGGACGGCAACCTGTCGCTTGCCGAGCGGCGCCTGCGCGAGGCGCAGCAGGAGCTCTCCGACGCGCTCGACCGCAATGCGGGCGACGAGGAAATCTCGCGCCTGATGCAGGAACTGCGCGAGGCGATGCAGGAGTACATGCAGGCGCTCGCCGAGCAGGCGATGAAGAACCCGCAGGTCGCCGCCAATCCGGAGCAGAACAACGTGCTGCGCCAGCAGGACCTGCAGAAGATGATGGACCAGATCGAGAACCTGGCGAAGTCGGGTGCCAAGGACCAGGCGAAGCAGATGCTCTCCGAGCTGCAGCGGATGATGAACAATCTGCAGGCGGGCCGCATGCCGCCGAACCAGCAGCAGGGCCAGGACAACAGCGAGATGCGCCGGCAGATGGACAAGCTCGGCGAGCTGATGCAGCGCCAGCAGCAGCTGATGGAGCAGACCTTCCGCTTCGACCAGGCGCTGCGCGACCGGATGCAGACCGGCGACCCCCTGACCGGCGAGGATCAGGAAATGTTCGGCCAGGAGCAGGATCCCGGCCAGCAGGGGGGCGAGCAGCAGGGCGGACAGCAGGAAAGCCAGAACCCGCTCGACAGCATGACCGCCGAACAGCTGCGCGAGGCGCTGAAGCAGCTGCGCGCCCAGCAGGAAGCGCTCGGCAAGCAACTCGGAGAGTTGCAGCAGGGCATGGAAGGCATGGGCATGCAGCCGGGCAAGGGTTTCGGCAAGGCGCAGCAGGAGATGCAGGGCGCAGCCGGCGAACTCGGCAATGCGCAAGGCGAGCAGGCTCTCGGCAGCCAGGGCCGCGCGCTTCAGGCGCTGCGTGAAGGCGCGCAGGAGATGATGAACCAGATGCAGTCGCAGGGCCCCGGCCAGGGGCCTGGACAGGGCGTGCCGCAATTCGGCCAGAACGGCCGCGACCCGCTCGGCCGCCGGCAGCAGAACATGGGGCCGGATTTCGGCGAGCAGGTCAAGGTTCCCGACGAGATCGACACCCAGCGCGCGCGCCAGATCCTCGAGGAGATCCGCCGCCGGCTCGGCACCAACGCCTCGCCCGAGACGGAACGGCAATATCTGGAGCGCCTGTTGGACATCCGCTGATCCCGGCACGGGTTGCGAAAGAAGGCACCGTGGCGCGCGCGCCAGGTGCCACTTTCAAGGTCAGGTTTCTCGACGACCGAAGCGATGCGCGGCGGCGGTCAGCGGCAGACCAGCCGGTAGCCGACGGTGACCTTGTGGCCGTAATAGGGATCGTAGCGGCGGACCGGCTTTTCGAAGCAGTCGCGCCCTTCGTCGTAGCGCTCGTAGCGGTCGCGACGGCCGCTTTCGTACAGGCCGGCGCCGATCAGCCCGGCGGCGACACCGATCACGGCACCGGCGATGAAGCGGCCCTCGCGGCTGCCGGCCGAGGCGGTGGTGGCGGAAACGGAGAAGGCGGAGGTCGCGAGGACGACGACGGCCAGGGCGGAGAGAGCGGTCTTGCGGAACATGGGGATATCCTTTCTTCGGTGTGGGAGGCGAACCCTTCGTCCGCCGATGACCAGACACTAGGTCATCAGACTTTCGTGCGCTGTTCCACCGGTGACAGCCGTGCGGCACGGAAGCAGAGACCCCTCGGGCCAGTCACTTTGCTTCCCAGGACATCTGTCCTGTCGCAATGAAAAAGCCGCAGGCCTTGCGGGCGCTACGGCTCATCCTTCGGACAGGTCAACATAATCTCCATGTTTCAATCCGCGTCGTTTCAGTGCACGCCGACATCGCCTGAAGCGACCCGCGACCTTAACAATCCGCTCGCTGCTTCAGGTCCCTGTTTTCCGTCTATCGCTTGGCGACAGGCGCAACCATTTCCATAAAGTCGGCCTCAACCAGAAGATGCAGGACGTCGCCGTTTCCAACCGGCCTTTGTCGTCAGACGGATCCATGCTGTCCAATGCATCACTTGTATCAGAAGCTTCATGCGCGAATCCTCCCCTCTAAATACAATTAATACGACAATACGAAAAAAAATACACGCAATGCGGATTGATGGAAATTATCTTGACAGTCGGCCCTCACGCATCGCCGGTCACCACTCCGACGAAGGGCAGTTCGCGAAACGCATAGGCGACGTCCATGCCGTAGCCGACGACGAAATGGTCGGGACAGTCGAAGCCAACGTAATCGGCCTCGAAATCCGTCTGCCGATGGCCCTTCTTGTCGAGGAGCACCGCGACGGTGACGTTGCGCGCGCCGCGTTCGAAGAGGAGATCGCGGGCGAAGCTCAGCGTCCGGCCCGATTCGAGGATGTCGTCGACGAGGAGCACGTCCCGGTCGCGCACGTCGCTGTCGATGTCCTTGATGATCCTGACGCCGCGCGACACGGTACCCGATCCGTAGCTCGACAGCGTGATGAACTCGACTTCCGGGGCAAGGCCGGCCTCATGCATGCCGCGCAGGAGGTCGGCGGCGAAGATGAACGACCCCTTCAGCACCGCGATCACCAGGAGATCCTTCGTCGGCCCGCCGGCGATCTCGGCGGCGAGCTCGCGGTTGCGTGCGGCGATCGTCTCGGCCGGAAACAAGGGCTCGATGATCTTTCCTCGAATGACGGGCATGAAGGACTCCGGAAACGGTTGCGGTGCGGCACGGGTCCGACCGCGATAGCACAGCCCCCGGACGGATGCACGCGCGTTGCGCGCCGGTCTATTCGACCTCAAGCCGCGTCGTGCTGACGGTCCGGCCGCCGGTGATCACGTCGACGGCGACGAGCGGCCGCGCCGGCCGGTGGGTTTCGCGGACGTCCTGCGTCCCGCTCACCGTCAGGAGGGTGGTCCCCGTCGCGTCGCTGCGCAGCGTCGTCACCGACAGGCCGGGCCGCGCGGGCGGCGGCGGCGATGCCTCGAGAAGGCCGGCGACGCCGTAGAAACTGCCGGTCACGGCGACGGCGACAGCGAAGAGGAAGACGGCTGCGGGCATCGTCCGCAGCATCGATTCGATCGGCTGCAGAAGGCGTAGGACAGCGGCTAAGGAGGAGCGGCGCGGCGGGAGCGGGCGAAAGGGCGTGTTGTCGTTGACGACGGGTGGCGCTGCCGCCGCTCGTCCTCCGCCGGCCACCGGCAGGATCTCGAAATCCGCATCGACCACATCCGACCGGCGCATCGGCGCAGCCGCGCGGGACGCCGGACGGCGAGCGGGCTCGAGAACGTCGCCGCTGAGGACGGACGCGCGCGCCCGGGTTCCGAATGCCTGCATGATCGCGCCTCCGGCCCGCCGACCGGCCGGCGACACCGGAAGGGCGCCGGGGGATCGGGCATTGAAAGAAATCCTGCACAGACGTAAACCCGAATGGTTAATGCTTCGGAAATGCCGCCCTCAAACCGGCGCGTTTTCATGAAAAATTAACCGCTGTTTAACCATGATGGGGCAGCGCCGCGAAACGGGCACGTCCATGCGATATGGAGGGGCGCGTGATCCTGACCGGAACCGGACTTCGACCTTGATCCATTTCGAAAATGTCGGCCTGCGCTACGGGATGGGACCGGAAATCCTCCGGGACCTGACATTCGACATCCCGGAGCGGTCGTTCCAGTTCCTGACCGGCCCGTCCGGCGCCGGCAAGACCACGCTGTTGCGCCTGCTCTTCCTGTCGCTGCGCCCGACGCGCGGCCTCATCCGCATGTTCGGCCGCAACCTCTCCGCCATCCCGCGCGACGACTTTCCGATGCTGCGCCGCCGCGTCGGCATCGTCTTCCAGGATTTTCGCCTGCTCGACCATCTGACCACCTACGAGAACGTGGCGCTGCCGCTGCGCGTGCGCGGCAAGGCGGAGCAGAGCTACCGCTCGGACGTGCTGGAACTCTTGAACTGGGTCGGGCTCGGCGAGCGGATCAACGTGCTGCCGCCGGTGCTTTCGGGCGGCGAGAAGCAGCGCGCCGCCATTGCGCGCGCCCTCATCGATCGCCCGGAGATCCTGCTCGCCGACGAGCCGACGGGCAATGTCGATCCGCCGATGGCCAGGCGCCTGCTCAACCTCTTCCTCGAACTGAACCGGCTCGGCACCGCCGTCGTCATCGCCACCCACGACCTGTCGCTGATGGACCAGGTGGATGCGCGCCGCATGATCCTCTCCGAAGGGCGGCTCGACATCTATGAGTGACCGGCGCACCGAGACCCGTGCCGCGACGCCGCCGCGCGAGGGACGCCGCGCGGAGATGCGCGTCCGCCCCACCGCGCCGATCGTGCCCTCCGCCAACGTCTCGGGCAATGCGCTGATCATCGTCATCGCCATCATGTCCTTCCTCGCCTGCCTGACGCTCGGCGCAGTCAGCATGGTGCGCGCCACGGCGCAGAGCTGGCAGAGCCAGATTTCCCGCGAGATCACCATCCAGATCAAGCCGGACGACAGTCTCGACATGGACAAGGCGCTCGCCGACGCACGCACGCTGGCGCTGACCTTCCCCGGCACCACCGACGGGCGCATCGTCGACCGCGCCGCGACCGCGCGGCTGCTCGAACCCTGGCTCGGCGAAGGGCTGAACCTCGACGAGCTTCCCGTCCCCCGCCTCGTCGTCGTCACGATCGACGAAACGGCGCCGCCGGACTTCGATGCGATGCGAAAGGCGCTGACGGAGGCGATCCCGCAGGCCTCCCTCGACGACCACCGCACCTGGGTCGACCGGCTGGTGGCGATGGCGCAGACGACGGCGCTGATCGGCACGGGCGTGCTCGTCCTCGTCTTCTCCGCCATGGTGCTGACCGTCGTCTTCGCCACGCGCGGCGCGCTCTCCGGCAACCGCCATATCGTCGAGGTGCTGCATTTCGTCGGCGCGGAGGCCGGCTTCGTCGCCGCCGAATTCCAGAAACATTTCCTGAAGATCAGCCTGAAGGGCGCGGGTGCCGGCGGGCTTGCCGCCGCGCTGTGCTTCGCCGGTGCCAGCTACTGGCAGACCGCGACGCTCGCGACGCCCGAAAGCGACCAGGCCAGCGCCCTTTTCGGCAGCTTCACCATCGGTTACGGCGGCTATCTCGGCATCGTCGGCATCATGCTGGTGATCGCTTTCCTGACGACGCTGACGGCGCGCTTCACCGTGACCCGCACCATCTACGAACTCGACCTCATCCGTTCCGATCCGGGCCGTACCGATGCCCTGCCCGGCTGAGCGGTTCGCGGCGCAGCGGCCGGGCGCCCGCCATGGGTGACGCGCGGGGAAGCAACGCGGCGCGCGGCGGCGCCTCGGCCCGCTGGCGCCGGATCTGGTTCCGCCGCCAGCGCGGGCGGCTGCGCCAGTCGATCCGCGGCCTCTTCTATGCCCTCCTCATCGCCGCCGCGGCGGCGGCGACCGGCTTCCTTGTCTTTGCCGACCACGTCGCCTCGATGCAGCCGCCGATCGACCCGAAGGCCGACGCCATCGTCGTGCTGACCGGCGGCTTCCAGCGCATCGACCAGGCGGTCAACCTGCTGAAGTCCGGTGCCGGCCAGCGCCTGCTGATCTCCGGCGTCCATCCCTCGACCACCGGCGCCCAGATCCGCCGCAACACCCAGAGCTCCACCGATCTCTTCAAATGCTGCGTCGACATTGGCTACGACGCCCTCGACACGATCGGCAACGCCAACGAGACCGCGCGCTGGATCCACGGCAACGGCTACCAGACGGTGCTCGTCGTCACCAACAACTACCACATGCCGCGCAGCCTGATGGAACTGCGCCGCGCCAGTCCGGAAACCGCCTTCGTCGCCTATCCCGTCGTCAATTCGGACCTGAAGACCGGCAACTGGCTGACCGATCCGGTCGTCCTGCGGGTGATGACGATGGAATATGCCAAGACAGCGGCGGCCTGGCTGCGCCAGGCGCTTGGGGCCGCGACCGGCACGGGACTGCGCACCTCGAACGAGCCGCGCCCGCGGCTTGCCGACCCGACCGATCCCGCGACCGAGTAAGGCATGGCTCGCCGGAGCGGGCGGCGGCTTGCGAAAGGACATGCGCAGAAACAGGGATCTGACGCGTATGGACGACGCTCACGGATCGCCGCGCGCTTTGCGCCCGGCTTCGTCTTCTTCTTGGGGCGATTCTCGTGTAGTCAGCCTGTCGTCGCCGCCTGCCGAAAGCCCGCCATGATCGCCGCCCGCTCCGCCCTCTTCAACATCGCCTTCTATCTGAACCTCATCGTGCAGATGATCGTGCTGACGCCCTTCTACTTCCTGCTGCCGCGCAAGCTCTCCTGGATCATCCCGAAGGCCTGGTCGAAGAGCAGCAACTGGCTCCTGAAGGTGATCGTCGGCACGACCTTCGAGGTCGAGGGGCGGGAGAACCTGCCGGAGGGCGGCTATATCGTCGCGCCGAAGCACCAGTCCTTCTGGGACGTCTACACGCTGCTGCCGCTGATCCCCGATCCGTTCTTCATCCTGAAGCGCGAACTGATGTGGATCCCGCTCTTCGGCCTTTACGTGCTGAAGCAGCGCATGGTGCCCGTCAACCGCGCCGCGCGCGGCCGGGCGATGGCGGCCGTGATGCAGCGGGCGAAGGACGAGATGAACACGGGGCGGCAGCTGATCATCTATCCGGAGGGCACGCGCCGCCCGCCCGGCGCGCCGCCGGAATACAAATACGGCGTCGCCCGCCTTTACCGCGATCTCGGCGTGCCGGTGGTGCCCGTCGTCGTCCATGCCGGCCTGTTCTGGCCGCGCCGCAGCCTGAGGCGCTATCCCGGCCATTTCAAGGTGCGCTTCCTGCCGCCGATCGCGCCCGGCCTCAGCCCGGATGTCTTCTTCGAGGAGCTCGTCCGCGTAACGGAGGCGGCGAGCGACCGGCTGTTGCTGGAGGCCGCGCGCGACAATCCCGACCTGCCGCTGCCGCCGAGCGCCGTCGCGCGCATCGCGGCGTTGACGGCGGCCGGCGACCCGGCCTGAGGCGCCTCAGACGGACAGAAGGCGGCCGACCTGTTCCAGCCAGCGATCGCGGATGCGCATCTCGCGCAGATGGTCGAGCGTGTTCAGCACATAGTCGCGATTGTGGCCCGAGCGGCCGGACGAGGTCGCAACGATCCGCGCCGCCTCCTCGGCCGCGATCGCCCCGGCATACTGCTCATGGGCCCGGTCGACGACATAGCCGGTGGCATCGACCCTGCGCCCATCGCCGAGCAGCAGGGTGAGGCTGCGCTCCTTGTAGACATGGGTGACGAGTTCGCGCGCCCTCAGATAATCGAGCACCGCCGCCTTGTCGTCGCCCGTGACGCGGAACGCCGCGCCGAGGCAGGAGCCGCCCTGGTCGAGGCCGAGCACGAGGCCCGGATGCTCGGGCGTGCCGCGGTGGACATAGGACCGGACGCAGAGCGCGCGCCGGTATCCGAAGGCGCGGGCGGCATGGCGTTCGACGAAGTCGAAGCCGGGGTTCCACATCAGCGAACCGTAGCCAAACACCCAAAAATCGTCCATATCCGCTGCCATTTGCACCTGCACATCATTCCCGGCCGGCGAATCACGCTGCCGTCCCTGCCCCGAACCGCCGGTCGACCCGCGGCCATCCTCCGCGCATGCCGCACGAATCAAGGAAGACCCAATGACGGCAGATGACAACGGCGCTTCGACACGGGCAAGCCGCAAGTTCCGCATTCTCATCACCGCGGTCTTCCTGACGGTCGTGCTCTATTCGGCCGCCTGGTTCGCCGTCGCCCGCGAGGCCGAGACACGGATCACGGAGTTCCTCGGCGCGCCGGGGATCGACGGCGTCACGGGGGCATGCGCCAACCCGGCCGTGCGCGGCTACCCGTTCCGCTTCGGCCTCTTCTGCGACACGCTTGCCCTCGACGACCATCGCAAGGGCGTTTCCGTTTCGCTCGGGGCGCTGCGCTCGGCCGCGCAGGTCTACGATCCCGGTCGCATCGTCGCCGAGATCGACGGTCCGGGCGAGCTGCGCGTCTCCCCGGGCCTTTCCCTCTTTGCCGACTGGGAGCGGGCACGGACAAGCCTGCGCGCCTCACTATCCGGCCTCGACCGCCTGTCGGCCGAGGTCAACGGTCTCAACGGCACGCTGATGCCAGCGTTTCCGGACGATCCGCTCGGCTTTACCGCCCCCCATGGCGAGCTGCACCTGCGCCGCAACGGGGCGGATCTCGACCTTGCCGCCAGCGCGGAGGCGCTGGCGCTGGCGATCGGCGAGGAGCGCCGCGCCCTGCCGGCGATCACCGCGGCGGCGGACCTGACCTTCGTGGACAGAGCGGGCCTGCTTTCGGGCGGTCCCGTTTCCGCCGGCGCGCTGCGCGGAAGCCGGGGCGAGATCCGCAGCCTGACGCTGACCGCGCCGGGCGGCCTGACGGCGTCGGCCTCCGGTCCCTTCAGCATCGATGCGGACGGACGCATCTCCGGCGACCTCTCCCTCGCCGTGCGCAATGTCGAGGCCTGGCGCGATGCGATCACCGCCGCCCTTCCCGAGGCCGGTGACGTCGCGGGCAACATCGCCGGCATGCTTTCGGCCCTCGCCAACGGCGACGGCGAGGCCCGGGTGACGCTCACCCTGCGCGACGGCACCGCCTACCTCGCCTTCATTCCGCTCGGCGAGCTGCCGGAGATCTGACGGATCAGCCCTTCGCGTCGCCGGCGTGGCGGCCGAAATCCGGGAGCCCCGTATCCTGCCCCGCCTCGACGATCGAGCGCCGGATCGCGCGGGTGCGGGTGAAGAGGTCGAAGAGCTTCTCGCCGTCGCCCCAGCGGATCGCCCGCTGCAGATAGGCGAGATCCTCGGAGAAGCGCGCCAGCATTTCGAGGATCGCATCCTTGTTGTGCAGGCAGACGTCGCGCCACATGGTCGGGTCGGAAGCCGCGAGACGGGTGAAGTCGCGAAAGCCCGAGGCGGAATACTTGATCACCTCGGATTCCGTCACCGTCTCTAGGTCGTCCGCCGTGCCGACGATGTTGTAGGCGATGATGTGCGGCAGATGCGAGACGATGGCGAGCACCTTGTCGTGATGGGCCGGGTCCATCTCGTCGACCCGCGAGCCGAGCGCCTCCCAGAAGGCACGCAACCGCGCGACCGCGTCGCGATCCGCCTCCGGCAGCGGCGTCAGGATACACCAGCGGCCGCGAAACAGGCCGGCAAAACCGGCATCCGGGCCGGAATGCTCGGTGCCGGCGATCGGGTGGCCGGCGATGAAATGCACGCCCGGCGGCACGTGCGGCGCCATCTGCGCGATGACGGACGCCTTGGTCGAGCCGACATCGGTGAGGATCGCGCCCGTCTTCAGATGCGGCGCGATCTCGGCCGCGACCGCGCCGGACGCGCCGACCGGCACCGAGACGACGACGAGGTCGGCGTCCCGGACGGCCTCGGCCGCCGACGCATGATAGCTGTCGCCGAGGCCGAGCTCCTCCGCCCGCTTCAGCGTCCCGGCACTGCGGGTCGAGATCGCGACGTGGCCGGCGAGCCCCTCCGCGCGGATGTCATGGGCGATCGAGGAGCCGATGAGGCCGATGCCGATGAGGGCGATGCGGTCGAAGCGGGCGGCCATCAGCCACGCCCCATGAACTCGGCGAGCGCGGCGACGACGGCGAGATTGGCCTCTTCCGGGCCGATCGACAGGCGCAGCGCGTTCGGCAGGCCATAGCCGCGCACGGCGCGGAGAATCAGGCCGCGCGCTGTGAGGAAATCGTCGGCCTCGGCCGCGCGCCTGCCGTCCTCGTCGGGGAAATGGATCAGCACGAAATTGGCGACGGAGGGCGTGACCGTCAGGCCGATCGCCTCCAGTTCCGCGGTAAGGCGGCCGAGCCAGCGCAGGTTGTATTCCACCGCGTCGGCGGCGAAGGCCTGATCGCGGATCGCGGCGGCACCGGCGGCGATCGCCGGCGCGTTCATGTTGAACGGTCCGCGCACCCGGTTCAGCGCGTCGATGATCGCGGGCGGCGCGTAGATCCAGCCAATGCGCAGCGCCGCGAGCCCGTAGATCTTCGAGAAGGTGCGGGTCATCACCACGTTGCGGTTGGCCGAGACGAGCTCGATCCCCGCCTCGTAGTCGTTGCGCCGGACATATTCGGCATAGGCGGCGTCGAGAACGAGCAGCACGGATTTCGGCAGCGCGGCCTGCAGCCGGCGGATCTCGGCGACCGGCACATAGGTCCCGGTCGGATTGCCCGGATTGGCGATGAAGACCATCTTCGTCTTCGGCGTGACGGCTGCGAGGATCGCGTCGACATCGACGCGGTGCTCGGTCTCGGGCACCGTCACTGGCGCCGCCCCCGCCGCCATGATCTGGATGCGGTAGACGAGAAAGCCGTGTTCGGTGATGATCGCCTCGTCGCCGGGCCCGAGATAGACATGGCAGAGCAGGCCGAGCAGTTCGTCCGAGCCGTTGCCGCAGAGGATATTGGCGATGTTCAGCCCGTGCACGGCGGCGATCGCCTCGCGCAGCTCGATCGCCTGACCGTCCGGATAGCGCTCCAGCTGGCCCGCCGCCCGCCCGAACGCTTCGATCGCTTTCGGGCTGGCGCCGAGCGGCGTCTCATTGGAGGAGAGCTTGTAGACCTTCGCCACGCCCGGCGCGTGTTCCTTGCCCGGCACATAGGCGGCGATGTCGAGAATGCCGGCGCGCGGCGAGGGGCTTTCGAGGTCTGTGCTCATCGGGATCGGCTTTCGCGGGCGTTGCAATGCGTGTCCTGCCCATAGCCCCGGCGGGCGCGCTTGTCGAGGTCAGACCCGCGTCGTCGGCACGCCGGAGGGCGCGATGACCGGCACGAAGACGCGGCGCGAGGCGCGGGCTGCGACCGGCAGCCCCTGATAGAGCCGCTTCTGCGCCTCGACGACGATGACGCCGGAAAAGACAGGCCAGAGCGAGCGCCCGATCCGCTCGAAGCCACGGCTGAGCTTCAGCACCGTCTTGGTGTCCGACGGCGGATAGAACAGCGCCTCGGCGGAGGCGCCGGGCGTGAAATTCGTCTCGCGCAGCAGCGCCGTCAGCTGCCCGCGCGAGTAGGGCCGGCCGGAACCGAAGGGCGTATGCTCCATGCGCGCCCAGACGCCGCGCCGGTTCGGTACGACGATGACGAGACGCCCGCCGGGCGCCAGCACCCGCCACAGCTCCTTCATCGTCTCGCGCGGGTTCTCGGCGAATTCCAGCGCATGCACCATCAGCACCCGGTCGATCGAGGCGTCGGGCAGCGGCAGTTCCTCGTCGAAGACGAGCGCGGTCAGGGAAAGGTCGGCGACCGGCCAGTTCACCGCCCCCTGCCCCGCCGGCATGAAGGCAAAGGTGCGCTCGGTGTCGGCGCGGAACCGTTCGAGATAGGGAACCGCATAGCCGAGCCCGACCAGCCGCTCCTCCGGCATGCGCGCCCAGAGCGAGGAAAGCGCCATGGTGATCGACCGCTCGGCAAAACGGCCGAGGCGGGAATGGTAGAATTGCCGAAGGTCGACGATATCCGCGTGCATCGTTGCCGAGAGTAGGCGCTGGCATGGTGGACTTCAAGGCAGGCTCGGCTACATTCCGGCCATCCGCAGTCCCGTCCCGTTCGAAGGAGCCCGCCGATGAGCGTCTTCCAGGTCCACGTCTTCACCTGCCGCACCGACAATTTCGGCGTGCTCGTCCATCATCCGGCGAGCGGCGCCACCGCCAGCATCGACGCGCCGGAGGAGGCACCGATCCTCGAAGCGCTCGCGGCGAAGCGCTGGGACCTCACCCATATCCTCACCACCCACCACCACCCGGACCATGTGGAGGCGAACCTCGCCCTGAAGCGGCGCTATCACGCGCAGATCTACGGCCCCGTCGCCGAACGGGCGAAGATCCCCGGCCTCGACCACCCGGTCGGCGACGGCGACCGTTTCGAGTTCGCCGGCGAGGCCGTCGAGGTGATCGAGACGCCGGGCCATACCGCCGGCCACATCTGCTACCATTTTCCCGAGCACGGACTGCTCTTTGCCGCCGACACGCTGTTCGCGCTCGGCTGCGGCCGGCTGTTCGAGCGCCCGGCCTCGGACATGTGGGTGTCGCTGCAGAAGCTGATGGCGCTGCCGGACGACACCGAGGTCTATTTCGGCCATGAATACACGCTGTCGAACGCCCGTTTCGCCGTGACCGTCGATCCGGACAACGAGGCGCTCCTCGCCCGCTTCGAGGAGATCGAATCGCTGCGGGCGCAGGGCCGGATGACCGTGCCGACGACGATCGGCGTCGAGAAAGAGACCAACCCGTTTCTCCGGCCGCATGACGCGGGCATCCGCGCCGTTCTCGAAATGGAAGATGCGAGCGACGCGGAGGTCTTCGCCGAGATCCGCCGCCGCAAGGACAACTTCTGATGCCGGCACCGGAAACGCCGTCGGCCCGCGCGATCATCGCCGCGCTTTCGATGCAGCCGCATCCGGAAGGCGGCTGGTATGTCGAGACGTTCCGGGATGCCGCGGGGAGCCCGCGCGGCCACCAGACGGCGATCTACTACCTGCTGGAGGCTGGCGACCATTCGCACTGGCATCGCGTCCGCGACGCCGCCGAGATCTGGCATTTCTACGCGGGCGCGCCGCTGGCGCTCAGCCTTTCGGCGGACGGACTGGCAGAGGAACGGATCGCGCTCGGCCCGGACGTGCTGACGGGCGAGCGGCCGCAATGGGTGGTGCCGGCCGGCTGCTGGCAGTCGGCGCAGACGACCGGCGCCTTTACGCTGGTCGGCTGCACGGTGGCGCCGGGTTTCGATTTCGCCGCCTTCGAGATGGCGCCGCCGGGCTGGTCCCCGGGAACGCCGCTCACATGATCAGGCGCTGCCGGCGACGGCGGGCGGCGCCTTGCGGAAGATCATGTCCTTCGCCGCGAGCACCGCGCCGCCGGTGACCAGCAGGCAGGCGAGCAGGACGCGCATCGACGGCTCGGCGAAGCCGAACAGGACGAGCATCAGCGTCGACAGCACCGGCGCCGCGTAGCTTGCGACGCCGAGGAACTGGATGTCACCGTTCTTCACGCCGTGATCCCAGGCATAGAAGGCAGCCCCCACCGGTAACAGGCCGAGGCCGATCAGGCAGGTCCACTGGAAGGCGGTCTCCGGCCAGACCGGCGTTTCGAGAAGCAGGTGGCAGACGAAGGACAGCAGCGACGTCGCCAGGCAGAACCCGGTGACGACATCGGTCGAAACCGCGTCGAAGCGGCGGGTCAGCAGCGAATAGCCCGACCAGGTGAAGGCGCAGAGAAAGGCCGCGCCATAGCCGAGCGCATAGGCGCCGTCGAAGGCAAAGCCGTTGCGGGCGACGATCAGCACCATGCCGGCGAGCCCGGCGAGCGCGCCCAGAACGTGATGGAGCCGGAGCCGCTCGCCCGGCAGCAGCGCCGAGCCGACGACGATGAAGAGCGGCCAGAGATAGGCGATCAGCCCCGCCTCCACCGCCGGCGCGTTGCGCAGGGCCGTGAAGTAGAGGAAATGATAGCCGAAAAGCCCGGCGATCCCGGTGATCCAGACCTTCGGCGGCTGTTTCAGCAGGGCGATGCGCCCGGGCCTTGCCGCGAGCACCGCAAGGCCGGGCAGGCTGCCGATCAGGAAGGCGACCGCCGAAAGCTGGAACGGCGGCATGGTGCCGGAACCTGCGGTGAAGAGCGCCAGCAGCGACCACATCAGGATCGCCGAACATCCGATCAGCGTCGCCTTCACCCGCATGCCCTGTCCTTTGACTGAAACGGCCGTCTCAGCCGCCGAACCGCGTGGCCGAGACGGTGACCGGGCCGTAGCCGGTCGGAATCCGCGCATAGACCGGAGCATATACATTCACGGCGTCCGCCTTGGCAAACCAGATCTCGATCGTCGAGAGCTTGCGGAGGTATTCGACGTCCTTGCGGCCCTTGCGATAGCCGGATTTCGGCACGAACTGGACGCCGCAGACGATCGCCTCGCCGTCGAACCCCTCGGTCTTGAACGGCTTCGTCCCCTTGGCGGAGAGTTTGAGGTCGAGGCGCGACTCGCCGTCGAAGATCGGCAGCGTCTTCGGGCAGACCCTGGCGGTGGCCGGAAAGACGAGCCCGGACAGGGGATCGAGCACGTTGCGCATGTCGGCCTTCGACACCGGCACCCAGTTCTTCGGGTTGCGCTTGCGCATCGGCGACAGCGTCGCCGAGACGACATTGCCGTTGCGGAAGCTGACATCGATCAGCCGGGAACGCTTCCCGCTCTTGTAGGACATCGAGTATTCCCCGGCCCGCAGCCGGTCACGCGAGACGGTGCCGGACACACGCGTCTCGCCCGAGGTCTTGCTGAAGAGCTCGCCGAGCCCGGCCGAGCGGAGCGTGCCGGAGATCGTGTAGCGGTCATCGCTCAGCGCCGTGTGGAACGAGGCCTTGGCGACCGGCAGGCCGGCAAGCGCGATGGCATAGTCGGTCAGGTGCTCGACCTCTGCGGCCCGGACGGGCGCGGCGGCGAGACACACGGCCGCAAGCGCGGCGGAAAGGGAAAGGCGGGGCGTCAACGTCATGTCGTTCCTCGTGCGGCGTCATGCGGCACATCGTGAAGGCGGCCATAGCGGCCGTTTGAGGCGATTCTACGCCAGGCGCCGCGCGGGCGACAGAGGTTTCGCGGGAAAGCCTGTGAAAATCCCGCCACGATATCAAGGGATTTGCCCGCGAACGCAGGTTTGGCTTGACGCACAGGCCATGGCTCACTATAGAACCGCAACTTTTCCAATCATGGCCAGAGGGATCGCGGCCCGGGCTTTCAGGCCCGATCACGCATTTCCCGCCGCCGAATAGAGAATAGGTGCTATCATGTCCCGTACTTGCGAACTGACCGGCAAGGGCGTCCAGGTCGGCAACAATGTGAGCCATGCCAACAACAAGACCAAGCGTCGTTACCTGCCGAATCTCTGCAGCGTCACGCTGATCTCCGACGCGCTCGGCCAGCGTTTTCGCCTGCGCGTTTCGGCTGCGGCGCTCCGCTCGGTCGAGCATCGCGGCGGCCTCGACGCCTTCCTGATCAAGGCCGCCGAGGGCGAGCTGTCGATGCGCGCCCGCCTGCTGCGCCGCCAGATCGTCAAGAAGGTGGCCGAAGCCGCCTGATCCGGATCCCTCCGGCAAACGGGTTCCCGAAGGCCTGGGCGGCGGACGCCTCAGGCCTTTTTCCGTGAGTTTTGTTTCGTCGTCCCTCCAACTGGTGGCATCACCCAGGATAAAAAAATGCATATGACCCGCGCATTCCTGATCTACTCCGCGCTGATGACGCTCGTCGTCGTCGCATCGAACGTCCTCGTGCAGTATCCGCTTCCGGGAAGCATCGCCGGCCTGGCGCTCGGCGACCTTTTGACCTTCGGCGCCTTCAGCTATCCCTTCGCTTTCCTCGTCACGGACCTGACCAACCGCCAGTTCGGCCCTGCGATCGCCCGCCGCGTCGTCGTCGTCGGCTTCGCCGTCGCCGTGCTGCTGTCGATCTATCTCGCGACGCCGCGCATCGCGATCGCCTCCGGCACCGCTTTCCTGGTCGGGCAGCTGCTCGACATCTCCGTCTTCAACCGGTTGCGCCGGCAGAGCTGGTGGAAAGCACCCCTCGTCGGCTCGCTCATCGGCTCGCTCATCGACACCGCGCTGTTCTTCTCGCTCGCCTTCGCACCGGTCTTCGTCGCGCTCGGCCCGAACGAGCCTTTCGCCATCGAATGGGCGCCACTCCTCGGCCTGTTTGCGGCGGAAGCGCCGCGCTGGATCTCCTGGGCGCTCGGCGACCTGACGGTGAAGATCCTCACCGGCCTCGTCATGCTTCTGCCCTACGGCGCGCTGATGAGCGTGCTGAAGCCGATGCCGGGCGTCGCCGCCAGGGGCTGAACGCTATCGCTTCAGCCGGAACTCCAGCATCAGGGTCCGCTGCAGGATCGAGTGGTTGTCGTCGGAGACGAGGATGATGCGGGTCTCGCCGTCGGGACCGGCGACGACGTCCATGCCTTCCATGTTGTCGATCTGGTGGCTCATGTCGACGTTGATCAGCACCTCGCCGTCGACGACCGCACCGGGCCGGAGGCTGTCGGCGGGGATGCGGCGGATCTGCATGCCGACGCCTTCTGCGAAGCTGAAGCGGCGTTCGAGCAGCAGCAGGTCGCCGTCCGGCAGGAAGGCACCGTCAGTGACGGCGAAGGGCTTGATCTCCCGCACGGCGAAAAGCCCCTTGCGCGGACCGTCGAGGATGGCGGCGAGCAGGTTGCCCTTCGCGTCATAGCTCAGTTCGGCGACCGTGACCGCGCCGCCACGCAACGGGCTGTCTGCCGGCGAGACCGCCAGCGTCTCCAGCCCGCGATTGCCGTTGAGCGCGCCTTCGGGAATGAGGATCGGCAGGCCGCCGACGGGCCCGGAGGCGGTGAAGCCCGGATCGGGATAGATGTCGATGCGATCGTCGCGTTCATAGCTGACGAGGACCTCGCCGGGGCGGAGTGCCAGCCCCTCGGCATCCATCTTCCACTTGACCTGCTCGTCATGCCCCTGCCGGTCCTTCATCGAGGTGACCGTCAGATCGCCGACGCCGGCAAGCCGTCCCTCCGCGTCGCGCGTGACGGCGCCTTCGGCAAAGTGCCCCGTGTCGAGGACGGCGATGAAATGGACGCCGTCCGGCCTGAAGCGGATCGAGGACATCGCCCCAAGCAGGGCGTTGGTCGAGGTCAGCTCGATGCCGCTGAGAAATTCGAGCGCGCCGAACACGGTCTCGGTCGAACCGTACTTGAAGGCGCTGATGACGCTGGCGCGCACCGGGACGGTCTCGGCCGCCGCGGGACCAGGCAGCATGGCGAGCAGAAGCGCGGCGGCAAGCCACCGGGCGCGACCCCGCCTCATGCGCTGCGCCGGGAAACCCGCGCGCGGCGGCTCGTCGTTTCGTCGTCGAAGAGCGAGGCGAGTTGCTCCGTCATCGCGCCGGCAAGCTCGTCGGCGTCTACAATGGTCACGGCACGGCGATAGTAGCGCGTCACGTCGTGGCCGATGCCGATCGCCAGCAGTTCCACCGGCGAGCGCGTCTCGATCTGCTCGATGACGGCACGCAGGTGCCGCTCCAGGTAATTGCCCGCATTGACCGACAGTGTCGAATCGTCGACCGGCGCGCCGTCCGAGATCATCATCAGGATGCGCCGCTGTTCCGGCCGCGCCAGCAGGCGGTTGTGCGCCCAGATCAGCGCCTCGCCGTCGATGTTCTCCTTGAGCAAGCCCTCGCGCATCATCAGGCCGAGATTGCGGCGCGCCCGGCGCCATGGCTCGTCGGCCGCCTTGTAGATGATGTGGCGCAGGTCGTTGAGGCGCCCCGGCGCCTGCGGCTTGCCGCTCGCCAGCCATTTCTCGCGCGACTGGCCGCCCTTCCACGCCTTGGTGGTGAAGCCGAGGATCTCCGCCTTGACGCCGCAGCGCTCCAGCGTGCGGGCGAGGATGTCGGCACAGGAGGCTGCGACCGTGATCGGCCGCCCGCGCATCGAGCCGGAATTGTCGATCAGCAGCGTCACCACCGTGTCGCGGAAATTGGTGTCGCGCTCGCGCTTGAAGGAGAGCGGCTGCATCGGATCGATGATCAGGCGCGGCAGGCGGGCGGGATCGAGATAGCCCTCCTCGAGGTCGAACTCCCAGGATCGGTTCTGCTGCGCCATCAGCCGGCGCTGCAGCCGGTTCGCCAGCCGTCCGACCGCACCCTGCAGATGGGCGAGCTGCTTGTCGAGGAAGGCGCGCAGCCGCTCGAGCTCCGCCTCGTCGCAGAGGTCGATGGCCGACACCGTCTCGTCGAACTCCTCGGTGAAGACGGCATAGTCGACCTTCTCGTTGAAGTCGGAGAAGGGATTGTTCGGCCGCTTGACCTCGCCGGGCGTCTCGCTGTCCTCGTCGCCCTCGTCCTGAAGGTCGTCGTCGGAGATCTCGGCGCCGTCCATCTCGCCGTCGTCCATCTGCTCCTCGGCAGACTCGTTCTCCTCGGCGGGCGAGGCATCCTGGCCGGCATCCTCCTCGCTGGCGCTCTGCTCCTCCTCCTGGCTGCGCGGCTGCTCCTCGTCGGAGGTCGTCTCCGACTCCTCCGGCTCGGTGTCGTCGTCGCCGTATTTCTCCGCCATCTCCATCGAGGTCAGCATGTCGCGCACGACGCGGGCGAAGGCCTGCTGGTCGTAGAGCGCGCCGGGCAGGTTGGCGAGGTCGGCGGTCGCCTTCTCGTCGACGAAGCCGCGCCAGAGGTCGGCAACCTTGCCGGCCGAGTCCGGCGGCGTGCGGCCGGTCAGCGCCTGGCGCACGATCAGCGCCAGCGCCTCCTCCAGCGGCGCGTCGCCCTGCCGCTCGATCGTCGAGAAATTGGCCTTGGCGTACTTCTCGTCGAGCATGGCGGCGATGTTGTCGCCCATGCCCTCCATCTGCAGCGCGCCGATCGCCTCGACGCGGGCCTGCTCGACCGCGTCGAAGATGGCGCGCGCATCCTGTCCCGCCGGCGCCATCACCGCATGGATGCGGGCGTCGTGGCAGGCCTTGCGCATCGCCATGCTGTCGCCGAGGCCGCGGGTGACGGAAAGCTCGCGCGCCGTCGGCCGGCGCGACAGTTCGGGGAGGCGGATGCGCTCGCCCGACATGCCCGGCCGCTCGTTGGCGAAGACGACCTCGACCTCGCCGTCGCCGGCGATCGAGCGGATGCAGCCGGTCAGCGCCCGGCGGAACGGCTCGGCATCGACCGTGCCCGAGGGTTTCGCCCGCGAATTGTCGCCCTTGCCCGCCATGAGAGTTACGCCGTCGCTTCCAGAACCATGTTGGCGGCACTTTCCTTCAGCTCGACGCCGAAGGCGCGCTGGTAGTGCTCGGCGACCAGCGCCCGCTCCAGCTCGTCGCACTTGTTGAGGAAGGTGACACGGAAGGCAAAGGCGATGTCGCCGAAGATATGGGCGTTTTCCGCCCAGGTGATCACCGTGCGCGGGCTCATCACCGTCGAGAGGTCGCCGTTGACGAAGGCCGCACGGGTGAGATCGGCGACGCGCACCATCTTCGACACGGTGTCGCGGCCGCGCTTCGCGGTGAAGCCCTTGACCTTGGCGGCGACGATGTCGACCTCGTTGTCATGCGGGAGGTAGTTGAGCGTCGTGACGATCGACCAGCGGTCCATCTGCGCCTGGTTGATCTGCTGCGTGCCGTGGTAGAGGCCGGTCGTGTCGCCCAAGCCCACCGTGTTGGCGGTGGCGAACAGGCGGAAGGCCGGGTGCGGCCGGATGACGCGGCTCTGGTCGAGCAGCGTCAGTCGGCCGGAGGATTCCAGCACGCGCTGGATGACGAACATCACGTCCGGGCGGCCGGCGTCATACTCGTCGAAGACGAGCGCGACATTGTGCTGATAGGCCCAGGGCAGGATGCCGTCCTTGAACTCGGTGACCTGCAGCCCGTCCTTGACGACGATCGCATCCTTGCCGACGAGATCGATGCGGCTGACATGGCTGTCGAGGTTGATGCGGACGCAGGGCCAGTTGAGGCGGGCGGCGACCTGCTCGATATGGGTCGACTTACCGGTGCCGTGATAGCCCGACACCATGACGCGACGGTTGTGGGCGAAGCCCGCCAGGATCGCCAGCGTCGTCTCGCGGTCGAAGAGATAGTCCGGATCGAGGTCCGGCACATAGGCGTCGCCCTTCGAATAGGCGGGAACGCGGATGTCGGAATCGATGCCGAAAACATCCCTGACGGAGACGGTCGTGTCCGGCAGGTTGGAAATATCGAGGTCTACCTTGCTCATCATGGCTCCAGCGGGAACACGCGGCCGCATGTCCCGACAAATCAATCGGTGTCGCACCTAAGGCTGCGTCACGCTTCCTAGCAGAAGCCAGCCTGCTTTAACAATTGATAAGCCTGGATGACCGCACGAAAACGGTCCTCGGAGGCGCGATCGCCGCCATTGGCGTCGGGGTGATGCTTCTTCACCAGGTCCTTGTAGGCGGCCTTGATGTCGGCGGCGGTGGCACTGGCGGCGAGATTGAGCGTCTCGAAGGCCTTGGCCTCGAGCGTCTTCAGCTTGCGCTGGCGCGGTGCCTCGCTGGCGCGGGCCTGCTGCTCGACGAAGCCGAACGGATCGCGCAACCGCGCATGGGCGCCGGCGGTGCCGGAACGCGCCTGTGCCTGCGCCGGCCCGTTCTTGGCGTCCTTGTTGACGCCGACGGTCCAGGTCGGGCGATGGCCGGTGATCGCCTCCTTCTGGTAGCGCGCGATCTCGCTGTCGGAGAGGCCGGAAAAATAGTTGTAGCCCTTGTTGTAGTCCTTCACATGCTCGAAGCAGAACATGAAGTACTGCCCCTCGGCATGGCGGCCGACGGGGGCGCGATGGTCGGCCTTGCGCTCGCAGCCGTCCCACTGGCAGGTGGGCGCCACGGGCTCGGCCGGCCGCGCGGCCCGCCGGCGCGTCCGGATGCCGTCGAAGTATTTTGAATCGAGTTTCATGGCCGACATTATGGGGTCTCTGAGGGACCATCACAAGAATTGACAAATCGGATTGTTGCAGGCTTTGTGAAGCTATTTTCCAAGCCGCAGGATGCCGGCATCCGCGCATCTCCGAAGGAGCCGAAATGGGCGATCCGACCGCATTGGAAGGCACGATGCACGGCCGCATCGAGGCGCGGCTTCGGGACGCCCTGCGTCCCTCCGCGCTTGCCGTCATCAACGAAAGCCATCTGCATGCGGGACACCAGCCGCATTACGACGGAACCGGCGAAACCCACATGCGCGTGCGCATCGAGGCGGAGGCCTTTTCCGGCATGAGCCGCATCGCCCGCCACCGCGCCGTCAACGACCTGCTGGAGGCGGAATTCGACGCGGGGCTGCATGCGCTCGCCGTCGAGCCTGTGGCGCCGGGCGAGCCGCGCCGCTGGTAGGCGACGGCCCTTGCCGGCGAGGCGGAACCTACCCCGCCAGGACGTCGGTCAGGAAGGACAGCACTTCCGAGGCGGGCACGTCGTCGGCGACGAAGGACTGGCCGATGCCCCTGGTCAGGATGAAGGTCAGCCTGCCGCCCTTGACCTTCTTGTCTTGGGCGATCGCCTCCATCAGCACCTCTGCCGGCGGAAGCCCCCCCGGGATCTGCGACACGCGGGTGGGCAGGCCGACCTCGGAAAGATGCGCCTCGACCCGGGCGGCCGCGTCATGGCTTGCGAGGTTCATCCGCGCCGAGAAGCGGTGCGCCAGCACCATGCCGATCGCGACGCCCTCGCCATGGACGAGACGGGCGCCGTCATAGGCGGTCGCCGCCTCCAGCGCATGGCCGAAGGTATGGCCGAGGTTGAGGAGCGCGCGAAGCCCGGTCTCGCGCTCGTCGGCGGCGACGACGCGGGCCTTGGCGGCGCAGCTTGCCGCCACCGCCTCGATGCGGGCGGGGCCGCCGGCAAACACGTCGCGCCAGTTCGCCTCGAGCCAGGCGAAGAAGTCCGGCATGTCGATCAGGCCGTATTTCGCCACTTCCGCGTAGCCGGCGCGAAACTCGCGCGGGCTCAGCGTGTCGAGCACGTCGGTGTCGGCGAGCACCACGTCGGGCTGGTGGAAGACGCCGATCAGGTTCTTGCCGTGGCGCGAATTGATGCCGGTCTTGCCGCCGACGGAGGAATCGACCTGCGCCAGCAGCGAGGTCGGCACCTGGATGAAGCGCGAGCCGCGCCGGACGATGCCGGCGGCAAAGCCGGTCAGGTCGCCGACGACGCCGCCGCCGAGCGCGATCACCGCGTCGTTGCGCTCGATCCTGGCGCCGAGGACGGCGTCGCAGACCGGAATCAGCTGGTCGAAACTCTTCGTCTTCTCCCCCGCCGGAAGCGTCACCGCGACGGAGGCGATGCCGCTGGCGGCAAGGCTCGCCTCGAGCGCCGGAAGGTAGAGCGGACCGACCTGCTCGTCCGTCACGATCGCGACCCTGCGTCCTTTCAGCCGGGCCGCGATCTCGCGCCCCGCCGCGCCGATGAGCCCGGGACCGATGAGGATGTCGTAGGAACGGTCGCCGAGATCGACGCGGACGCGGCGCTCGGCTGCGGCAGGAGAGGTGGTCATGATTCGGCCTTCCCGTAATGATCGACGATGGCGGCGAGAACCTCCTCCACCATCGCTTCCTTCTTCACGTCGCGCGAGACGACCGTCACCTGTGCCTCGGCATAGACCGGATAGCGCGTGTTCATCAGGGTCTCGAGTGTCTGCTTCGGGTTCTCCGTCTTCAGCAGCGGCCGGTTGTCGCGCTTGGAGACGCGCTCCCAGAGGAGGTCGAGATCGGCCTTCAGCCACAGCGTCAGGCCGCCTTTCAGGATCTGCTTGCGCGTGTTGTCGTTGATGAAGGCACCGCCGCCGGTCGAGACGACCCTCGGCCCCCCGCGCAAGAGCCGCTTGATCACCCGCGTCTCGAGCGCGCGGAATTCCGCCTCGCCGTAAGCCGCGAAAAGCTCGTTGATCGTCATGCGCGAGACGCGCTCGATCTCCGTGTCGGAATCGACGAAGGGCAGGCCGAGCGCCGCGGCGGTCAGCCGCCCGACCGCCGATTTTCCGGCACCCATCAGGCCGATGAACACCAGATTGCGCCTGCCGAGCGCCGCGCGCGCGCGCTGCGCCAGCGGCACGGACACCTCCCCGACCTGTTCATCCATCACGCTTCCCGCCCCTGTTTCCCCCGGTATCGGCAAAAGGAAATGGGGCGTCAAGACGCGGCCCCGCCGAATTCCCGCTTCTTGCGCTGACCGCGCGCCCGTCTACATATGATCCGTCACAAGGAGTCCCCGATGCCGACGCTGACCCGCTACATCCTGTTCCTCGCCGTGGCGGCCACGCTCGGTCTGGCGGCGATCGTCGCGCTGGCGACGCTCGTGACGCCGCCGCAACGCGAGATCACCATCAGCGTGCCGAAAGAGCGGCTGGCGCCATGAGCGGGCGAAGCGGGCTGGCGATCGAATCCTTCCTCGAGATGATGAGCGCGGAACGCGGCGCGGCCGAGAACACGCTTTCCTCCTATGCGCGCGACCTTCAGGACGCCGCCTCCTTCATGGCGGGGCGCAAGGCGGCGCTCGTCCAGGCGGACGCCGCCGATGTCGCCGCCTATCTCGCCCATCTGGCGGAGGAGGGCTTCAAGGCCTCCTCGCAGGCCCGGCGCCTTTCGGCGCTGAGGCAGTTCTTCCGCTTTCTCTATTCGGAAGGCCTTCGCGCCGACGACCCGACCGGCACGGTCGACGCACCGAAGAAGGCGCGCCCGCTGCCGAAGACGCTGAGCGTCGAGAAGGTGACCCGCCTGATCGCCCGCGCCGAGACGGAGGCCGCGCAAGCCGGGCCCGGCCGGCACGCACGGCTGCGGCTCCACGCCCTCGTCGAGCTTCTCTACGCGACAGGCATGCGCGTCAGCGAACTCGTGTCGCTGCCTTTTTCGGTCCTTGCCCGCGACGGTCGCTTCCTCGTGATCCGCGGCAAGGGCGCCAAGGAGCGGCTGGTGCCGCTGTCGCGCGCCGCGATCGCCGCCATGCGCGCCTATGGCGCGAGCCTCAGCGACGAACAGGCGGCGCGGGGTCTTGCCGAGGATCCGCGCTGGCTGTTTCCGGTCGAGGGCGCGGAGGGCCATCTGTCCCGCCAGGTCTTTGCCCGCGAGCTGAAATCGCTCGCCGCGCGCGCCGGGATTTCCGCCGACAGCATCTCGCCGCATGTGCTGAGGCATGCCTTTGCCAGCCATCTCCTCGAGAACGGCGCGGACCTTCGCGCCGTGCAGGAACTGCTCGGCCATTCGGACATTTCCACGACGCAAATCTACACCCATGTGCTGGAGGAGCGGCTCCACCGGCTGGTGCAGGACCATCACCCTCTTGCCAAACAGGCGAAAAAACTGGATTAGCAGCCCTGACACTGCCGGACGGCCCTGCCGTGAAGTTGGCGCAAACGATCGGAAACGGATCTCATGCACAATTATCTCGATTTCGAAAAGCCGATCGCGGATCTTGAAGGCAAGATCCATGAGCTCAAGAAAATCGCGACGGAAGACGAGAGCATCGACACGCGCGAGGAGGTCGATCGCCTGGAGGCCCGCGCGCGCGAAGCGATGGTCGAGATCTATTCCAAGCTCAATCCGTGGCAGAAGACGCAGGTCGCCCGCCATCCGCAGCGACCGCATTTCAACGACTACGCCGCCCGGCTCTTCACCGAGTTCACGCCGCTCGCCGGCGACCGCAAGTTCGCCAATGACGAGGCGATCCAGGCAGGCTTCGCCCGGTTCCGCGGCGAGCCCGTCGCCGTGATCGGCCAGGAAAAGGGCAACGACACGAAATCGCGCATCAAGCACAATTTCGGCAGCGCCCGGCCGGAAGGCTATCGCAAGGCGATCCGCATGATGGAAATGGCCGACCGCTTCGGCCTGCCGCTCGTCACCCTGATCGACACCGCCGGCGCCTATCCCGGCATCGGCGCCGAGGAACGCGGCCAGGCGGAGGCGATCGCGCGCTCGACGGAAATGTGCCTCAGCGTCCGCGTGCCGATCGTCTCCGTCGTCATCGGCGAGGGCGGTTCGGGAGGAGCGATCGCGATCGCGACCGGCAACCGCGTCTTTATGCTCGAACACGCGATCTACAGCGTGATCTCGCCCGAGGGCGCGGCCTCGATCCTCTGGCGCGATTCGACGCGGGCGCGCGAGGCGGCGAGCAACATGAAGATCACGGCGGAGGATCTAAGGACGCTCGGCGTCATCGACGGCATCATCGCCGAGCCGCCGGGCGGCGCCCACCGCGACGCCGCCGCCGTCATCGAGCGCACCGGCACGGTGATTTCGGACGCGCTCGCCGAGCTCGCGCCGCGCAGCGGCGACCAGCTGCGCAGCGACCGCCGGCAGAAATACCTGTCGATCGGCCGCAATCTCTGAGACAGAGGTCATCGCAATCTGTGGACGCGGGACGCGACCAATGGGAGAGTGGCCAAACCTTGGCCATATTCCTGCGCTTTGAGCGACAGTCGCGTCGTCGCATGCCCGGAGCAAGCCCGGGCGTTCAGGATGGACGGCCCGGCGCCGCCGGGAGATGAAGGACGGCCGGGGTTCACGGGGGACCGTCCGGCCGGGGGGCATTCTCGTTAACTGGGCTTTCGCTGATGCGCATAGGACATGCCGTAATCCTCGCTTCGATGGCCGCGCTGCTCGCCGGCTGCACCAACGAGACGCTGGACGAGTTCAGCAAGACCAATGTCGACATCAAGACGGTGTCGAACAAGACGCAGCATCCGCTGTCGCCGGCGATCGTCGCCGAGCTTCGCGGGCGCGGCATCGAGCAGAATTCGCCGATCATGATCCGCATCCTGAAGGAGGAAGGCGCGCTGGAGATCTGGAAGGCGGATACGTCCAACCGTTTCCAGCGGATCCGCCACTACAAGATCTGCGCCTGGTCGGGCAAGCTCGGGCCCAAGGTGAAGGAAGGCGACCGGCAGGCGCCGGAAGGCTTCTATCCGCTGCGGCCGCAGCAGATGAACCCCAACTCCAGCTACTACCTCGCGATCAACACCGGCTACCCCAACATGTTCGACCGCGCCAACCGGCGCAACGGCACGAACCTGATGATCCATGGCGCCTGCTCGTCCTCCGGCTGCTATTCGATGACCGACGAGCAGATGCTCGAAATCTTCGCCTTCGCCCGCGACGCCTACAAGGGCGGGCAGCAGAGCATCCAGCTGCAGGCCCTGCCCTTCCGCATGACGGCGGAAAACATGGCGCGCCATCGCGACAATCCGAATTTCGAATTCTGGAAGAACCTCAAGGAAGGCTATGACCAGTTCGAGCTGACCAAGCGTCCGCCCGAGGTCAACATCTGCGAGAAGAAATACGTCTTCAACGTCGAGGCGAAGGGCACGTTCAATCCGTCCGGCCAGTGCCCGGCGATGACGACGCCGCCGGCATTGCAAGGGGCGCTCGCCGCCTACCAGAAGACCTACGACGCCAATTTCGAGAAGGCGGTGAAGAAGCTCGACGGCCTCGTCTGGTACGAGCCGAGCGAGGCCGACCGCAAGGCGCTGATGCGCGATGCCCGCAAGGGGCGCGAGCTTGCCTATGCGCCGACCGCCAACGCACTCGACGCCGGCAAGCTGATGAAGGTCGAAGACCTGGAGAAGCGGCTGGCGGCCCAGCGCGAGGCCGAGGAGGGGCGCAAGTCCGCCGCCTTCCAGAACGCCGAGATCGAGAAGGCGACACGCGCCGGCCGGCCCTTGCCGGTGCCGAGGGACAATCCCCTGCCCCGCCCGGCCGTCGAGGAGGCCGCCGTCGAGGCGAAGCCGAAGGCGGGCTCGTTCTGGAGCATGTTCGGCGCCAAGACGGCGCGCCAGACACCGCCCGAAGCGGCCTCTGCGACCGCGGACGGCATCGTCGCCGTCGCGCCGCCCTCGGCAGCGGCCGAAGGCGCCAGGACCGCGCCGGCAGGGCAGGCACAGGCAAGGCAGGGGCAGACGAAACCGCAGCAGGAGACGAGCGCTGCGGCCTCGGCCCCCGTTCCGGCCGCAAGCCCGCAGGCGGGCGTCGAGGCGACACCGGCCGAGCCGGCGAAGAAGAAGCCGTTCTGGAAGATCTGGGCGGACTGATGCAGCCACCGGCGCCTTCGAGCCCGACGGAGCGGGACGCCGTGCCGCATCTCGACCTTCGCGGGCTGAAGTGTCCGCTTCCGGTGCTGCGCACCCGTAAGCACCTGCGCACATTGAAGAGCGGCCAGACCCTCAGCATCGAGACCACCGATCCGCTCGCCGGCATCGACATTCCCCATTTCTGCCGCGAGGACGGCCACCGTCTCGAACACGCGGAACGGCTGGACAATGGCGGATACAGGTTCCTGATCCGCAAGGCTTGAGACCTCGTTTCTCCGGCAAGGGACGGTTTACGTCAGAGACGACTTACACACCGATCCGCATGCCGGGGATCGCGAGCGGATTGTCGGCAAGCGCCGCCGCGTCCGGCCGGTCGATCGAGGGGCGGCCGGTAAAGGCGTCGAACAGGTCGCGGACGAAGGTCTCCGGCAGGTTCTTCGTGATCAGCACCATGCGCGTCCGTCGGTCCTCGGGGTCAGGCCAGGCCGCCAGACGCTCCGGCGGATGAAAGACGCTCTGCACGCCATGCAGCACCAGCGGCCGCCCCTCGCTGCCGGCAATGCAGGCGACCGCCTTCATCCGCAGGATGCTCTCGCCATGGGCCGAGCGCAGCAGATCGACGAACATGCGCAGCGCCAGCGGATCGATCGGCGTGTCGTGGACGATGCTGAAGCTGCGCAGATCGGCCCCGTGATGGTGATGGTGATGAGCGTGGTGATCGTGACCGCAATGGGCATCGTGTTCGTGCTCGTGGTCATGCGCATGACCGGTGCCCAGCCAGCGGGCGATATCGGCGCCGCGGCCGGCCGGATCGAGCAGGCCGCAGTCGAAGAGGCCGGCCTTGCGCGCCTCCTCCGCATCGCCGTCGACGATGCGCACGCGCGGATTGATCGCGGCGATGCGTGCGAGAACGCCGTCCCTTTCGTCGGCATGGGCGAGGGTCTGCTTGCTCAGAACGATGAGATCGGCGACGGCGACCTGCCGTACCGCCTCCTCATGCGCCTTGAGCGTCGCGACGCCGTTCACGGCATCGACGACGGTAACGATGCCGTCGAGGCGATAGTTCTGCGACAGGACCGGGTTGCCGATGACCGACTGCATCACCGGCCCCGGATCGGCGAGGCCGGTCGTCTCGATGATCACCCGTCTCAGCGGGCGGATGCGTCCCGTCTGCATCCGGTCCATCAGGTCGGCCAGCGTGTCGACCAGTTCGCCGCGCACGGTGCAGCAAAGGCAGCCGTCGGACAGTTCGATCACGCCGTCGCCGGAGGTTTCGACGAGGAGATGATCGATCGACACGTCGCCGAACTCGTTGATGATCACCGCCGTATCGGCAAGCGCCTCATCGCGCAGGACATGGTTGAGCAGCGTCGTCTTGCCGGCGCCGAGGAAGCCGGTGAGGATCGACACCGGCACGGATGCGAAGGAGGGGGTCATGGATCAGCTCAGCGCAACGGACGCGGCACGGGGATCGGCACGGAGGCGAGGTCTCCCTGCCCGCCGCCCTTGCCTTCCGGCGCTTCCGGCGTGTCGCGACCGGGGATCAGCCCGGCGAAGACGAGGCGCAGGGGCCGGTCGAGTTCGTGGATATAGGGAGACAGAAGCTTCTGGCGGCCGGCCTCGTCGCGGCCCTCGCTGCGCACCTTGGCCGCCTTGGGATTGCAGATCTCCTTGCTGATATCGGCGACGACGTCGCGGCTCTCGCCATAGGGGGCGATCTTGCCGAGGCCCGGCTTGTCGGCGCCCGATGTGGTCAGGCCGAGCTGCAGCAGCCGCGCCGATTCGTCTGCGCGCGCGCCGAGGCTCTGCTCGCCGAGCACGACCGAGACGACGCTGCGGCCATTGCGGGTGGCGGAGGACACCTGGTTGAAGCCGGAGGCGCAGATGAAGCCGGTCTTCATTCCGTCCGCGCCGTCGAAGCGGCCGATCAGCATGTTGTAGTTCGAATAGGCCTTCTTGCCGGTGGTGAACCCTTCGAGCGCGAAGAAATTCGCATATTCGGGAAACTCGCGCTTCAGCGTGATGGCGAGCACGGCGAGATCGCGCGCGGTCGTATACTGGCCGGGTCCCGGCAGGCCGTTCGGATTGACGAAATGCGAGGAGACCATGCCGATGCGGGCGGCCTCGCTGTTCATCATGCCGACGAAGCCCGCCTCGGTGCCGCCGATCGTCTCGCCGATGGCGACGGCGACATCGTTGGCCGACTTGACGAGCAGGATCTTCAGGGCGCTGTCGAGGGTCAGCGCCTGGCCGGGCTTGTAGAACATCTTGCTCGGCGGCTCGGCGGCGGCGTGCCTGCTGATCACCACCGGCGTTTCCATCGTCACCTGGCCGGCCTTGACGGCGCGAAAGGCGACATAGGCGGTCATCAGCTTGGTCAGCGAGGCCGGATACCAGCGCTGGAACATGTCCTGGTGCTCGTAGACCCGCAGGCTGCTGACGTCCACGACCAGACGCGGATTGGCCGACGCGGCCGGCACGATCGCCATGACCAGCGCGAGCCCCAAACCGACCATGCCGCCGCGCCGGGCGCGGCCGGCGCCGAAAATGCCTGTCATCACTCTGTTCGTCCTCGCATTCCGTCGCTTGCCTCGTCGCCCGCAGCTATTTAGCCTATATGGCAGGGGAATGGCAAAGACGATATCTGATCGCCATGCCGCCGCATCCTTGCGCCGAACACAGGACCTGAGACATGCCGATCTTGAACCGCGCCGCCGAACTCCAGAGCGAAGTCGCCGAGTGGCGCCGGCACCTGCACACCCGGCCCGAACTGCTGTTCGCCGTCGAGGATACCGCGGCTTTCGTCGCGGCGAAACTGACGGAATTCGGGGTTGACGAGATCGTGACCGGCATCGGCCGCACCGGCGTCGTCGGCATCATCCGCGGCAGCCGGGGCGCCGGCCGCACCATCGGGCTTCGCGCCGACATGGACGCGCTGCCGATGACGGAAACGACAGGCAAGGCCTGGGCCTCGACCGTTCCCGGCAAGATGCACGCCTGCGGCCATGACGGCCACACGGCCATGCTGCTCGGCGCGGCGAAGCATCTTGCCGAGACCCGCAACTTCGCCGGCAGCGTGGCTGTCATCTTCCAGCCGGCAGAGGAAGGCGGCGGCGGCGGCAACGAGATGGTGAAGGACGGCATGATGGAACGCTTCTCCATCGCCGAGGTCTACGGCATGCACAACATGCCCGGCATGCCGGTCGGCAGCTTCGGCACCCGCTCCGGCCCGATCATGGCCTCGACCGACGAGTTCTCCGTGACCATCAAGGGGCGCGGCGGCCATGCCGCCCAGCCGCACCGCACGATCGACCCGATCATGATCGGCGCGCAGGTGGTGACGAACCTGCAGACGATCGCCGCGCGCACCGTCGATCCGCTGTCGTCCATCGTCGTCTCGGTGACGAAGTTCAACGCCGGCTTCGCCCACAATGTCATTCCGGAACAGGCGGTGCTCGCCGGCACGGTCCGGACGCTGAAGACGGAGCTGCGGGCGCTGGCCGAGAGCCGCATCCGCGACATCGCCACGAACATTGCCGGCGCCTATGGCGCGGGCGCCGAGGTGCGTTACGTCCGCAACTACCCGGTGACGGTCAACCATGCCGCAGAAGCCGCCCATGCAGCGGACGCCGCGCGGGCGATCGCCGGCGAGGCGGCCGTCGACCCGGCGATCGAACCGATGATGGGCGGCGAGGATTTCTCCTACATGCTGCTGTCGCGCCCCGGCGCCTTCGTCTTCATCGGCAACGGCGACAGCGCCGGCCTGCACAATCCGAACTACGACTTCAACGACGAGGCGATCCCGCACGGCATCTCCTACTGGGTCAGGCTCGCGGAAATGCGGCTTGCGGCCTGAGAGCCGTCCGATGCAGGCCATCGACAAGATCGACCGGATGATCCTCTCCATCCTGCAGGGCGACGGCCGCATCACCAACCAGGATCTGGCGGCGCGGATCGGCCTGTCGCCGACAGCGACGAGCGAACGGCTGCGCCGCCTGCTGAAGGAGGGCTATGTCAGCGGCTTCGGCGCGCGGCTCGATCCGCACCGGCTCGGCTTCGGGCTGCTGGTCTTCATCGAGGTGATGCTGGACAAGACGACGCCGGACGTCTTCGACCGGTTCGCCGCCGCCGTGCGCCGCGCGCCCTCGGTGCTCGAATGCCACATGGTCGCCGGCGGCTTCGACTATCTGGTCAAGACGCGCTTCGAGGACATGGCCGCCTATCGCGCCTTCCTCGGCCAGGTGCTGTGGAACCTGCCGGGGGTCAAGGAAACCCGCACCTATGCGGTGATGGAAGAGATCAAGAACGACGGCCCGTTGCCGCTGCTCTGAACGACCGTCCGGGCACCGTCCAGCGGCACCCGGACGTTGATCACGCTGCGCTCACTCGGCGGCCAGCGTCGCGATGTCGATGACGAAGCGGTAGCGCACGTCGCTCTTCAGCACACGCTCATAGGCATCGTTGATATCGGCGGCCGAGATCAGCTCGATCTCGGCGACGATGTCGTGCTTGCCGCAGAAGTCGAGCATCTCCTGCGTCTCCTTGATCGAGCCGATGCTGGAGCCGGAAAGGCTGCGGCGGCCGGCGACGAGCGAGAAGGCGGCGATCGGGGCGGGATGCTCCGGCAGGCCGACCAGCACCATCGAGCCGTCGACCTTCAGCAGGTTGAGGTACTGGTTGAGGTCCATGCTCGAACCGACGGTCGAAATGATCAGGTCGAAGGAACCGCGCAGCGTCTCGAAGGTCTTCGGATCGTTGGTCGCGTAGTAATGCGTCGCACCGAGCTTCAGCCCGTCTTCCTTCTTCGACAGCGTCTGGCTGAGCACGGTGATCTCGGCACCGAGGGCCGCACCGAGCTTCACGCCCATATGGCCGAGGCCGCCCATGCCGACGATCGCCACCTTCTTGCCGGGGCCGGCCTTCCAGTGGGTCAGCGGCGAATAGAGCGTGACGCCGGCGCACAGCAACGGCGCGGCGGCGTCGAGCGGCAGGTTTTCCGGAATGGACAGGACATAGCCTTCCTTGACGACGATATGGTCGGAATAGCCGCCATAGGTCGGCGTCACGCGGTCCGCCTCGAAATGGTTGTAGGTGTAGACGATGTCGTCCGTCAGGTACTGCTCGATGTCGGGATCGCGCGTGGCGCAGCCGACGCAGGAATCGACGAAGCAGCCGACGCCGACATGGTCGCCGACCTTGAACTTCGTCACGTCCGCGCCGACAGCCGTGACGATGCCGGCGATCTCATGGCCGGGCACCATCGGGTAGTTCGAGTTCTTCCACTCGTTGCGCGCCTGGTGGATGTCGGAATGGCAGATGCCGGAATACTTGATGCTGATGACGACGTCGTCCGCATTCGGCTCGCGTCGCTCGAAGGTGAAGGGGGTCAGCGGCTTGGTCGCATCCGTCGCCGCATATCCTCGTGCCAGGGCCATGTCGTTCTCCTCGTTGAAACCCGCGGCACATTCGTCCAGTCGTATGACAGGGTCAAGCGGGAAGCGGGCGGCGGCGAAGAAAATGCGGAACGTACGTCAGGCGCGGCTCATCCGGCCGGCTGGCCGAGGCAGCCGTTGATCTTGCCGAGCAGGCGCTGGATGTCGACGGGCTTGGTGTCGAAGTCGGCGCAGCCGACGGCGAGGCTGCGCGCCCGGTCGCTCGACAGCGCATGCGCCGTCAGCGTGATGATCGGGATCGCGGCGGTGCGCGGGTCGGCCTTGATGATCGTCGTCGCCTCCCAGCCGTCCATCGCGCCGAGCGCCACGTCCATCAGGATGAGGTCGGGCGCCTCGGAGACGGCCATGGCGATGCCCGTCGGCCCGTCCACCGCCGCGACCACCGCGAAGCCATGGCGGGTGAGACGCCGCGTCAGCATGTCCCGGTTCATCTCGTTGTCTTCGACGATCAGGATTTTAGGCACGGGCGGCCACCCTTTCCCGGCCGCGCTGGCCGAAGGTCGTCTTTGCCACGGGACGGCGGAGGTCGCCCTGGGTCAGGCGAAGATCGTTGTCGGGGCGTGGCGGCCCCAGCGGATCGGCGACCGGCGCCGCCTTGCCGCCGACCGGGACCGTCAGGGTGAAGCAGCTGCCGACGCCCGGCCTGCTCTCGACCGCGACATCGCCGCCCATCAGGCGGCAGAGCTTGCGCGTCAGGGCAAGGCCGACGCCGGTCCCGCCATATTTGGTCGAGGTCTGGTCGTCGACGACGGCGAACTGCTCGAACAGCGAGGGCAGGTCGTTGGCGTCGATGCCGATGCCGGTGTCGCGCACGCGCACCTCGATCGCCTCGCCGACCGCGGTCGGCACCCGGACGCAGGAGACGGTGACGATGCCGTCCCGGGTGTACTTGATCGCATTCTCGACGATGTTGGCGACGGCATGCTGCATCTTCAGCGCGTCTCCGTTGATCGTTCCGGCCCCGGGACTGATCTCCAGCCGCAGGTCGTTGCCGTTCGACGCCGCGAAGGCGCGCAGGCCCTCGACAGCCGTCGAGACGACGGCGGCGACCGCATAGTCGTCGTTGTAGAGTTCCATGTGCCCCGCCTCGATCTTGGAGAGGTCGAGCACATTGTTGACGAGCTTCAGCAAATGATGGCCGGCGGCGTGGATCTTCTCGAGATCCGGCACGTCCTCGTCGTCGCCGCTGTCGGCGGCGTCCTCCATCAGCATCTGGCTGTAGCCGATGACGGCGTTGAGCGGCGTGCGCAATTCGTGGCTCATCTTGGCGAGGAACTCGGATTTCGCCTTGCCGGCACGCTCGGCGTCGATCGCCGCCTGCCTGAGGTCCACCGCCGTCGCCATCTGCTGGCGCATCACCGCCTCGAGTTCGCCCTGGGAAGCGAGCGCCTTGGCATAGTAGACGGCCATCATCGTCACATAGAGCGCGGCGGCAATCGTCGACACGAGGCCGAGCGCCTGCATCTCGGCGAGCGGCATGCCGTGCGGCTCGGGTGGCCGAAAGAAGAACAGGGAGAAGAAGCCGACGAGGTTGACCGCGAACATCGACAGGACCATCAGCCGGAGCCGCGCGGAATCGCCGACATAGAAGAAGGCGAGCAACGGGATCGTCAGCACCCAGGACAGCGTCGGCGACGTCACGCCGCCGTAGAAGTAGCAGCTCCACAGGATGCAGAAGATCAGGTTCTGGATCGAGACCAGCGCCAGCAGATTGTAGTGGCCGAACGTCTTCAGCAGCGGCGGGAAGATCCAGAAGCCGATGATCGACAGGGCGAGCACGACGATGTCCCAATGCGGATTGGGATCGAAGATGTAGAGCGCGATCGGCACCGTGCTGCCGATGAAGGGCCCAAGGAGATGGCTGATCAGGAACAGCCGCGCCTGTTTTCGCGCATCCTTGTCGGCGGCGATCTCGGCGGGAATGAACCAGTCGACCAGATGATCCAGCCGGTTCAAAACATTCGAAAGCTTCATCGTCAGGCCCGTCATGTCCACCCGCACCGCTCCACAACCCGGAACACGTGCAGACTGTAGCGCAGCCCCGTTTGAGATTGCGTTAACACATCAGGACCAGCGCGAAGCGTCGCCGGCGAGGCCGCGCCGCTGCTTCAGAACTTGTAGCTGATCGACAGGCGCAGCGCGTCGGACTTCGGCTCCTGCGTGCCCGTCAGGCCGGGAAAGGCGACCGTGGAGACGTTGGAGAACCGGTCGAACTCGGTGTGGCGGTATTCGAAGCCGGCGATCCAGTTGTCGGTGATGGCGTAGTCGACGCCCGCGCCGACGGTCCAGCCGCGATGGGTGTCGGAAAAGCTCTCGCGGGTGTTGGTCGGCACGAAAGTATAGGTGTTCTCGATCCGCGCGAAGGAGACGCCGCCGGTGCCGTAGATCAGCACCCGGTCCATCGCCAGACCCATGCGCACCCGCAGCGAGGCCTGCCAGTCATAGGTATCGTCGCCGCGGCCGAGATCCTCGATCCGGTCGATGAAGGTTCCCTTGATGCTGGTGCGCTCGATATCGGCCTCGAGGCCGTAGACGAAGGAGCCCTGCTCGAAGTTCACGCCGGCCTTGACGCCGCCGCTGATGCCGTCCGGGCTGTAGGCGAAGGTGACGTTGCGCGCCGCGCCGGTCGCGGTGATGTATTCCGAGGTCAGGTCGTCGTTCCAGTTGTAGCCGGCGACGCCGCCGACATAGAATCCCGACCAGGAGAAGCTCTCTCCGGCCGCCGCCGGCCCGGCCGCGCCGAGCATCAGGAGCGCGCCACCCACAAGCCAGGACGCCATCGACGGCCGCGACCGAAGCCGCGCGCCCGTGCCCACCAGATGCCGTTTGATCGCCATGACGTCACGCCCCTCGAACTTCCGAAACCGAGGGCAGAATATGGGTTTATGGTTAACAAATGCCTAAGGCGCCATCCCGCTTTGTCGCCGTTCCGATCCCGTTTCACGATGCGCGTACAACCGACGTGAAGCCCCGGACCGGCGGCTCCCGCGAGCGCCGGACGGCGCCGGTTGGGGCGGAGACCGACCTGCCTTCAGCGCAAACGCCAGGAAAACCGGGCAATCGGGAAGGCCGATCCTCCTGCTTTCGAGGCATCCTTCTAAGCGGTCCTTAAGCATGTCCCCGGACGGCACATGCAACTTAACGCCATTTTAAACGGGAAAACGAGAACCTGCCGAGGCGAAAAGCAAAAACACTGAAGACGGCATGGATCAAACAGGGGCAATACGACGATGGACAGCTTCAACCACAGAATACAGACCGCGCTCGGCGGCAGCATGCGCGATTTCCGCGTCCCCGGCGGCGCGGACCTGTCGCGGCGCGGCGACCAGTTCTTCGACTGGCAGAACAGCCGGCGTTCGAACGGGCTCTGGCCCTTCTCGCGCTCGACCGAAGCCGGCCCCGGCGCCGTGTGCCACGCCGCCGACGACCGCGGGCAGCCGATCCAAGGCGTGAATTTCGCCTCGCAGGACTATCTCAGCATGTCCGCCCATCCGGCGATCCGCGAACTGGCGATCGAGACCATCCGCGTCTACGGCGTCCACAGCGCCGGATCCTCGGCGCTCGTCGGCAACACGAACCTGTCGGTCGAACTGGAGCATCGCATCGCCGAGTTCCTCGGCATGGAGGAGGCGATCCTCTATCCGACCGGCTGGGCCGCCGGATACGGCGTGATCAAGGGGCTCGTCCGCTCCTCCGACCACGTGGTCATGGACATGCTGTCCCATGTCTGCCTGCAGGAAGGCGCGAATGCCGCAACCCGCAACATCTACCAGTTCCGCCATCTCGACGTCGAGCACTGCCGGCAGAAGCTCGCGACGATCCGCGCGCGCGACACGGAGAACGGCATCCTCGTCGTCACCGAGGGCCTGTTCTCGATGGACTCCGATACCCCGGACATCGCGGCGATGCAGGAACTCTGCCACGAATACGGCGCGACCCTCGTCGTCGACGTCGCCCATGACCTCGGTTGCCTCGGCGAGGACGGCCGCGGCCATATCGGCATCCAGAACATGATCGGCAAGGTCGATCTGGTCATGGGCAGCTTCTCGAAGACATTCGCCTCCAACGGCGGCTTCGTCGCCTGCCGCACACGGGCGCTGAAGGAATATCTCCGCTTCTTCAGCCCCTCCGCCACCTTCTCCAATGCGCTGTCGCCGGCCCAGGCCGCGATCGTGCTGCAGGCCTTCGAGATCATCGAATCCGACGAGGGCGCGGATCTTCGGCGCAGGCTGATGACCAACATCCTGTCGCTGCGCGCGAAGCTCGACGATGCCGGCCTCTCCTATTATGGCGACCCCTCGGCGATCGTCGCCGTCAAGATGGGGTCGGAGAGCCTCGCCCGGCTCGTCAGCCGCCGCCTGCCGGGCCTCGGCCTGCTGTCGAACCTGGTGGAGTTCCCCGCCGTTGCGAAGGGCGCCGCCCGCTTCCGCATGCAGGTGATGGCCGGCCATAGCGAGGCGAACATCGCCGCCGCGGTCGCCGCGATGCGCGAGGCGCTCGACGAGGCGAGGCTCGACCTCGACGACCTGAACGCGCCGGTCGAGGCGATCACCGCCGCCGCCTGACGCCCGCCGAAACCCCTGAAACCGAGGCCGCCGGCGCCCTTTGCGCCGGCGGTTTTCGTTCGGCCATCGCGCGCCGCAACCGCCTACACCCGGCGTTAACCATATTTCCACTTTTCCGTTGCATCGTGACGATCACGTTTCGGCAGAACCCGCGTCCGGGAGCGAGGCCGGGGATCTCCCCGCCGCCAGCGGATCACGGCAGCCACACGGAAGAGGAACAGGCAGTGAAATACGGTTCGATCGTCACTCTCCTTGCGGCCACCTGCGCGCTGGTGGCGACCTCCGCCCATGCGGAGGACGACAAGCGGTGGTTCCTGAAGTCGGGTCCGGCCGTGCTCATCCTGAACGAGGGCGCGGAGGTGAAGGCGGGGGGTGCGAAGGTTCCGGGCGGGACGATCTCGATCGACAACCACTACACCGCCGCCTTCGAACTCGGCTATTTCCTCACCGACAACATCGCCGTCTCCTTCACCGGCGGCTTCCCGCCGACCGTGGACATCAACGGCGCGGGCACGCTCTCGCCGACAGGAAAGCTCGGCGCCGTCACCTACGGTCCGACGGCGCTGACGGCCCAGTATCATTTCGACGAGATCGGCCGGTTCCGCCCCTATATCGGCGGCGGTCCGATGTTCATGTTCGTCTTCGACAACAAGGATGGCGCGCTGAACAAGCTGAAGGTCGATCCGGCGATCGGCGCGACGGTGCAGGCCGGCGTCGACATGAAGATCACCGACGACTGGGGCCTGTTCGTCGACGTGAAGAAGGCCTATCTGCGCACGGATTCGAGCGGGTCGCTCGGCGGCGCGCCGGTCAAGGCCGACGTCCGCCTTGACCCCCTGGTCATCAGCGCCGGTGTGTCCCTGAAATTCTGATCCGCCGAGGCCGGCCGGAGCGTTCCGGCGCGGCGCGATGCGGACCGCGTCAGTCGACGGAGGCCGGGAAGATGCCCGAGTGCCATTCGCCGAGCTGGTCGCCGGACATGACCGCGAGGACGTCGGGGATCTGGCTTGCCGGGATCGCCTTGCTGAACACCCAGCCCTGGACCTCGGCACAGCCCTCGCCGGCGAGATGGAGGAGCTGTTCCTGCGTCTCGACCCCCTCCGCCGTCGTCGCGATGCCGAAGCGGAAGCCGAGATTGGCGATGGCATGCACGATCGCCTCGCTTTCGTGGTTCTGCACCACGTCGCGGATGAAGGACTGGTCGATCTTGATCTTGTCGAAGCGGAAGCGGCGGAGATAGCCGAGGCTCGAATAGCCCGTGCCGAAGTCGTCCATCGCGATGCGGACGCCGAGATCGCGCAGCTGCCCGAGCGTCTCCATGTTCTTCTCGGTCTTCTCGAGGAGGACCGATTCGGTGATCTCCACCTCGAGGCGGTGCGGCTGCAGGCCGGACGACGCCAGCGCGCTGACCACGCTTCCCGTCACATTGCCGCGCATGAACTGGATCGGCGAGATGTTGACGGCGACGCGGATGTGGTCCGGCCAGCGGGCCGCCTCGATGCAGGCCTGGCGCAGAACCCAGTCGCCGAGCTGGAGGATCAGCCCGGTCTCCTCCGCCACCGGAATGAAGTCGGCCGGCGACATGATGCCCAGATCCGGATGGTTCCAGCGCAGCAGCGCCTCGAAGCCGCAGACGGTGTTGGTCTTCACCGCGATCAGCGGCTGGTAGTAAACCTCGTACTGGCCATGGACGAAGGCGTTGCGCATGTCGAGTTCGAGCACGCGGCGCGCCTGCGCCTTGGCGTCCATCTCCGGGTCGAAGATCCGGTAGGTGCCGCGTCCGTCCGATTTCGCCCGGTACATGGCGAGATCGGCATTCTTCAGGAGTTCCTCTGGCTCGTCCTCGCAGCGGCTGCTGACGACGACGCCGATGCTGGCGCCGACGGTGATCAGCTGTCCCTCGATGACCCGCTGGCGGCTGGCGATCTCGATCAGCTTGGAGGCGAGGCGGATGGCGCTGTCGGATCCACGGGCGCCGTGATGCAGGATGGCGAATTCGTCGCCGCCGAGACGGGCGATGCGGTCGTCCTCCCGCAGCGCGTTGCGGAAATCGGCGGCGACCGTCTTCAGCAGCAGATCGCCGATCGTGTGGCCGAGCGTGTCGTTGACGCTCTTGAAGCCGTCGAGGTCGATGAAGAGGACGGCGACCTCCTCGGCCACGCCGTTGAGGCGCGCCAGCGCGTTCTCCAGGTCCTCGCGGAACAGCAGCCGGTTGGCAAGCCCGGTCAGCGCGTCGTGAAAGGCGAGGTAGCGCGTCTCGGCTTCCGAGCGCTGGCGCTGCTCGATCTCGCCCTTGAGCTTCTGGTTGATCTCGACGAGCTTGGAGGTGCGCTCGCTGACGCGCTCCTCGAGCATCTGGTTGGCGCGCTTCAGCGCGTCGTTGGCGTGCTTGCGCTCGATCTGGATGTTGACACGCGCCAGCGCCACGGCGAAGTCGACCGGCTTCGTCACATAGTCGTTCGCCTTGAGATCGAGGGCCGAGACGATGTCCTCGCTCTGCGCCTTGGCGGTGACCATGATGATCGGCAGTTCGACGGGGGAGAATTTCTGCCGGATGCGCGTCAGCACCTCCATGCCATCGATGCCGGGCATCATCACGTCGAGCAGGACCGCATCGAAACGCTCGTTCTCCATCAGTTCGAGCGCCTTGAAGCCGTTGTCGGCCTCGATCACCTCGAAGCCGCGCCGCGCGAAGCGCCGGGCGAGGATGTAGCGATTGTCACCGATGTCGTCGACGACGAGCAGGCGCGGCCGCTCCTGCGCGCCCGGGGAAGCGAGCATGTTCAGATCTTCGGCTGTCTGGGTCATCAGGGTCATGGCTCAGCTTGCAAACTGGAGTGTGGACAATGGATCGGCGGCGTAGCGTTCGTCGGTGGCGGGCGCGGCATCCGGCGCGGCGGCGGGAATGCGCACGGTGAAGCTCGAGCCCTTGCCGAGCTCGCTGATCACGGTGATGCCGCCGCCCATCAACGTGCAGAGCTTCTGGCTGATGGCGAGGCCGAGGCCGGTTCCGCCGTATTTCCCGCCGTTTCCGCCCGTCACCTGCTGGAAATCCTGGAACAGCCGCGGCAGGTCGTCGGCCGGGATGCCGATCCCGGTGTCGCGCACCGTCATCTCGATCCAGTCGCTCGAGGCGATCTTCTGGCGCTTGACGATCAGCGTCACCGTGCCCTCGCGGGTGAACTTCGCGGCGTTGCTCAGGAGATTGACGACGACCTGGCGCAGCTTGGTCTGGTCGCCGACCATCGTTCCGATCCGCGCCGGGCGCTGCACGGAGAGCGTGTTCTTGTTCGATTCGACCAGCGGCTGGATCGTCGCCGTCACCTGCTCGCAGAAATCGTCGAGGCTGAACGGTTCGGCCTTCAGTTCGATCGTGTCGGACTCGATCTTCGACAGATCAAGCACGTCGGTCACCAGCGACAGGAGGTGCTTGCCGGCGGCGTTGATGCGGCGCAGGTCCTCCTGCTTCTGGGCGGTCGCGGTCGAGGGCTCGATCATTTCGAGGAGCAGTTCGCTGTAGCCGATGACGGCGTTCAGCGGCGTGCGGAATTCGTGGCTCATCTTGGCGAGGAAGATCGACTTCGAATGGTTGGCGCTCTCGGCGCGCTTCTTCGCCTCGCGCAGTTTCTCCGCCGTCTGGCGATGCAGCTCCGTCTCGCGCTCGACGGTGGAGCGCATCGACATGATGTTGGAATAGTAGATCGCCATCCAGGACATGTAGAGCGTCGCCGAGAGGATCGAGATCCAGCCGACGCTCGACAGGCGCGACAGCGGCACGATCTCCGGGAAGCCGAAGGCGAGATAGGCGGCGATGAAGCCGGCGAAGTTGCAGGCAAAGAGCACCATGATCACCAGCGGGCGATCGTTCAGGTAGAAGAAGCCGAGCAGCAGCGCGACGATCAGCCAGGGCAGGAAGGGCGAGCTGACGCCGCCATAGAAGAAGGTACCGAACAGCGAGGTGAAGGTCAGCAGTTCGACCGAGAGGATCGCGCTCAGATGCAGGTCGTTGGTGAGCTTCAGAACGAAGGGAAGCGTCCAGAACAGCCAGATCGAGACGATGATCGTCCAGCATTCGATCCCCGGATCCGGGTCCGTGCGGTAGAGATAGATGACGATCGCCTGGCCGAGGAACGGGCCGAAGAGATGCGTGAACACGAAGTTGCGCGCAACGCTCAGATCCGATCGCTCCAGAACGGCGGCGTTCAGAATGAAGGAGTCGATGAGTTTCAATGCCTGGTTCAGCATGGGCCGCGCGGCTTCCGGTGGGTCATGAGCGCTCCTCGCGCAGCCTTGGTCTACATCATCCTTTCCTTACTTTCGGTAAAATGGCCAAATTGGACCAACGCCGCCGTGCATATGGTTGCAAAAGTCCTAAGACGGACGGCAGGGTTTCGCGGCTTTCGCCGGGGTTTGGCGGCTGAAAACGATGCGGGCCCGAGGCGCATCGCCCGGGCCCGCTGCCGCTCTCCTTTAAAAAACCGTGACCTACCAGCAGGTGAAGCCGGCATCGGCGACGACCGTCGTTCCGGTCATCAGGCTCGAGGCGTCGCTGGCGAGGAAATGCACGACCGAGGCGATCTCGTCCGGCTTGCCGAGCCGGTGCATCGGCGTGTCGCGCAGCCAGACGTCGATCATGCCGTCATTGTCGTGGCGGTACATGGTCATCGCCGTCTCGATATAGGTCGGCGCCACCGCATTGACGCGCACGCCGCGGTCGGCCCATTCGGCGGCGAGCGACGAGGTCATCTGGTGCACCGCCGCCTTCGAAGCATTGTAGTAGGTCTGCTTCTGCGGCCTGTTGGAGATCAACCCAGACATCGAGCCGATATTGACGATCGAGCCCGATCCCGCCTTCAGCATGGGACGGGCGAAGGCGCGGTTGCACCAGAACACGCCGTTGTAGTTGACGTCGTTGACGTTCAGCCAGTGCTCGTCGGTGACGTCCTCGGCCGCGACCCCGGAACGGGCGATGCCGGCATTGGCGACGAGAATGTCGACCCGGCCATAGGTCGCGACGACCCAGTCGGCCAGCGCATCGACCTCGGCCGACTTCGTCACGTCCACCGCGCGCGTCGCCGTGTCGTATCCCTTGGAAAGCATCGCCTGCCGGCCTTCCCCGGCGATCGCCGCGTCGATATCGGCGATGATAACCGTCGCCCCATGCTCCGCCAAAGCCTCGACGCAGCAGAGGCCGATGCCGCGCCCGCCGCCGGTGACGACGGCGATGCGACCGTCCAGCCTGAATTTTCCGCCATACATGCCGTTTCTCCTCCCTGGATTTCCGTGATTTTCCGCAGGACGCTCAATCGATGAACGGATGGCGGCCCGGCTGGTTGAAATGCCGGCGGCGGACGTCGAGCAGTTTCTCGATCTGCTCCGCGTTGAATTCCTTCGCGCCGCCATAGCCGGCGGCGAGGTAGACGACCTTGGCGTAGTAATCGAGCGCTTCCATCTTGAAATAGGCGCTCATCAGGTCGTGGCCGTAGGTCAGCGCGCCATGGTTCTCGAGGAGCAGCGCATCGTGGCGGGCGAGATAGGGCGTGATCGACGCGGCGAGTTCCGGAGAGGACGGCTGGCCGTAGGGCGTCAGCGGCACCTCGCCGAGGAACATCGTCGATTCGGGCATGATCTGCGCCGTCAGCGGCTTGCCGCAGATCGCATGCACCGTCGCATAGAGCGGATGGGCATGGACGACCGCGCGCACGTCGTCGCGGTGGTCGTAGACGCAGAGATGCATGCCCATCTCCGAGGACGGCTTGTAGCGGTGCCCGGCGAGGAGCCGGCCCGCGCGGTCGACATGGCAGATCATGTCCGGCGTCATGAAGCCCTTCGACACGCCGCTCGGCGTGCACAGCAGCGTGCCGTCGTCGAGCAGCACGGAGATGTTCCCGTCATTGGCGGCGCCCATCTCGCGCTTGTAGGCGCGCCGGCCGAGTTCGCAGATCAGTTCCCGCAGCGCATTGAGATCCTGCATGGTCCATCCTTTTTGTTTCGGACCGGGAAATAACAGGAAATCAGACAAAAATCAACAAAAACAGAAATTCAGACATCGCCGTCTTCGGCCACCCGCAGACGTGCCCCGGCGCGCGCCAAGAGCGACGGCCAGTCGCCGCCCGGCATGCGGTCGGTCAGGACGACGTCGATGCGGTCGAGACCGCAGACCCGGGTCAGCGCCGATCCGCCGAACTTGTCGCCGTCGACGAGCAGGCACACCTTGCGCGCCGCGCCGATGAAGGCGCGCTTCACCTCGGCATCGGCAAGGCTCGCATCGAGCACGCCGCCGTCGCGCGCGAGCGCCTTGCAGCTGATCAGCGCGACATCGGCGCTGAACTGGCCGATGGCGCCGGTGGCGAGCGGCCCGACGAAGGTCATAGACTGGCGGCGCAGTTCGCCGCCGACCGACATGATCGGATGGGCGGTGACGGTCGGCTCGGCGACGATGCGGACGGAATTGGTGACGAGCGTCAGGTCGCGGAAGCGGGCGAGGAGCGGCAGGACCTCGTAGGCGGTCGAGGAGGAATCGACCATCACCGCGTCGCCCTCGGCGATCTCGGCGACCGCGAGGGCGGCGATGGCGCGCTTGGCGGCGATGTTGGTCGTCTGCCGCAAGGGATAAGGCAGGTCCTCGGTCTCCCGCGCCCGGGCGACGGCGCCGCCATGGGTTCGGCTCAGCAGCCCCTCGCGGTCGAGACCCTGGAGGTCGCGCCGGATCGTCTCCTCGGTGACGCCGAAGGCCAGGCTGAGGTCGGCGACGGTGACGCTGCCGTCACGGTCGACGCGCGCGAGGATCTTCTGCCTGCGTTCAATGGCCAGCATAGGGGCGTGTCGTCCAGGATCGCGTCATCGGGTCATAGTCGCGGAAAGGAAGCGAGCGCTGCACGAGGTCACGCCCTTCGGCAAGATCGGCGATCGCGCCGATGCCGATCAGTTGCAGGAGGGCATTGCCGCAGACGCTCGCCTCCACCGGCCCGATGCTCACGGGAACCGAAAGCGCCGAGGCGATCATGCCGCAGAGCACCTCGTCATGTGCGCCGCCGCCGCAGATCTGCAGCGACCGGATCGGCGCGCCGTGATGGCGTTCGAGCGCATCGAACGCTGCGACCGCATCGGCGGCAAGGCCGCGATAGACGGCAAGCGCGAGACGGCCGAGATCCGCGTCGGCCGCAAGTCCCCTCTCCTCGAGATCGGCGATGACCGTCGCCGCCATGTCGTCCGGATCGAAATAACGCGGATCAGCGGGATCGATGGCGATGGTGGGATCGACGCCTGCCGCCGCCGCGATGCGCCCGGCGAGATCGGCGAAGGCCACGGCCTCGCCGGTGCGCAGCCGCCACGCCTCGAGAAGCCGGCGCAAAAGATGCAGCCCGTTGAGGCTGCGGATCAGGCAGAGCCTGTCCTCGACGCCGCCCTCATTGCCGAAGCCGTCGCGCCGCGCCGCCTCCGTCAACACCGGCGCGACCCGTTCGACGCCGATCAGCGACCACGAGCCGCAGATGAGGAAGGCCCGGTCCGGGCCGGGCGGAAGTGCTGCGACCGCGCTCGCCGTGTCGTGGCCGGCCACCGCCACGACCGGCACGGGCGGCCAGACAAGCGCATCGGCAAGAGCGGGACGCAGCGGTCCGCAGACCGTTCCGGGCGTGAGCAGCGGCGGCAGGAGATGACCCGGCAGGCCCGCCTCGGCCAGGAGCGTCGCGCTCCATTCGCCGGTCCGGATATCGAGAAGGCCGGAGGTGCGCGCGAGCGTGCGCTCCCCGCTGACGCTGCCGGTCAGGTGGTGGTTGACGGCATCGGCGATCATCAGCAGCGCGGATGCACGTGCGATCCGCTCCGGCGCAGACGCGCATTCGTCTAAAAGCTGGTAGAGCGTCTTCAGCGGCAGCGACTGGGCGCCGGTCTCCTCGAAGAGCCGCTGTTCGGGGATCGGGAACGCGGCGTGGCCCCGCATCGAGCGCGGATGGCGGTAATGGAAGGGATCGCCGAGCGGCCGGCCCTGCCGATCGATGAGCAGGTAGTCCAACCCCCAGCCGTCGACGCCGATCGCATCGACCGGACCGCCGCATTCGGCGGCCCGTGCCAGCCCCGTCTCGATCTCGGCGAAGAGGCGCGCGATATCCCAGTGCGGCCCGTCGGGCAGCCGGCGCTCGATGCCGGAAAAGCGGTGGATCTCCTCGAAGTCGAGCCGGATGCCATCGAAGCGGCAGAGCACGGCTCGGCCGCTGCCCGCCCCCAGATCGAAGACGAGGCAGCGCACCGCCGTTCCCTTCGCCGTCATCTTCACCATGCCCTGCTCCTTCCGCGCGCATCAGCATTGCCCGAAGCGGCGGGTGGCGACAAGATGGAGACGCCTGATTTTCTTCGTTTCTGCCCGAAAGTCTTTGATGATGCCTTAGACCGCGACCAGCAGCGCGACATAGGCGAGGACGGTCACGATCAGGCCGCGAAAGGCGAGCGTGACGAAGCGGTATTTCGCCCGGGAGATCGCCGCCAGCGTGTCGGCGTTCTGCAGGTACTCGTTGAAGAGATAGGCGGGGTCGCGCCGCTCGGCCGCCGCCTTGAGGATGTCGCGGTGGCGCGTCCAGGTCCCCCAGAACAGCGAGGTCGAGGTCGGGAAGCGGCGGGGCAGCACGACGATGATGGCGCAGAGCAGCGAATAGACGGCGCTGGCGCCGAGCGCGAGCGAGCAGAGGATCGCGCCCACGTCCCCGTCCGTGTAGCGCTGCCAGGTGAAGACGCCGCGCACGTCCTCCGAACTGATCAGGAAGGCGAGGATGAAGGTGAAGATGTAGGCGGCCTTCTGGTCGCTGATCTTCACCTGGTCGTAGAAGATGTCGTTGATCTTGCGCACATGGTCGAAATAGTCGCGATCGATGTCGCCGTCCGACGCTCCGGTCTCGGCGAGTTCGGGGGAGGAAAGATCGAAATCCGACATGCGTGACATCCTTCAGCCAGTCGCGCGCCGCCCCGTCTTGCGCAACGCCGGCCGCACCGCGCCCTCCGGCACGAATCCAAGAGGGCAAGTCCGGCCCAGATGCCCTGACCGCTTGACATTTTTCAAGCCGAAATCCACAGATCGGCGCGAGGCAGCGGGCAGGTCGACCGATGAAATTTCCAATGGCCGTGGCGATTGTCGCCGGCGCGGCGACACTCCCGCTTGATCCGGCAGTGGCGGAGCCCGTCGCGCGCGGAGGCGAACGGGCGGGCGCGGTGATCGCCCGCAAGGCCGGCGAGGAGATCCGTTTCGTCGAGGTCGACGGCTGGCGCTATGTCGATCTCGACCAGGCGCTGGCGACCGGCGACGTGCTGCGCACCAATGCGACCGGGCAGCTCGCCGTGCTGTTTTCCGACCGCACCCAGGTCCGCCTCGGCCGCAACACCTCGCTCATCGTCAAGAAGATGGAGACGTCGGGCGACAGCGGCCTCGCGCTTGAGAGCGGCACGATCTGGGCGCGGGCCGAACGCGGCGGCACCGGCGTGACCATCGATACGCCGGCGGCGACCGCGGCCGTGCGCGGCACCGACTGGACGCTTTCGGTCGACGCAAAGGGCCAGACATCTCTTCTCGTCCTCGACGGTTCGGTGGAACTCGCCAACGGAAAGGGCCGCGTCACCGTCGGGCGCGGCGAGGGTGCGATCGCCGGCATTGGCCAGGCGCCGCGCAAGATCGTTATCGCCGATCCGAAGGATCGCGAGCAGATGCTCTTCTATCTGTCGCTGCGCGACGTCTATCGCTGGATGCCGTCCTCGCCCTTGTCGGCAAGGAGCCTGATCGCCGAGGAGAGCCGCATCGGCGCACTGCCGGAGGCGGGGCGCAGCGGCGCGGACTGGCTGACGCTCGCCGAGGCGGCGCTGGAGTTGCGCGGCCGCGCGCCCGCCGCAGCGGCTCTTGCGCGCGCCGAGGCCGCCGGCCTGTCCGCCTCGGAGGCGGCACGCGCCGACCTCGTGCGCGCGATCCTCGCCGGCGCGGAAGGGCGCCATGGCGAGGCCGCGACCCTCTTTGCCCGGGCGGAACCGCGCCTCGACGCGAAGCGCCGCGCGATCGCGGCCTATGGCGGCTATTTCTCCCGCAGCCTCGCCGATCCGAACCGCAGCGAGGCGCCGCCCCGGATGGAGGATGGCCCCTTCGGCGCCTTCGCCGACGCCTTCATCGCCGGCATGGTCGAGGGCATTCCGGCCGCCTTCGCCAGGGTCGAGGCGGCGGAAAGGCGATACCCCTCCGATCCGACCCTGCCGGCCGCCCGCGCGCAGCTGGCGCTTTTCCTCGGCGACCGCGAGGCCGCGCGCGCCGGCATCGACCGTTCCATGGCGCTGGAGCCGGGCAACGTCGCGGGCCTCGAGGCGCGCGCCCATTTCCGCTCGAGCTTCGAGGGCGACCTCGATGGCGCGCTTGCCGATGTCGACGCGGCGCTGGCGATCATGCCGGGTTCGACGACGCTCTGGGACCTGCGCGGCCACATCCTCTCCGGCCTCGACGCGACGCGCGAGGCGGAGCGCGCCTTCCGCCGCGCGATCGAACTGCAGCCGGAGGACGCCGTCTCGCGCGCCAACCTCGCCATTCTGCTGCTCGACGAGAACCGCGTGGCGGAGGCCAAGGAGGAGATCGACCGCGCGCTGGCGCTCGACCCCGGCTACGATCTGACGCTGATCGCGCGCGGCCGCTACCACATGCAGGTCGGCGACCGGGAGAAGGCGCTCGAGGACCTGCTCGCCGGCTCCGTCGCCAATCCGGGCGTCGCGGCGGGCCAGACCATGCTGGCGGCGGCGCATTTCGAACGGCGCGAGCGCGTCGCCGCGATCCAGGCGCTCGACAATGCCGACCGGCTCGATCCCGAGGACGCCTCGATCGCGGCCCTTCGCACCAGCATGGCGATCGACGCCTATGATTCCGAAACGGCGATGGCAAGCGCCCGCGCCTTCCTCAAGCGGTCGCGCGCCAAGGGCGGCCGCCATGCAGCGCTCAGCGGCAACCAGGCCGCCGGCTCCTCGCTCAACGCCGCCTTCCGGCTGCAGGGGCTGGACGCCTGGGGGCAATATTACGGCGACGCCGTCTTCAATCCCTTCTCCGGCAGCAGCTATCTCGACCAGACGATCCGCGGCAGCGTCGATCCCTTCGCCACCAGCGCCACCTACGGCGCAAACGCCACCGACTTCACCCAGAACAGCCTGACCTTCTCGGCCCTCGTACAGGGGCTGATGCTGGAGCCGCACATGCTGGCGGGACGGACGAAGACGCCGGCGGTGGTGCAGAGCCCGTTCCTCGAGGGCGCGCTCGGCGGCGGCTTCACGCGCACCGGCCACGACTGGGGCTGGACCAGCGAGGCCGAGCTTCAGGGCTACACCAACGCGCCCTTCCCGATCAGCGCCTATGGCCAGCTCGTCTGGGAATCGACGCCGGACCTGCGCGAACTGAACGGCATCCTCGGCGCCTTCGCCACCGAGACCGAGATCAAGAGCGGCACCGCCTACCTGACGGCGAACCCGACGCCCGACGATCGCGTCGTCGCCTATGCCAGCCGCGCCCGAAGCGACGACCAGTTCGAACTCGCCTTTCTCGACCCGGCGAGCGGCGCCGTGGTCAATTACTACCGCAACAAGATCGACGAGGGCACCAATGCCGGCATCGGCTGGAGCCACAGCTTCGACCATCGCAGCATCGTCAACGCCGCGCTCTTCTATTCCGGCATCGACGCGCAGAGCGGCGAGGCCATCACCGCCGACGGCGTCCTGACGGGCCTGATCGGCAGCCAGGCGGCACAGAAGAGCCGGATCGCCGCGGTCAACCATCTCTACGGCAGCGGCGACCTCACCTGGCGCTACGGCATCGAAGGCGGGACGATCGACATCAAGACGCAGGATCGCACCGTCACCGACGTCATCGAAGAGACCAACAGCTACGCCGATGCCCGCCCATTGGCGCGCGCCTATGCCGACGCGCTCTACGAGATCTCGCCGACGCTCAAGGCGGAAGGAGCCCTGTTCTACGGCTATCTCGGCGGCGACGCGGATGTCTCGCGCCTCGAGCCCCGGCTCGGCCTTGCCTGGGCGCCCGCGGACGGCCAGTGGCTGCGGGCCGCCTATCTGCGCGAGGGCCTCGACCTCAGCCTGCCCACGCTGTCGCCGATCGGCATCGTCGGCATCCAGTCCAACCAGCGCCCGCTTTCGCCGATCGGCTATTCCGACACGCTGGCGCTGCGCTGGGAGGCGGAATGGAGCGACCGGCTGTTCACCGCCGTCGACGTCCAGCACCAGACGCTGAACGACCTCTCGATCGCCATCCCTTTAAGCGCCGACACGATCGATCTTGCGGAAGGGCGGATCGACCGCGTCGGCACCACCGCCAATCTGGCGCTCGGCCACGGTTTCGGCCTGTCGGGCACGGCGAGCTACACGGCCTCGGAAGATCTCGACCCGGCAAGCGCCGGCTCCGGCAGGCCCCTGCCCTACCTGCCCGAATGGGCGGGGCAGGTCGCCGTCACCTTCGTCAGCCAGGCGAACCTCAAGGCCCAGCTCGCCGCCAACTACACCGGTACGCGCGAGAGCGAGGCGGGAACCGCCGATCTGACGACCGGGCTCGTCCCGCCGCCGGCGGCGCGCCTCGGCGGCTACTGGACCCTCGACGCCGCCCTGACCTGGGAGCCGCTCGACAAGGCGGTCGCCTTCAACCTTGAGGCCTACAATCTGCTGGATGAGGAATTCGAGGTCGCCCCGAATGTCCCCGGCTGGGGCCGTGCCTTCAAGGCGTCGGTCAAGGTCCGCTTCTGATGGCGACGCCGGCGTCGGCGAAACCGGGTGGGGGCAGCCGCCGGCGCAGCGTCGAGCTCGCGCTCCTGTCGGCGCTGGTCGCGCTGACGCTTTCCGCCCTGTCGTTGACCGCGCCGGTCGCGCTTGTCGACCTGCGCGCCTTCGACCTTCTGTCGACGCTCGATCCGCCGGCGCCCGACAGCCGCAGCCCGGTGATCGTCGCCATCGACGAGCCCTCCTTCGCCGACATCCAGAGCCAGTGGCCCTGGCCGCGCGCGCTGCATGCCCGGCTGATCGAGGAAGTGCGCGCGGCCGGGGCACGGGCGATCGGTCTCGACATCATCTTCGCCGAACCCGCCGCCGATCCCGGAAACGACGACGCGCTCGAGGCCGCGCTCGGTCCGGACGTGGTCCTTGCCGGCGACGAGACGCTGATCACCACCCCTCAGGCCGACCAGCTCGTGCGCACCGAGCCGCTGGCGCGCTTCACCGCCGCCGGCGCCCGCGCCGGCATCGCCTCGGTCGCGCTCGACGGCGACGGCACGCTGCGTGCCCTGCCCGCCCGCGAGGACGGCTTCGCCCGAAGCCTCGCGGCGGCGGCCGGACGCGACGCCGCCCCGCCGCGCGAGGACATGCTGATCCAGACGATGGGTCCCGCCCGCACCTTCCAGACCGTCTCCTACTACCAGGCGCTCGACGCGCGCCGCATGCTGCCGGAGGGTTTTTTCCGTGACCGCGTCGTGATGGTCGGCTTCAGCCTCCAGGCGGCCCCGACGCTCGATGCCGGCGGCGCGGATGCCTTTCCGACCTCCTTCACCCTAAGGACGGGCCGCCTGGTGGCGGGCGTCGAGGTCCATGCCGCGATCTACGACAACCTTACCCGCGACCTCGCCGTCCACCGGGCAGGGCCCGCGACCGCCGTCGCAGTGATCGTCATCGCCGCGCTGGCCGCCGCGGCGTCCGTTTTCGGGGGAATCGGCTGGAAGACGCCGCTGGTCGCGCTGGCCGCTCTCATCCTGATCGTGCTCGCGGCCTGGGCAACGCTCCGCTTCGGCCGGGTCTTCGTCTCGCCGGTCGGCGGCAGTGTCGCCTTTCTCGCCGTCATCGCCGGCCAGGCCGCCTTCGACTATGCCGGCGAGCGCCGCTCGCGCCGGCAGATCACCCGTGCCTTTTCGCAATATCTCTCGCCGGCGCTGGTCGAGCGGCTGGCGAGCGATCCCTCAAGGCTGAAGCTCGGCGGCGAGCGGCGCACGCTGTCCATCCTTTTCAGCGACGTGCGCGGCTTCACGACGATCTCCGAGCGGCTGAAGGACGACCCCGAGCAGCTGACGACGCTGATGAACCGGCTGCTGACGCCGCTCTCCGAGGTCGTGCTCCGCCATGGCGGCACGATCGACAAATATATCGGCGACTGCATCATGGCCTTCTGGAACGCGCCGCTCGACGATCCGGACCATGCACAGAACGCCGTCCTCGCCGCGCTCGACATGCTGGCCGCGATCGAGCGGCTGAACGATGCGCTCAAGGCCGAGGCGACGGAAGCCGGCGCGGCGCCGGTGGCGCTGGCGATCGGCGTCGGCATCAACACGGGCGACTGCGTCGTCGGCAACATGGGGTCGCTGCAGCGCTTCGACTATTCCGTGCTCGGCGACACGGTCAACCTCGCCGCAAGGCTCGAAGGCCAGTCGAAAGCCTATGGCGTGCCGCTTCTGATCGGCGAGGCGACGGCGCGCGCCCTCTCGGCACCGCTCGTGGCTTTCGAACTCGACCGCGTTACGGTCAAGGGCAAGACCATCGCCGTGCCGGTCTACACGGTGCTCAGCGATCCTCCGGCCGAAGCCGTCGCCCTGCACCAGGCGGTGGTGGCGGAGAGGTTCTCGGGAACGCTCGCAGCAGGCGACACACGCCTTGCCGCGCTCGCCGCCCATCTTCCGGCTCTCGCGCCCTATTACCGGACGCTCCCCGCCGGCAGCGACTGACGTCTTCCTATGCGCCCGACGGACGGGCGTCCTCGAGCGCGGCGAATTCCTGCGCCAGCCGGCCATAGTCCTCGAAGGGCGGGAACCGCTCATAGCTGTGCCGCGCGCCTGTGTCGGCGAAGCCCAGCTTCTCGCAAGTATAGGTCTCAACGAAAGGCGTGAACCATCCGGTCTCGTCGAGCATCGTCGGCCGGAGATTGACGAAACCCGCCATGACGTCGGCCCGCGTGAACATCCAGCTCATGCAGTGGCCGCAGAAGAAATGGCGGAGTTCACCATGCAATCCGCCGATCACCGGCTCGCCGTCGATCACGGCAAAGCAGTCGCTCGGGATGGCGACGCTCAGCGAATAGGCGCTCGAACTCATCTTCTGGCAGCCGCGGCAATGGCAGGCCATCGTCAGGAGCGGCGGCGCGCTGATGCGCAGGCGGACGCGACCGCACCGGCATCCCCCCTCCATCGGCAGGTTCGGCATGGCCATGGCATCTGTCCTCGTCGCTCGGGGAGCGGGCACCGCGCCCGCGATTCCTGGGTCTTCGGTTTATCTCAAAATCAACGCTTTTGCGCCACGTTTCGTTCACCACAGGATTTTCGGCCCGCGCTGCTGGCCGCCGCGGAGGAAGACGATGACAGAGGCCCGCATTTCCCGCCCGCTCTGGGCTCGCATCAGCCTTTACGGCTTTGCCGCCGTGCTGTTTTCGGCAGCGGCGATCGGCGGCCTTGCCTGGTACCAGCAGTCGACGGAAAGCGAGCGTGCCATCACCGTCGAACTCGCCTCGGATCTCGCCTTCGTCGAGGCGGACATGGATGCGCAGAAGCGTGCCGCCGCCGGCCTCGCGCTGGCGCTCGCCGGCGAGCCGGAGACCGCGGGATTGATCGCCGGGAATGCGCGCCAGGACATTCTCGCCCGCTATTCGGCCGCGCTGCCGGCGATCGCGGAAAACAGCACCCTGCAACTCATCACCTTCAGCACCGGCAAGGGCGTGGTCGTCGCGCGCATCCACGAGCCGGACGTGTTCGGCGACGACATCACCGGGCGGCGCAAGATGATCGTCGAGGCGCTGAAGACTGGCCGGCTGATGGCCGGCATCGAGCCCGGCCGCACCGCGGTCAGCATCTTCGCCAGCGCGCCGGTGACGGCCGGCGGCGCCGTCGCCGGCGTCGTGGACGTCGGCACCCGGCTGACGGAGGACTACTTCTCGCGGCTCGCCGGAGCGCGAAACGCGCAGATCGCCATTCACCTGCCGGCCGATGGCGGCTTCAAGGCGCAGGCCTCGACCTTTCCCGAGACGCCGCTGCTGACGGCGGACGACCTTTCGCGGATCGCCGCCGGCGGGACCGTGCGGCACATGGGCCTTGTCGGCGGACGCGACCATGCCGTCACCGGCGTACCGCTGATCGATTTCTCCGGCAAGCCCGTCGGCGTGCTCGAGATCGCCTCCGACGTCGCGGACCTCGTCGCAGCCGGGCGCACCGCCTTCTGGTCGGTGCTGCTCGGCACCGGCGCCGTGTCGCTGCTCGCGCTCCTGTTCTTCTTCGCGTTCGCCAAGGCGCTCGCCGGCACGATCCGGCGCATCACCACGACGATGAGCCGTCTTGCCGCCGGAGATCTTGCGACCGATGTCGGCGACAAGGACCGTCCGGACGAGATCGGCGCCATGGCCCGCGCCGTCGAGGTGTTCAAGCAGGCGGCCCTCGAGAAGAAGGCGCTGGAGGAGGAGGCCCGCGCCACACGTGCCGAGCAGGAGGCGCAGCGCGCACGCGACGCACGCCTGAGCGACAGCAAGGCCGAGGACCTCCGCCGTTTCATCCTCAGCGTCGAGGCGAGCTTCGACGCGCTCTCGGCCGGCGACCTCACCGTGCGCATGGACGGCGCCGTCGCGCCGGAATTCGAGCCGATCCGCAACACGTTCAACGACAGCGTCGGCAGGCTGGAGGAGACGATCACCGGCGTCGTCAGCGGCGTGCAGGCGATCCGCGCCGGCCTCAACGAGATCTCGACCGCCTCGAACGACCTTGCCAAGCGCACCGAGCAGCAGGCCGCCTCGCTCGAAGAAACCGCGGCGGCGCTGAGCCAGGTGACGGGCGCCGTCAACGAGACCGCATCCGGCGCCGACCGCGCCCAGACCGTGGCCGAGACCGCGCGGCAGAACGCGGCGCGCGGCGGCGCCATCGTCGATACGGCGATCGCCGCCATGTCGGAGATCGAGCAGTCCTCCGAGCAGATCGGCAAGATCATCAGCGTCATCGACGAGATCGCCTTCCAGACCAACCTGCTCGCGCTCAATGCGGGCGTCGAGGCGGCGCGCGCCGGCGAGGCGGGCCGCGGCTTCGCCGTGGTGGCGCAGGAGGTGCGCGGGCTTGCGCAACGGTCCGCCGAGGCGGCGCGCGAGATCCGCACGCTGATTTCCACCTCCTCGGCCCAGGTCAAGCAGGGCGTCGAACTCGTGACCACCTCGGGCCAGTCGCTGCGGGAGATCGTCGCCCAGGTGACCCAGGTGAGCGGCGTCGTCACCGACATCGCCCGCAGCGCGCGCGAGCAGGCCGGGAGCCTGCGCGAGGTGTCCTCGGCCGCGGATCAGATGGACCAGGTGACGCAGCAGAACGCCGCCATGGTCGAGCAGACGACAGCGGCGGCGCAGAACCTGACCGCCGAGACCGAGGATCTCGCCCGCCTGATCGAGCGCTTCAGGGCCGGGCCCGCGACGGCGGGCGCAACGGTGACCCGCCTGCAACGCACGGGGACCGGAGGCAGGGCGGCAAGGGCATAGCCGCTTTCAGGCGAAAAGGTCGCCGGCGCCCCGAAGAGGCGGCGCGCCTCATTCTGATACGGATTGAGGAGCGCGGCACGCAGAGCATTGATGATGAAACCCGACTTTCGGCAGGCTGGCGTCGAAAGCCCTGCATGTCGACACAAGCCGGCCCTATAACACTGCTTCGCGTTTTGCGGCGCAGCATGAAACGGGGGACGCCCGGCGGACATGGGACGAGGACGAACAGGCATGCCGATGGCCATTTCCGACAGCGGTGTCCTCGCGCGAGGGGCAACGGCCGGTCTGACCGCCGATCCGGCCCTTTCCACGCTCGCCGACCTCGTCGACGGCCTTGCGGCAAGCGAGATGGCGATCGCGCTCTTCGATCCCGCAGACCGGCTGATGCTCGCCTCGCCGGCTTTCCGCAGCCTCTACGACGTCCAGCCGGGCGAACAGAGCTTTGCGACCATCATCACCCACTGCCACGCGGCCGGACGCGGCGGCCTGATCGTCACCGACGACATCGGGGCCTGGCTGAAGGCCGCGAACGGCAAGCGTCGGCGCCAGCCCCATCGCGGCTTCGAGGTGGACCTCGTCGACGGCCGCTGGTTCTGGGCCCAGGAAACCACCTACAATGGCGGCTGGATCCTGCTGACGCTGACCGAACTCACCCGCTTCAAGCTGCGCGAGCGCGACCTCGAGACCGCCCGCGACGAGGCGATGCTGGCGGCGGACACCGACACGCTGACCGGCCTCAACAGCCGGCGCGCCATCGTGCGCTACCTCGACGAATGCGTGCGGCTTCTGGAAGGCGGCGGCGTGCTCAGCGTCGCGCTCATCGACATCGACCATTTCAAGCAGATCAACGACACGTTCGGCCACGACATGGGCGACCGGATCCTCGAACGGTTCGGCGACCACTGCCGCCAGGTCTTCGGCGGTGACGACGTCACCGGCCGCGTCGGCGGCGAGGAATTCCTGCTCGTCATGCCGGGACGGTCGATGGGAGCGGCGATCTTCGCCCTGCAGCGGTTCCAGCGCCACATCCTGCGCGCCAACCACAGGCTCCCGCAGCAGTTCGGCTTCAGTTTCTCCGCCGGCGTCAGCCAGTGGCTGCCCGGGCAGACGCGCGACGACCTTTACCACGCCGCCGACCGGGCGCTCTACACGGCCAAGGCGAACGGGCGGAACTGCATCGCGACCTCCGAAGGGGCCCCGGTCCTGCGCTATCGCGCGGCGAACCAGGTCTGAGCCCGCTCAGTTGCGCAGGCGGCCGAGCCCCGACAGCAGCATCACCAGTTCCGACTGCCGTCCCGTTCCCGTCTTCATGAAAATGCGTTTCAGGTTGGTGCGCACCGTCTCGCGGGCGATCCCGAGCTTCTGCGCCGCCGCGTCGATCGACGTGCCGATGGCGATCTCGCGCGCGACGCGCGCCTCCGCCGCCGTCAGGTCGAAGAGACCGGAAATGACGCGAAGGTCCGGCGGACCGACCGCGCCGACCGGCGTGACGATCAGGATGGCGGCGCTGCGCGAGAAGATGTCGCGCGCCTGCCGGCGCACGGGCAGTAGGTGCAGGATCAGCGCCGGCCCCTCGGCGGCCGCGGCGATCGGGATCGACTGGACGAAGGGCGCCACGCTTTCGCGCAATTGCGCCAGGGCCATCTGCAAGAGGCCGTTGGCATCGGCGGAATCCAGCGTCAGCCGGTTGCGGGCGCCGGTGCGGATGCGCGGGGCGAGGTCTTCCATGCGGCCGTTCAGCGCCACGGCGGCGCCGCTGTCGCCGACGACCGCGGCCGGCAGGCCGATCGCGTCGAGCGTCTCGGCGACCGTCCGGGCCCGCTGGAAGGCGAGCCTCGACGACATCAGCGCCGCGCGCGCCAGATCCGGCCGCAGCGCATTGAGCCGCGCCACCCCGGCCTCCGTGAACGGCCCGTGCGCCGCCTTGCGCGTCAGGTCGAACATGATCGCGTGCCCCGACGGCTCCTGGATGAGGTCGCCGACGGTCCAGCCGAGACCGAGCGGATGGAGGAACGCCTCGTAGATCGGATCCGCGGCGAGTTCCGCCGGGCTCATCAGGTCGATGTCGCGGGAAAACGACATCAGCCCGCGCTCGACATGGCGCTGCGGCCGGCTGTTCTGCAGCCGCATCGGGCTCAGCGCATAGCGCTCCATCACCGCCGCGATGTTCGGCGTCGCGATCCAGCGGAAGGTCTGCCACTCGTCGATGGCGACGACGGCGGCCGAATAGGCCCCGGCCTCCTCGCACAGGCGCTCGCAGACGACGGACCACTGGTCCGGCAGGAAGGCGGCCTCGTAAATATGGTCGACGATGGAGAGGTCTGCGTTCATGATGATGCCGGAGGAGGACCGTCCTATGGCAATGGCATCTGCGAGCGTTTGTCAACGCCTGATTGCGGAATGCTCGGAGAAACGGGCGGACGGACCGGAACGATCAGGGCCACACGGCTCGAAGCATCCCTGGATTGCAGGAGAGCGCCCGCAGCCGGACGGGTTGAACCGCATAACCCGGCCGGGGGATGACAGCGCACGGCGAATGATTTACGTCTCGACGGATGTATATCGTCCGGGACTCCACGAATAACGGCGCCCATATCATTTTACTCAAATTTTAACTTTAACAACACTTGCAAATCGACCTGAACAACCGCCGCGACATAAACTGAAACACTTGACTCGCAAGAGCCCGCAACTTTATTCATGATTGGCGCCAACGTGGCGTAATTTGGTCAAAAAGGATTATTAAAATGGTCGGAAAGGTCATTCATATTGCGACCGCGATTGCTGTCACTGCGGGCAGCCTCGCCGTCGTCGCGCTTCCTTCGGTCGCGAGCGCCGAAGTCTACACCAAGCGCGAATACCTCAACAGGGACGTCTGCTACCGCGCGAAGAAGGTGCCGGCAACGGTTGCCTACAACACGCGCGGCATCAAGCTGCGTGACGCCTCGCGCGAGTGGAAGGGCAACATGCAGCGCAGCGGCGCCTATGTCGTCGATCGCTACAACGACGAGGTCTTCATCCAGACCCGCGAAGTGATCGAAGACCAGCACATGACGCTGGTTCCGGTTCCCTGCCGGTAAAACCAAAGACGGCCTGCGGCGATAGGGGGGAGAGACCGCATCGCCGCGGCCACCCGGCCGAACGCCGCCCTAAAGCATGTTGCGATCTTTCAAATTCGCTCCTACGCTTTGGGTCTTTGTTTTGACGCATGTCTTTTCGCTGCACACCTTTGCGAGATACGCTTTAGATCCCGCGCACCGCCGGCTTGGCCTTGACGGTTCGCAACGCGGCACGGAGGATGTCATGTCGTCATCGATCAGGAAATGCCGGGTGGCGGCGATCGCCGGCTTGCTCCTCGCCGCGCCCGCGACGCTGGCTGCGGCGGACAACAACCTCGTCCTCTCGTTCCAGGCGGCCGGCGCGCCGATGATCCTGCCGGAGACGGGCGGGGCGGACACGTCCCGCGCCAGCGACTTCGTCGTGGAGGGAGAGATCCTGTCGGCGGCCGACATCGTCGCACGCGGCCGGGCGAAGACGGTCGACGGAAAGCCGAAGGGCCTTTTCAGCGACGCGCGCCTCGTCGTCGACATCCGCAACGCCGACGGAACGATCGGACTGGTCCACGAGATCGGCCCCTGCCGCAGCCTCGATCTCTTCTCGGTCGTCGAGGATACCTTCCCGCAGAAGGCCTCGTGCGACGGCAGGCTCTACGAATACAGCGCCGGCGAGACCGGAATCGTGCTCATCCGGGACAAGCAGCCCGCTTCCTTCTTCGATCTCGAGGCGGGCCTCTACGCGGTCAATGGCGTGCCCTTCCGCGTCGGGAGCGGGGCGAAGTAGCACGGCCCGTCCGGCCTCCTTCCTTTGCGGGACGACGCGGAAAACCGAAGTGAGCCGCGCGACGGCTGCCCGGAAGGCCATGCGACTCCATATCCTCAGATGAGCCTCATGCGGGCCGCGCGAAAGATAGCCTCGGCGAGATTGGCGGCCTGGAGCTTGCGCATGGCCCCGGCAAAGGCATCGCGGACCCGCTGGCACGGCAGGTCGGTTTCAAGGATGATGTCGTCGATCGTGCGCCCGTAGGCCGCGAGCCCGAGGCAGCGCAACTCCAGCGGCGACAGGGGCGGGACGATCATCGCCGGCATGTCGATGGCCTCGCAATTTTCCTCGCGCGCATTCCGTGCGCCCTTCTCCCTATCGTCCTCGTTCATCACAGGCGTCTCTGGCATGGGCGGCGGTCCCGATGAAAGCCGAAGCCGCCCGTATCGTGAACGGGAGGCTAATTCCGGCGGCACGCACGGCCAGGCTGTGCCGCGACGGCACGGGAACGGCCGGGGACAAGGGCAAGTTTCACGGCCGCGGCCGCGCAATGTCGGAATGCGCCGTTTCCAGCCCGGCCCGCGATGCTGTAAGGGAGGCGGAGACGGGAAAGAGGCGGCATCGCACGCAGGCGACAGCCGCCGGCATGGCAGCGGAGGACACATGACGGACACCCCCGACCCGAAGGCGCTGAAGGCGGAGATCCGCGCCGGACGCCTCGCCGCCCGTGACGCGATCGCCTCCGCCGACCGGCTGGAGGCGAGCCTCGCGATGGCCGATAATGCCGGCGACCGCATCGCGCTGTCGCCGGGCGAGATCGTCGCCGGCTTCCTGCCGATCCGTTCGGAGGCGGACATCCGCCCGCTGATGCACCGGCTGCGCGAGCGCGGCGCGCGGCTCTGCACGCCGGTGGTGATCGATCGCGAGACCATTGTCTTCCGCGAACTCGTCGCCGGCGCGCACCTGATCAAGACCGGCTTCGGCACGGTCGGCCCCGGCCCTGAGGCGGCCGTGCTCGACCCCGACCTCATGCTGGTGCCGCTCTCCGCCTTCGACGCCGCCGGCAACCGCATCGGCTACGGCGCCGGCCATTACGACCGGGCGATCGCGCGGCTGAGGGCGAAGGGACGCGCGCCGCGCCTGATCGGCATTGCCTTCGACTGCCAGGAAGTGGCATCAGTGCCGGCCGAACCGCATGACGTTCCGCTGGAGGCAATCCTGACGGAGACGGGCCTGCGGCAGGTGTCGGGCGGAAGGTAGGACGGATGCGGCTTTTGTTTCTTGGGGACATGGTGGGCAAGACGGGGCGCGTGGCGGTCTGGGAAAAGCTGCCCGGGCTCGTGCGCGACCTGAAGCTCGATTTCGTCATCGTCAACGGCGAGAACGCCGCCGGCGGCTTCGGGATCACCGAGGACATCTTCCTCGAAACCCTCCAGGCCGGCGCCGACGTGGTGACGACCGGCAACCATGTCTGGGACCAGAAGGAGGCGGTGGTCTTCGCCGGCCGCCACGACGCCTTCCTGCGGCCCGCCAACTATCCGGCCGGAACGCCCGGGCGCGGCTCGAACCTGTACCTTGCCCGCAATGGCGCCCGCGTCCTCGTCGCCAACGTCATGGGCCGCGTCTTCATGCATCCCGAACTCGACGATCCGTTCAAGACGGCGGAAGCCATCCTCGCCGCCTGCCCGCTCGGCGAGCAGGCCGATGCCGTCGTCTTCGACTTCCACGCCGAGGCGACCAGCGAAAAACAGTGTTTCGGTCATTTCGTCGACGGCCGCGCCAGCCTCGTCGTCGGCACCCACACCCATGTGCCGACGGCCGATCACCAGATCCTCAACGGCGGCACCGCCTACCTGTCCGACGCCGGCATGTGCGGGGACTATGATTCCTCGCTCGGCATGGACAAGGAGGAGCCGCTGAACCGCTTCATCTCGAAAATGCCGAAAGGCCGCTTCGAGGCGGCGAGCGGCCCGGCGACGATCTGCGGCATCGGCGTCGAGATCTCGGACAGGACCGGCCTTGCCGAGCGCATCGCGCCGCTGCGCCTCGGGCCGCGCCTTACCGAGACGATTCCGGACTTCTGGTCCTGATCAGGGGCGGATCAGCGTCGTCGCCATCATCACGGCGATGGCAAGCACCGCGATCTTCCAGAAGTCGCGCCGAAGCCTGAGGCCCGGCAGGCCGAGCGGGCGGATGATGTGGACCGCCATGGCCAGAAGCAGGATGAACGCGATCGCTTTCGACATGGCGGGCCTTGGAACATGGCGGCCGAAGCAGGATCGCTCCTGCGTCGGACGATGCGGTTAAAACGGAAGGACGGCGCCGCCCGGTCGATCCGGTTGCCGCTGGAAACGCTTCCGGCACGATCGGCGGCGCGCGGCGTCCCTGCGCCACAGCTATTGGCTTTCGCCCGCGATTTCAATCGGGTAAAAAGCGAAAGACGGCTGGCCTTCGCTGCGGGCCCAGCCTAGAGCATTTCCAGCCGAAGCATGATCGCTTCGGCGCCGGAGAATGCGCCAAAAAGAACGACTTGGAGTATTGAAGGTGATCCCGTGATCACCGGAAATGCTCTAGTTTTGCCTTCGAACCGCGGGATCCGGACGTCCGATGCGCAACAATCTCATTCCCGTCGCCGCCCTGCTGCTCGGAACCCTGTTCCTGTTCCTCGGCAACGGCCTGCACAGCCTGCTGCTGCCGGTGCGCGGCACGACCGAAGGCTATTCCACCACCCTGCTCGGCCTGCTCGGCACCTCCTGGGCAAGCGGCTTCGTCCTCGGCTGCCTGCTCGCGCCCAACATCGTCAAGCGCGCCGGCCACGTGCGCGCCTTCAGCGGCTTCGCCTCGCTGCTCGCCATCATCGCGCTTCTGACCGGCCTCCTCGTCGACCCGATCTGGTGGGTGGCGCTGCGCGCCGTCACCGGCTTCTCGACCGCCGGCACCTCGATGATCATCGAGAGCTGGCTGAACGAGCGCGCCACCAACGAGAGCCGCGGCGCGATCTTCTCGCTCTATATCGCCATCACGCTGTTCGGCGTCGTCGGCGGCCAGCTGATGATCCCTTTCGGCGACACGTCGGCCGCGACCTTCTTCATGATCTGCGGCATTGTCTACTGCCTTGCCATGCTGCCGACGCTGCTCTCCACCGCCGCCTCTCCACAACCGCTGAAGCAGGTGCGCCTCGACCTGAAGGCGCTCTACGCCAATTCGCCGGTGTCCTTCCTCGGCATCCTGCTGATCGGCATCGCCAACGGCGCCTTCGGCACGCTCGGCGCCGTCTTCGGGCGCCAGGCCGGACTTTCGGACAGCAGCGTCGCCATGATGATGAGCGTGACGATCTTTGCCGGCGCCGCGATGCAGTTCCCGGCCGGCAAGCTCTCCGATGCGATCGACCGGCGCTACGTGCTTGCCGGTCTCGCCGGCCTCGGCGCGCTGGCCGGCTTCGTCATCTTCCTCTTCGAGCCGTCGAGCGTCGTGCTGCTGCTGACCTTCACGGCGATCTACGGCGCTGCCGCCAATGCGCTCTATCCGATCGCCGTGTCGCATGCCAACGACTTCGCCGCGCCCGAAGATTTCGTCAAGGTGTCCGGCGGGCTCCTGCTGCTCTACGGCATCGGCACCATCATCGGCCCGACGATCGGCGGCCCGATCATGACGGCGACCGGCGCACACGGCCTGTTCATGATCACCGCCTGCGCGCATTTCCTCATCATGGCCTATGCCATGTTCCGCAGCCGCCGCCGCGCGCCGATCCCCGCCGCGGAGCGCGATGCCTACTCCACCATCAATCCCGGCACGCTGACGACCCCGGAAAGCCTGCAGCTCTCGCCGCGGGCGATCGCCGCCGAGGAGACGGCGGAGGTCCGTCCGGCTGCGGACGAATTGCCGCAGCCCGAGGCGCCGCTGGTCGATCCCCGATAGAGAATGTCCAGCCGAAGCGGAATCGCTTCGGATCCAGACAAGGCAGCACGAACGAAAGGAGAGAGCACGTTCGCGCCGCCGGCGGCCCCGTATCGTCGCGGCACAGGAGCGTTACCGTTTCCTTAAGACGAAGATGCGAGAAAATCCTTTCGTTAACCGTATATTAAGCTTTATAATGGATGATCATTTCATCCGGTTCTTCCGGATTCAGCCCCTTCACCTTCTGGCGAACCGGTCTGATTTTCTCCCTGTTTTACCTTGAGAGCCGCTTTCGCGGCTCTTTTTTTGTTCGGCCCGACTTTTGCCAAAGAGCTGTGGAGATTAACCCTTTCTTAAGATGCCCCTTGCGTGTTTTGGGTTATGGGATCATTCTGCGGCCTCCCCAGCGGACGGCTCAGGAACATTTGCCGCGACACGTCCGTTACCTGATGGAAGTGATGCGTTTAGCCAGGGATTGTGAGAGAATGTCCGAAAGAGGATTGAACACGGTCAGCTTCGCCGGTCACGCTGCCGCGTCAGCGCAGTTCAAGGCCCTTTACGGTGAAGGCATGGGCCTCGTCGAAGAGACGGCGAGCTATCTCGACGGACAGGGCCGCGTCGCCTCGAAGATGCTGCCGCGCATGGCATCCGTTCTCTACGCGGCGGAATCGATGCGGCTCACCACCCGTCTGATGCAGATGGCATCCTGGCTGCTGTTGCAGAGGGCAGTCAACAATGGCGAGATGACGCGCGAGCAGGTTCTTTCCGAGAAGAACAAGGTCCGTCTCGACAGCTTCAACGTCGATCGCGCCGCGCCCGGCTGGAACGACCTTCCCGAAAGCTTCCGCGACCTGATCGAGCGTTCCCTGCGCCTGCAGAACCGCGTCGCGCTCCTCGACCGCGAGATCTATCGCCCGCAGGAAGCGGCCACGTCCGTTCCCGACAACCAGAACGGCGTCAAGGCTCAGCTCAACCTGCTGCAGACGGCCTTCGGCCTCAATGCCTGACAAGGACAGACCCCTCGACGATCAAAGCCCGGCCCTGCCGGGCTTTTTTATTGGCGTCCGTGCCGCGAGAGCATGCCCAGACGAAGCGGGCTCGCTTCGGCGGCGGACGATGCACCACAAACAAAACGACAGATCCCGGCAACAAAAAAGCCCGGCGGAGCCGGGCTTTCAGCAGGCCTGCACGGATGCCAAGCCTCAGAGGCCGAGACCTTCGAAACGCTTCTTGAACTTCGAGACGCGGCCGGCGCGGTCGACGAGCTGCTGGTTGCCGCCGGTCCAGGCCGGATGGGACTTCGGATCGATTTCGAGATTCATCGTCTGGCCTTCGGCGCCCCAGGTCGAGCGGGTCGTGTATTCCGTGCCGTCGGTCATGACCACCTTGATGGTGTGGTAATCGGGATGGATGTTCGCCTTCATAACAGTCTTCCTGATCTTTCGGGTCCAATTGCCGCAACCGGTTGCGGCGCCATGACCAAACAAGTAAGTGAGCCGCAAACAGTGTAGCTGTCCGGCCTCCCCGTGCGATGCCGTGCCCTATACATGAGGACCTTCGGGATAACAAGTACCGCGGCGGAAGAGTTTGGCGCCGCGACAGGGGGATGACGTGCAGGATCAGGCAAGGCGACCCGGCGGACGGGCACCCCTTCGGCAGCTTCGCGGCGTTCTCGTGCACGTGATGCGCTATCGCGGTCTCGTCCTCGGGGCGCTCGTCTCGCTGGCGGTCGCGGCGGTCACGACGCTGACCCTGCCGATCGCCGTGCGCCGGATGATCGACCATGGTTTCTCGACCGCCGACTCCGGCTTCATCGACACCTATTTCGCGATGCTGATGGTGCTGGCTGTGATCCTGGCGCTCGCGAGCGCCGCCCGCTACTATTTCGTCATCACGCTCGGCGAGCGGGTGGTGGCCGATCTGAGGCGCGAGGTCTTCACCCATGTCATGTCGCTGTCGCCCGCCTTCTTCGACGTCAACCAGTCGGGCGAGATCGTCTCCCGGCTGACGGCGGACGCGACGCAGATCAAGTCCGCCGTCGGCGCGACGGCATCGATGGCGCTGCGCAACCTCATCCTCTGCCTCGGCGCCATCGCCATGATGGTTTACACCAGCCCGCGTCTGTCGAGCCTGGTGCTGATCGCCATCCCCGTCATCGTCTTTCCGCTCGTCGCATTCGGCCGCTCGGTGCGCCAGCGTTCCCGCGCCGCGCAGGACCGGCTGGCGCGGGCATCCGCCTATGCCGGCGAGGCGATCGTCGCCGCCCGCACCGTCCAGGCCTTCAACGGTGAGGCCGCCGCCGGCGCGACCTTCGCCGATGCCGTGGAAACCGCCTTCGTCGCAGCACGCGCGGCATCGCGGGCCCGCTCCTTCCTCACCGCCTTCGCCATCACCATGATCTTCGGCAGCGTCGTAGCCGTGCTCTGGTTCGGCGCACAGGACGTGCTGTCCGGCACGCTGTCGGCCGGAACGCTCGGCCAGTTCCTGCTCTATTCGGTCTTTGCGGCCGGAAGCCTCGGCGCGCTCTCGGAAGTCTGGGGCGAGCTTTCGCAGGCGGCGGGTGCGGCGGGACGCCTGCAGGAACTGCTCGCCGAGCGCCCGGCGATCGCCGCCCCGGTAAACCCGGCCCGCCTGCCCGATCCCGCCCCGGGCACGGTCGCCTTCGACGGCGTCTCCTTCGCCTATCCCGCCCGGCCGGGCGCACCCAGCTTGCACGGCGTCAGCTTCGGCGTGCGCGCCGGCGAGACGGTCGCCGTGGTCGGCCCGTCCGGCGCCGGGAAGAGCACGCTATTCTCGCTGATCCTGCGCTACTACGATCCGACAGGCGGTCGCGTGCTGGTCGACGGCGTCGACGTGCGCACGGCCGACCCGGAGGCACTGCGCCGCCGCATCGCCATCGTGCCGCAGGACGCCACACTCTTTTCCGCCAGCATCCACGACAACATCGCCTTCGGCCTGCCGGGGGTCGCGCGCGACGCGGTGGAAAGAGCGGCGCGCGCCGCCCAGGCCCATGACTTCATCGTCCGCCTCGACCAGGGCTACGACACGGCCGTCGGAGAACGCGGCATGACGCTTTCCGGCGGCCAGCGCCAGCGCATCGCTATCGCCCGCGCCGTGCTGCGCGGCGCGCCGATCCTGCTTCTCGACGAGGCGACCTCGGCGCTCGACGCCGAGAGCGAGACGCTGGTCCAGGACGCGCTCGACGGGCTGATGCGCGACCGCACCACCCTCGTCATCGCCCATCGCCTTGCCACGGTGCTGAAAGCCGACCGGATCCTCGTCATGGAGGGCGGGCGCATCGTCGAGGAGGGAACCCATGCCGGCCTCGTTCGCCAGAACGGGCTCTATGCCCGCCTCGCGCGGCTCCAGTTCGAGCAGACTCCGACCCCTCGAATACCGGCGGCAGGCGAGGCGTAGCCATGCGGCAAGCGTAGGGAAAACGCCTATAAACCGATTGAAATGAGCATTCGTTTGCGAGACGTCACCCTTCCTCTCCCCCCGGCCGCGGATGCGCCGACGCCCGACCGGGCGGCTTTTTTGGAACTGCCGCTCTTTTCACCCCCTGACAAATGGCGTATCAAAACCCGGCTGGCGCGCCATGGAACGCCCGTTCCATAGAGCGGCAATGCGCCCTGCAGCAGGAACAGCGTGGAATATGCAGACAGAAGGCCTGGAAATATGAAAATTGCGATTGCCGGAACCGGCTATGTCGGACTGTCGAACGCTCTCCTTCTTGCTCAGAAAAACACGGTCGTCGCCTACGATATCCTTCCTGAAAAGGTTCGGCTGCTCAACGAACGCCGGTCGCCGATCGTCGACGTCGAGGTCGAGGCCTACCTCAAGCGCGAGGATCTCGATTTTCGCGCGACGACCGACAAGGAAGACGCCTATGGCGGGGCGGATTTCGTCATCATCGCCACCCCGACCAACTACGATCCCGACGCCAACTATTTCGACACGCGCTCGGTCGAGAGCGTGGTCCGCGACGTCATGCAGATCAATCCGCACGCGACGATGGTGATCAAGTCCACCGTGCCGGTCGGCTACACGGCTGCGACCAGCGCCGCGCTCGGCTGCTCCAACCTGATCTTCTCGCCGGAGTTCCTGCGCGAAGGCAAGGCGCTTCACGACAACCTGCACCCCTCGCGCATCGTCGTCGGCGAACGCTCCGAACGGGCGGAAGTCTTCGCCGAGCTTCTCCGCGAGGGCGCGATCAAGCAGGACATCCCCGTTCTCTTCACCGGGCCGAGCGAGGCCGAGGCGATCAAGCTCTTCGCCAATACCTATCTCGCGATGCGCGTCGCCTATTTCAACGAACTCGACACCTATGCCCAGATGCACGGTCTCGACACGCGCGAGATCATCAACGGCGTCAGCCTGGATCCCCGCGTCGGCAACCATTACAACAATCCGTCCTTCGGCTACGGCGGCTACTGCCTGCCGAAGGACACGCGGCAGCTTCTCGCCAACTACAGCAACGTGCCGCAGAACCTGATCCGCGCCATCGTCGACGCCAACACGACCCGCAAGGATTTCATCGCCGAGAGCATCCTGCGTCGCAGGCCCCGTGTCGTCGGCATCTATCGCCTGACGATGAAGGCGGGCTCGGACAATTTCCGCGATTCGTCGATCCAGGGCATCATGAAGCGGATCAAGGCGAAGGGTATCGAGACGATCGTCTACGAGCCGACGCTGGCGGAGGCCGAGTTCTTCCGGTCAAGGGTCGTCCGCGATCTCGATGCCTTCAAGCAGGAAAGCGACGTCGTCGTCGCCAACCGGGCAACGGCCGAGATCGCCGACATCCGCGACAAGGTTTTCACGGCCGATCTCTTCGGCAGCGACTGAGCGCGGCAATGCCGGCAGGACCTTGCCGAAAAGCCGTCAGGATCCGCCGGAGACCTCCGGGCGACATATTCGGGAAACACGTATGACGAAAATCAGCGGTCCGCACACGCAGTTCGACATGGAGGGGCATGCGGACGGCGTCATCGGAGGCGTGTTGACCGGCTGGGCGCTGAACCGCGCCGACAGGGACGACAGCCTTTCGCTGGAACTGCTGTGTGACGGAACGAGCGTGGCGACCTTTCGCGCCGATCTGCCACGGGCGGTCGATGAAAGCGGCATCGAGCGCCCGCACGGCTTCGAAATCGCATTGCCAGCGGCTGTCCTGGACGGGCGGGAACATGAATTGTCCATCGTGGCAATCGGAAACGGGGAAGAAGTGGTGCGCGTGACGTTTCAGGAGCAGATCGAGGCGGCGGATGCCGAAGCGGCGGCCGTGGCTGCCGATCTCGGGCCCGCATTGTCCGACGAGGACGGCGTGACGGAAGAAAGCCAGGCGGAATTCGAGCAGGGCCTGCCGGTCGACGACACCGAGGAAGAGGAGCCAGCCATCACGCCGGCGACCGATCCGACGGGGTCGACGCCGGCCGAGGTGCTGGTCTCGACGGCCGATACCGTGCCGGTCACTGTCGAACACGCGCATCCGATCATGGGCCAGATGGACATCGTCCAGGACCGGCAGGTCCTGGGCTGGGCCTTCGATCCGCTGACGCCCTTCGACCCCGCCGAGCTGCATGTCCTCGTCGACGGCGTCCCGCGCCTTTTGATCGTCGCCGACAAGTCGCGGCCGGATGTGGCGCTCGCCGGCATCGGCACCGGCAGCAACGGTTTTTCGGATCCTCTTCCCGACCTGTGCTTCAACGGCGATGAGCACGCCGTCGAGATCGTCTCGGTGCGCACCGGCCAGGTGATCCTCGGCGGGTCGTTCAAGGTCAAGATCGCCCTGGAGGGCGTCGCCTTCCTCGACCGGAACGCGGCGGCGATCCGGGGATGGGCGCGCAACTGCTCTTCCGTGCGCGTCGACTTCGACGACGGTCGCAGCTTCGAGGTCGAGACGGGACTTCCGGTTCCAGGCTTCGCGCCGACGGACAAGCTCGGTTTCCGTCTGCCGATCCCCGCCGACATGCTCGACGGCCGCTGGCACACGGCGGTGGTGCGCTTCGGCAGCGTCGACCGCCTGCTCGACGGCAATCCGATCGCCTTCCGCCTGACCTCTCCCGGAACGAGCGTCGAGCTTTTGACGGTGAGCGGCCGCAGGATCACGGCACTTGCAACCGACCCGCGCGATCCGTCGCGCGAGATCAGCGTCGTCGTCGACATCAACGGAACGACCTTCGCCCGGCTGACGGCGGACCAGAAGCGGGCGGCGGCCCTGCCGGAAGGCGAAACGCGCAAAGGCGGCCTCTTCTCCTTCGTCCTTCCCCCCGCGGCAGAATCGCTGACGATCCGGGACGCCGAGAGCGGCGAGATCCTGGCGTCCTGGACGCTCGAGGACGAATTCGCCCCGAGTTCGGCGCGGACCGATCTCCGGAACGAACTGACCGCCGCCGCCCTTGCCGATCCCGCGCTTTCCCGCGCGGTTTCCGAGCGCTTTTCCGCCTTCGCGGCGGAACCGGGCGAGGATTTCGACGCGTCCTGGTATCTCACCGCCTACCCGGATGCCGCGAAAGAGGTTGCCGCCGGCGGTCACGCCGATGCTCTCGCCCATTTCGTCGCCGTCGGATCCCGCGCCGGCCACTCCCCGAGCCCGTTCTTCGACGAGGCCTTTGTCCGCCGCACCCTGCCGCTGGTCAACGATGCCGTCGAAGCGGGGACGCTGGCGAGTGCCTTCGCGTTCTACCTGCATCTCGGCAAGGGAGCCGCGCTCGATCCGCTCGAGGGCTTCGATGCCGCGGCCTATCTCTCCGAGCATCCGGAGGCCGAAGGCCGCAATCCGCTGCTGCACGCACAGGGATCCGCTTTCGAGGAGGCCGTGACGGATCGCGCGGAGGATACGCAGGTCCTGCCGCCTCCCGCCATCCTGCCGCCACCGCTGCGCCAGCGCGGCGCGGCCGACCATATCTATGCCGCCTGGATGGAACGCCTCTCCATGCCGGCAAACGTCGTCGGCGGCCTGATCGAGCAGGAAGCCGCGGTGCGCCGCTTCATCGGCAACACGGTGCTGACGCGCGCGCCGCTCGTCAGCATCATCATGCCGACCTACAACCGTGCCTACACGATCGGCGAGGCGATCCAGAGCGCACTCGACCAGACCTACCAGAACTGGGAACTGATCATCGCCGACGATGCGAGCGACGACAAGACGCCGATGGTCGTGGCGCAGTTTAAAGATCCGCGCATCCGCTACATGCAGTTCGAGAAGAGCAACGGAGCGGGCACCCGCAACAAGGGGCTCCGGTTCGCGCGCGGGGAATATATCGCCTATCTCGATTCCGACAATCTCTGGGATCCGCTGTTCCTCGACGTGATGATGCGTCACCTGCTGGACAGGCCCGGCCAGCCGATGGCCTATGCCGGCTATTTCGATACGGAGATCGTCGGAGCCAGGGTAACGCTGCAGAATATTTCGTTGCCGCCGTTCAACCCCATCCAGCTGTCGAGCAGAAACTTCATCGATCTCAACACGATCGTTCATCACCGTCATCTCTACGAATGGATCGGTGGCTTCGACGAGACGCTGATCAGGCTACAGGACTGGGATCTGGCGCTGCAGTTCACCTCCGTGTTCAACCCGATCTTCGTGCCGTTCTGCCTCGTCTACTACCGGCGCAATGTTGCCTGGGGCCAGGTGACGCATCTCTTCCTCGACCAGAACGTCAAGAGCACGGTCGCCGACAAGACGGATCTCCGGTTGAACCAGGGGCATGTGAAACTGCGGATCGATTGGCCGGACCGGCCGCGGATCACGCTCCTCGCCGATGGCGCCGGCAATATCGCGACCGCGGTGAGCTTCGCCGAACTGGCCCGTGAGGTCGCCGACGGCGTGATCGTCTGCCCGGACGATGTCGCGGTCGATCCGGCGTGGGAACCGCTGCTCCTGAGGGTCCCGCGCGCCCGGTTCGAGCGTCCCTGGCTGATGACCTCGCTTCTGGCCAACCTGCCGGTGGCCGTCGCCACCATCGGCTTCGGCATCGCTGCCTTCTCGATGGAACGCCTCGTCGCGGGCTCGGCGATCCCCGCCTTCACGGCCCGGCTGAAACCCGAGGGCATCGCGCTCGAAAGCGTTGCCGACGCGCGCCTGTCCTTCTTCATCGGCGCGCTGCCGGTGACGGCGATGACGGAGCCGCTTTCGGGCGGCGCCGAAACCGCCTTCGGCGCGACGGTGTTCCCCTTCACGAACACGCAGGCCGACATGGCCCAGCTCGCGCGGCTGACGGCCGGCAAGCCCTACAGGCTTTATGTGGCGCCGGCGGATCCCTTCGGCGGCCGTTGGGCGACGATCCAGGACGGCATGGCGGAGTGGTCGTCCGTCGCGCCGAGGGATGCGTTGAACGCGGCCCGGACCGGGTCCCAGTTCGTCATCGCCGCCCGTCCACTGCACGAGTTGTCGCTCGCCGCCTATTGCCTGGTGATCGACAAGCTGGCGGGCGGGACGACCGCCCTGCTTCGGCCTGAGGGTTTCGGCCGGCAGCTCGTCGAGGCGGGTGCCGCCTATCGCATCGACGTTGCGACCTACGAATGGATCCTCGACAAACTGCCGAAGCTCCGGAACGCGGCCGCCAACGTCGCGACGTTCAGGGAGCGTTCGGCGAAGTGCTATCGCATCCAGATGCATCCCGAACTGGCCCAGGAAAGGATCGCCTTCTTCATCCATCAGGCCGCCTACGGCAATATGAAACTGGAGGTCAGCCATGTGGCGTAATGCGTCCCACCTTGTGCCGGTCGTCAACGGGGGCGTGGTCCTCGCCCATCCGGGTGCCGCGTCCCGTCTGGACGTGATCACCGACGGGACCCCGGTCGGCGCCATCGGTGCCTCTGGTCTTCCAAGCATCTGTTTCGTCCAGCCGCCCCTCGAAGGGACATTCACCGTCGAACTGGTCGACAGCGACGGAGGCACGGCGGTCGTCGGCAGTCCGGTGACGATCCGCATCGGCGGATGGCAGGGCGCCGTCCGCCGCGTCAGGGACCGTTTCGTCTCGGGCTACGCGCAGGACCGTTACAATCCGGGCCGCGACGTGACGGTCGTCGCCTATTCCGGCTCCGAGGTGCTCGCCTTCGCCACCGCCCGGGCGGAGAAGGGCGGGCAGTTCCTGCTGGTGCTGCCCGCCGATGTCGTCAGCGGCCCCGGCCGCGTGGTGCAGGTCGGCATCGCCGGTTCGGACTTCCTGCTGCATGACGGCACCTTCGGCACCGGAACCACCGGACGGGTCGTCAGGCCCTCGCTGCGGCGCGTCGCGAGGCCGATGACGGTCGCCATCAAGATCTCGACGCCCAACCTCAGGGTCGCCCACGAATGGGGCGACTATCATTTCGCCAATTCGCTGCGCGCCTCCTTCGAGAAGATCGGCGTCGCGGCGAGCGTCGACACGCATGACACATGGTACGATCCGACACGGGATGCCGATGTCGTCATCGCGCTGCGCGGGCGCCAGCCCTACCAGACCGATCCGTCGAAGATCAACCTCATGTGGCTGATCAGCCATCCCGACCGGGTCGTCGACGGCGAGATGGACGGCTACGACCACGTCTACGTGGCATCGGACGTCTATGCGCGCACGCTGCGGCTGCAGGGCCTGCCCTCGGTCGGCGTGCTGCACCAGGCGACGGACCATCGTTTCTTTCATCCCTTCGACGACATCCAGCGCGACAGGGACTGCCTCTTCGTCGGCAACTCGCGCCGGGAATACCGGACGATGGTGCGCTGGTGCATCGAGCGGAAGCTGCCCCTCGCGCTTTACGGCGGCGGATGGGACGGCATCCTTCCGGGCGAGATGGTGCGGGCGGAGAACATTCCGAACGCCGAACTGGCGCGGCACTATGCCTCTCACCTGATCCTGCTCAACGATCACTGGGATACGATGCGCGACAGCGGCTTCCCGTCCAACCGCCTGTTCGACGGCAGCGGCGTCGGCACGCCGATCATCACCGACGCGGTGGGCGGCCTCGCCGATGTCTTCGGCGACACGATTTCGGTGGCCCATACCGTCGATGACCTGGAAGCGATCGTCGCCGACGCGCTGTCGAATCCCGAGCCCTATCTGCGGCGGGCCGAGGAGGCCAGGGCCATCGTGCTCGCCAACCACACGTTCGACCATCGCGCCGAGGAGATCCGCAGCTTCGTCGAGCAGCATGAGAAGTTCGCACTCCTGCAGGGCCGCGGCAGCGCTGCGGCCTGACGCGTCCTTTCGGATGCGCTCCTAAAGCGTGTCTCGTAAAGGTGTGCAGAGGTTTTGCGAAAAGACACGCGTAAAAATGCAAAGACCTAAAGCGTAAGGGCAAATCTGAAAGATCGCGACACGCTTTAGGCTTCAGGGAGGGTTTCCATGCATGCTTCGCGAGACCCCGCTGCTGAGGTTTGCAAGGTAAATCTTAACGCTCCCTTGCGTCACATATGCCATGCCGCGCGCGCCGTGTTGTCCGGGACCGCCTGCGACAGCAGCAACGGCTCCGTGTAACGGTTCAGCGGAAGAGCTGGGGCCAGGGCCAGCGCGTGAAGGCCGAGAATGAGGGAAAGGCCTTGTTCAGCACCTCCGCCGGGTTCGAGCGGTAGGTCCAGGTAACGAGGCGCGCCCGCGCGCCATGCCTGTCGGGCTCGCCATCGCGCGACATGCCCTGCCGGCAATGCTGCACGTAGATCGACAGTTCTCCGCGCATCTTCCATCCGCTCCTGTCGATGACCGGCTCATAGAAGCCGAGATCCTCGTCGATCAGCACCTGCGACTGGCTGAAGGCGTAGTCGTAGTTCGGCGCGAAGAACAAGCGCGCCATCAGCCGGTTCTGTTCTTCGACGCTGCGGTAGATGACAATGACGTTGTCGTCGTCGGTCACGACGAATTCCGGGCGGCTGTGCGGCAGGGGAAGCGTTCCCTGGCCGTCGAGACGGAAGGCAGTCAGGAAACGGCTGAGCGCCGCCGTGCGCCAGGTGTGCCCATCGCTCCAGCAGAGGCGGTATTGCGGCACGCCGCCGGGCTCCGCCCAATAGGTCATGGCCGCCGGCCGGTCACCACTCATCACCTGGGCCGAGGCCTGGTTCATGAGGCTCGACCCCAGAGGCACCGGCACGACCCGCTCGATATTGCTGCGGGTCACCGGCATCGACAGCGCCATGCCGCCTCCCGTCTGCACCGTGCGCAGGCCGTCCGTGGACAGCAGATAATCAAGCCCCGAATTGATCACCTCCCCGCCGGAGGTGGACGTCACATGCAGGCGCCAGACCACGAACAGGTGCACGTTCCCCTGTTCGTCGACGACGGGCGTGTTGACATAAGGACCGCTCGTCCAGCGATCCTCCTTGCCGCTCAGCACCGGCGTCATCGTCTCCCGCCACTCGCCGGCTTCCGGATTGTAGTGCGCAACCCGCATTTCCCCGACATTGTGCCGGCCTTCCCGGTAGAGGAACAGGAAGTCGCCCTTCGGCAGGCGGAGGAACATCGGATAGGTGGCATGGGCCATGAAGTCGCCGACGGGCTCGAAACCGTCCTTCAGGTCCGATGTTCGCGAGCGCGTCGCCAGAAGCGTCGTCGCATGCGCGCCGAAGGCGAGGTGAAGGATGCCGGCGCCGTCGAACCCCATGCTGATCGACTGGTGCGCGTCATAGGGCATCAGCGTGTTGGGAATGACGACGCTGTCTTCGGTGTCGTCGATGAGATCATGACGCAGGATACGGATGTTCCCCGCTTCGTCATAGAATGCAACGTAGCGCGCCTGCTCCTCGGTCAGCACCGGGCCGGACCGGTAAGGGACGCAGTTGACGGTGTTGCCTGCCCAGGCCTTGCCAAGATCGATGACATGCCGCTGGGAAAGAAAATCCGCCGTCATGGCCAGCATTGCACAGGACCTCCCTCGATGGATCCGGCCCGCACAGCCCTCGGCTGCAATCGACGGCATCGGCCGGGTTCCATTTTTGGGTCGATCCTACGAAAGGTTAAAGCAGGGTGCAAACGTCTTCCCGCAGAAACAACGCAGCCTCCACCGGTTTTGCGCCCGACTGTTGCATGCCTGCCGTTGTCCGCGGCAGCGACGACACCCGCCGCGGATGTCGATGCACACTCTTTGCCCAGCCTCAGAAAACGATGCATTTTATAGCGCGATGAACGGCTTAATCGTCACACAGCCGGAGACACGGACCCGGCCGCCCTCACTTCTCCGTCAGCTTCAGCTCGATCCGGCGATTCTGAGAGCGTGCTTCCGGCGTGTCGCCTTCGGCGATCGGCTGGAACTGCCCGAACCCGGCGGCGACGAGGCGGTCTGCGGGAACACCGTTGGCGATCAGGAACTTGACGACCGACGTCGCACGCGCCGAAGACAACTCCCAATTGTCCGCATAACGCCCGCTGCCGGACAGGGGCACGTTGTCGGTGTGCCCGTCGACGCGCAGCACCCAGTTGATCTCAGCCGGAATTTCCTTGGCGAGGTCCAGGAGGGCGGCGGCGAGCTTGGCCATCTCGGCCCGGCCCGCCTCGTTGAGCTCGTTGCCGCCGGAGGGGAAGAGCACCTCCGATTGGAAGACGAAGCGGTCGCCGACGATCCGGATGTTTTCGCGGTCGGACAGGATTTCGCGCAGCCGGCCGAAGAAATCGGAGCGGTAGCGGTTGAGTTCCTGCACGCGCTGCGCCAGCGCGACGTTCAACCGGCGGCCGAGATCGGCAATCCGCGTCTGCGACGCGCTGTCCTTCGCCTCCGCCGCCTGCAGCGCGCCCTCGACGGCGGCGATCTGGCTGCGCAGGGCGGCGATCTGCTGGTTCAGGAGCTCGATCTGGCTTGCGGCGCGGGTGCTCGTCTGGCGCTCGGCGTCGAGCGCGCCTTCCAGCTCGCCGATGCGCTGCCCGGCGGCGGCGGAGACGCCCGACCCCTGGTCGAGCAGCTGCTGCAGGCGCGAGCGCTCGCTCTCGGAGGTGGCAAGCGAGGCCTGCAGATTGGCGAGCGTGTCCTCGGTGTCCTGGCGACCGCTCTTTTCCAGCGCCAGCAGTTGCGTCAGTTCGTTGATCTGGGTGTTCAGCCGGCTCAGAACCTCGTCGCGGCCGCTGATCTCGCGGCTCATCAGGAACTGCGCCAAGACGAAGACCGAGAGCAGGAACATGATGGCGAGCAGCAGGGTCGAAAGCGCGTCGACGAAGCCGGGCCAGTAATCGACCGTCCGGTGGTGACGGCCCCTGCGTGCCAGCGCCATCGCCTATTCCCCCGGGCTGTCGTCGGCGCGGGCGCGCTTCGCCGCGCCTTCAGCCTTGGCCGCCGGCGCGGCCTTCTCGGCATGGGAGACGCGGGTCGCCAGCTTGTCCAGCGTCCGGCGCATGGCACGGCCGTCCTCCTGCTGCGCCTCGATCCAGTCGCGCAGCATCTGCTGCTCGCCGCGCATGTTCTTCACGAGGCCCTGGATCCCCTCGGCGAGGCTCGCCATGGCCGCGGTGGTGCGCTGGCTGCTGCCGCCGTCCTGGTTGAAGCGGGCAAGCTGCTCGTTGAGGCTGCGCAACTCGCCGACGAGGTCGGCATCGGCGCCGTCATGGCCGCCATGGCCGAGGTCGGAGCCGACATCGGTGACCGAGGACAGCCAGTTCTCCAGTTCCGTGTAGAAGCGGTTCTGCGCGCGGCCCGCCTGCAGGTCGAGGAAGCCGAGCACCAGCGAGCCGGCAAGGCCGAAGAGCGAGGTCGAGAATGCCGTGCCCATGCCGGAAAGCGGCGCGGACAGCCCTGTCTTCAGCGCGCTCAGCACGTCCTCGGTGTTGCCCGAGCCCGCATCGAGCGACTGGATGACGGTGTTGATCGATCCGATCGTGCCGAGCAGACCCCAGAAGGTGCCGAGCAGGCCGAGAAAGACGAGGAGGCCGATCAGGTAGCGCGACGTGTCGCGCGACTCGTCGAGGCGCGTGGCGATCGAATCGAGGATCGAGCGCAGGGCCGCCGTCGAGATCGCCTTGGTCTGGCGCCGGCCGATCAGCGCCCGCATCGGCGCGAGCATCACCGGGTCGCGCCCGACCTTTTCCGCACTGCCGGCCGCGCGGAACGAGTTGAACCAGCGCACTTCGGGGCGAAGCGCCAGGACATGGTTGAAGACGAGCAGGATGCCGATCGACAGCACGCCGAGGATCAGCCCGTTCAGCCCGGGATTGCTGAAGAAGGCATCCCGCGCCTGCCGGAAGAGGATGGCGGCGACGAAACCGGCGATGATCAGGAAGATGATCATCGACCAGAAGAAGGGCATCGGGCTCGACAGCTTCTGCGGGTTGTAGCCCTCGTCCGCCGCCTGCGCGGCCTCCCATCCAGACAGTTTCACATTCGCCATAGGACCTCTTGCTCCCGGTTCCGAGGCCGGCTGGTGCCGGCCGCGGCCTGACCCGTTCCGGGGCGACGTTACAGCCATGTGGAGGAAGTTGGTAGTGGCGCGGCTGCCGCACAAGCCCGCAAACGCGCGTCAAACGCCGTTTTGAACAGGGAAACGCCGGCCCGCGGCGTCCGGAAATAGAGCGAAGCGCGCAGTCGACCTCAGCGCGCGGGCACGGGCCGGTGCAGCACCTCGTGCAGCGCCTTGGCGATCGCCTCGTTGCCGGCGATCACCGAGCCCTTTTCCATGGGCCTGGCGCCGCCGTCGATGTCGGTGGCAAAGCCGCCGGCCTCGCGGATCAGCAGCAGGCCGCCGGCGATGTCCCAGAGATTGAGGTTGCGCTCCCAGAAGCCGTCGAAGCGCCCGGCAGCGACGAAGGCGAGATCGAGCGAGGCCGATCCCATGCGTCGGATGCCGGCGACCTCGCCCATCACATGGCGCAGTTCGATCAGGTACTGGCCGTGATGGCCGTGGCCGAGATGCGGCGTTCCCGTGCCGATCACGGCGTCGGACAGCTGCTTGCGCGCGCCGACCCTCAGGCGCCGGTCGTTGAGGAAGGCGCCGCCGCCGCGCTCCGCGGTGTAAAGCTCGTCCGTCGCCGGATTGAGGATGGCGGCCGCGACGATCTCGCCGTTGCGCTCGAGCGCGATCGAGACGGCGAAATGCGGGATGCCGTGCAGGAAATTGGTGGTGCCGTCGAGCGGATCGACGATCCAGCGATGGGCGCCGTCCGTGCCGGCGATCGCCTCGCCTTCCTCACCGATGAAGCCGTAGGTCGGGCGCGCCTTCAGCAGTTCCTCGCGCAGGGTCCGCTCCGCCTTGCGGTCGGCCTGCGAGACGTAGTCGGCCGGTCCCTTCAGCGACACCTGCAGGTTCTGCACCTCGCCGAAGTCGCGGGCCAGCGCCTTGCCCGCCTTGAAGGCGGCCTGGACCATGACGTTGAGAAGTGCGGAGCGGGCCATGGCGGCTATCCTTCGAAGTGCAGTTCCGGCGGGAAATCGGCAGGGAAATGGCCCGCTGCCGAAGTCGGGCGGGCGCGAAACCGCGCCTCAAGACCACAAACGGGCCGGAAATTCAAGTGCCCTCACGGCAGGCCTGCGACGCGGCGCGCCGGATGGGCACCGCGCGCGTCCGCCGCGTGCGTCGCGGCCTGCTGCTGCTCGTCGTTGATCCCGAGGTAGAAATCCTCAAGCGCGACGTCGTTGAGCCCGGCGCGGCGCGACAGGAGATACCATGTCGCCGCCTCGACCGGATCGGGCCGCGTGCCGATGGCATTGACATAGAGATGGGCAAGGCGGTTCTGCGCGGCGACGTTGCCGCCCTCGGCCGCCTTCTTCATCCAGGCGAAGCCTTCCTCGAGATTGCGGGCGCCGCCGATCCCCTCGATCAACCAGATGCCGAGGTCGAGCTGGGCGGTGTCATAGCCGGCCCGCGCGGCGCGCGTCAGCCAGCTGCGCGCCTCGGCCCGCCGGTCCTCGTCGATGCCCTCGACGTTGAGGTAGATCTGCGACAGCGCGTATTGCGCGTCGGCGATCCCCTGTCCGGCCGCCTTCTCGTAATAGGGCAGCGCCGCCTTCAGCCCCTTCTCGCCCGGCATGTCGGCCACCAGCGTCTGGGCATAGTTGAACTGGGCGGAGGCATTGCCGAGATCGGCCGAGCGGCGCATGAAATCGAGCGACTTCACCTTGTCGCGCGCGACGTAGCGGCCTTCGATCAGCATCATCGCATATTTGAACATCGCCGCCGGATCGCCGTTGCCCGCGGCCTCGGCATACCAGAAGGCGGCTTCCTTCGGGTTGCGGGCCACGCCGAGGCCCGCCTCCATCAGCTCCGCGACCAGCGTCTGCGCGGCCGCGTCGCCCCCTTGCGCCCGGGGAAGGGCGAAATCCATCGCCGTCAGATAATAGCCGCGCTGGAAGGCGCCGTAAGCCTCGTCGACCGCGCCTTCGAACGGCCTTTCCTGCGGAAGCGCCGGCAGCGTCATGCCCATGCGCTCGTAGACGCCGGCCCCGCCGGTACCCTTGAGCACCTTGCCGGGGCGGGAATTGTCCATTGCCCCGTCCGTTCCCGGGCGTGCCTCCGGCCGCGCGCCCGTGTCGGGCAGCACGGCGCCGTTGAACGGGGTGATCCGGCCACGCTTCGGGTCGCCCTTCTGCGCCGTCCCCGTTTCAGCGGTCGTCGTCTCCGGCGTCGCAGCAACCTCCGCGGACACCGGACAGGCGACGCCCGCCGTCAGCGCAGCACAGGCGCAGGCGGCGACAAGGCGGCGGATCATCGACGGCATCGGTCGGAAGCGGGCGGACATGGACACCTATTCAGCGTCAAACCGTGGCGCTTTTTCGTCAAGCAGCGCATTTGCCTCCGCCACCTTCAGCGCCGCCTCTGCGGGATCGGCGAAGACGGCGAGCCGGAGCGCGACGAATTCGGCCCCGGTCGCCGCCACGGAGACCACCGACTGCACGTCGGTGCCACCCATGGCGATGCAGGGCAACTCGATCATCGAGGCCCACCATTCGGCCAGTTCCAGCATCTTCGGATGGGCCTCCGGCTTTACGTCGCCGTCGGTCCGCCCGAAGAAGACATAGTCCGGCCCGGCATCGCCGATCTCCAGCGCCTGGTGGCGGCTGGTAACGTTGCCGGCGCCGACGATCAGCCTCGGCGCGTGTTTTTCCACCGCCTCGCCGATCGCCTCCGCCGTTCCGGCGATATGCAGGCCGTCCGCCTTCGCCCGCCCGGCGATGCGGGTGTCGCCGTCGATCAGGGCGGCGGCGCCGGCCGCCTGGATGACGGGCACCAGGGCTTCCGCATGGCGCTGGAAGGCGTCGGCGGCCAGCCCGTATTGCGGCACGATCACCGAGGCGACGTCGCCGCCGCGCAGGGCGTCCGCGACGACGCCCGCCCGTTGCGCCGCATCCGCGATCTCCGGGGCCACCAGCACCAGCCGGCAGCGGTTCTCCGTCTGCGTCATCCGATCCTTTCCGATGCGGCGCGCCGCTGCGACACCGCCCCTCGATTTCCCATCGGAAAAGCGATAGACCGGGCCGACAAAAGGATCAACCGTTCCCCATGCTCCCCGACCCCGGCTTCTATCTCATCGCGGTCCCCGCCGTCATGCTCGTCGGGCTGAGCAAGGGCGGCATGGGCGAGGCCCTGTCGCTGATGGGCGTGCCGATCCTCTCGCTCGTCGTCTCGCCGGTCGAGGCGGCGGCACTGCTCCTGCCGATCCTCGTCGTGATGGACATCGTCTCGCTGACCATCTGGCGCCAGCACGGCGACGCCCGCACCCTGAAGATGCTCCTACCCGGGGCGATGCTCGGCATCGGCATCGGCTGGGCGACCGCCGCCTATGTGCCGCGCGACGCGCTGCGGCTGATCATCGGCCTGATCACCGTTCTCTTCGTGCTGCGCTATGCCGTGCTTCGCCTTCGCGCCCGGCGCGGGGCGGCCGCACCCGCACCGCGCGGGCAGAGGCCGGCGGCAGCCACGCTCTTCGGCGGCTTTGCCGGCTACAGCAGCTTCGTCGCCCATGCCGGCGGCCCACCCTTCCAGATCTACGCGCTGCCGCTGCAACTGCCGCCGCGGGAACTGACGGGCACGAGCGTCCGCTTCTTCGCCATCCTCAATGCGGTCAAGCTCGTCCCCTATTTCGCCCTTGGCCAACTCGACCTCGCCAATCTCGGCACCTCGCTGACCCTCGTTCCCGTCGCGATCCTGGCGACGATCGCCGGCGGCTTCGTCGTGCGCCGGATGCGTCCCGACATCTTCTATCCATTCATGTATGCGATGGCCTTCGCCGCCGGCGTGAAACTGCTCCTCGACGGCCTGGCGGCGCTTGCCTGAAACGGCCGCGACCCCTTGGGAAACCGGAGCTTCACGCTTTGCCGCACTGCACAATTTTCTTGCCGCGCCATGGAACTTGTCCTATTCTCGCGCCATGATCTCAGCCGACCCCTTCGATGCCATCGCGGACCCAAACCGGCGTCACCTCCTGGAGGAGTTGCGGCGGTCACCGCGCACGGTCAACGAACTCGCCGAAGGCCTGCCGATCAGCCGTCCCGCCGTGTCGCAGCATCTGAAGGCGCTGCTGGACAGCAACCTCGTCAGCGTCTCCGCCAGCGGCACGAAGCGCATCTATGCGATCAACCGCGCCGGCTTCGATCGCCTCAACATCTGGCTCGACCAGTTCTGGAGCTGAGCCGCGCGCAGGCGGCCTCCGCCGCATGAGATCCCGGTCCTGCCATGGCGAGCGTTGCCGCACACCGGAAGGTCGTGACGCGCGAGGATATCGGGAGATGCGGGGGGTCGTGAGATTGCCGGCGGCTGCAGGAATGGCAGGCGACGATGATCGATGAAAGATCCGTCGCCTGCCTTTCGTCCGGATCATCCCCGTCGGGATCGCGGGGAAGATCCGTCAGTGCGTCACTGGCCCGCCTCATGCGGGCGCCAAGGGATCACATTCAGTGAATGGAGGAACGGATCTTCTCGATCTCGTCCTTGATGCGCAGCTTCCGGCGCTTGATGTCGGCGATCTCCTGATCGGCGGCAGAGGGCTGTTTCAGCGCGTTGTGGAGGGCTTCCTCCAGGGCGCCGTGTCTTTTTTCAAGCGTGGCAAGATGAGCCTCAATATTCATGTGGCAGTCCCTTCCTTTTGCTTGCACCCGGCCGTCAAAGCCGGGTGTTCCCGTTTTTGACCGTCAAAGTGTGCCACGGTATTTTTCATTTGTCGAAGGCGAAATCGTGGCGAAGGATAACTTCCCGTTACCAGCCAATCTGTGATAGAGCGGCTCAAACATGGAACGCCGGCGGGGCGAAACCACTGCCGGACGCACGGGGAATTTCTGAATGCCGGACCAGGATCAAGCAGAGCTCAGACTCGTTCTCGCTCGGCTGAAGCAGGAGCACGAGGACTACGACGCGGCGATCAACGCGATGATCACCACCGGCTGCGACGCGCTCCGCATCCAGCGCATGAAGAAGAAGAAGCTCGCCATCAAGGACAAGATCACCAAGATCGACGACCAGATCACCCCCGACATCATCGCCTGACACCACAAACGGATCCAAGCCCACGTGAACGCCGAAATCTCCCCGCCCGTCGCCATCATCATGGGCAGCCAGTCGGACTGGGACACGATGAAGAATGCCGCCGACACGCTCGACGCGCTCGAGATCGCCTATGAGGCGCGCATCGTTTCGGCACACCGCACGCCCGACCGGCTGGTCGCCTTCGCCAAGGCCGCCCGCGGCGAGGGCTTCCGGGTGATCATCGCCGGAGCGGGCGGCGCCGCCCATCTTCCCGGCATGTGCGCCGCCATGACGCCGCTGCCGGTCTTCGGCGTGCCGGTGCAGTCGAAGGCGCTGTCGGGCCAGGACAGCCTGCTGTCGATCGTGCAGATGCCCGCCGGCATTCCCGTCGGCACGCTGGCGATCGGCCGGGCGGGCGCCGTCAACGCCGCGCTGCTCGCCGCCGCCGTGCTTGCCCTCACCGACCCCGACCTCGCCGACCGTCTCGACGACTGGCGCGAGCAGCAGACGCTCGCCGTCGCCGACTTTCCCGTGGACGAGGCATGAAGACGCTCGGCATCATCGGCGGTGGCCAGCTCGGGCGCATGCTGGCCATCGCCGCCGCCCGCCTCAACATCCGCACCGTGATCCTCGAGCCGCAGCCCGACTGTCCGGCGGCCCAGACCGCCGACCGGCAGATCGTCGCCGCCTATGACGACCCGGCCGCGCTCGACGCGCTGGCCGCCGCCAGCGACGTCGTCACCTACGAATTCGAGAATGTTCCTCTTGCCGCCGCCGAGCACCTGGCCGCGTCCCGCCCGGTCTACCCGCCGCCGCTGGCGCTCGACGTCGCGCAGGACCGGCTGAACGAGAAGATCTTCATCAACAGTTGCGGCATCGGCACCGCGGACTTCCGCACCGTCGACAGCGACGCCGATCTCGCCGCGGCCCTTGCCGCCTTCGGCGGCAGCGGCGTGCTGAAGACGCGGCGCCTCGGCTATGATGGCAAGGGCCAGCGCGTCTTTCGCGGTGGCGAGGAGGTCGAGGGCGCCCATGCCGCGCTCGGCGCCGTGCCGCTGATCCTCGAAAGCTTCGTCGCCTTCGAGCGCGAGATCTCGGTGATCGCCGCCCGCGGCCGCGACGGCACGGTCGCCTGTTTCGACCCGGCGGAAAACGTCCACCGGAACGGCATCCTGCACACGTCGACGCTTCCGGCCGGGGTCGGCGACGATACGGCCGCCGCCGCGCGCCGGGCCGCCGGCGCCATCCTCGAGGCGCTCGATTATGTCGGCGTCATCGGCGTCGAATTCTTCGTGCGCGCCGACGGCACGCTGCTCGTCAACGAGATCGCGCCGCGCGTCCACAATTCCGGGCACTGGACCGAGGCGGCCTGCGCCGTCTCCCAGTTCGAACAGCATGTCCGCGCCGTCATGGGCCTGCCGCTCGCCGACGGCGCGCGCCATTCCGATTGCGTCATGCAGAACCTGATCGGCAACGACATCGACGATCTTCACGCATGGCTGGCGACGCCCGCGACCCTCGTCCATCTCTACGGCAAGGCGGGGGCGCGGCCGGGCCGGAAAATGGGCCATGTCACCCGCCTGACAGGGCCGAAAAGCCCGGCCGCCGCCGGGGGAGAAACGGCGCCGCGCGGTTGACACGAGGGGGGCGAGCCTGTATTGCGCTCTCACCTTGAAAGCGCGCTCCGATACCAGCGGCGGCGCGCTTTTGATTGACATGAGACAGTGGGCGAACGGAACGTCCCGAAACTGCGGATCAATGCCATGAAGATCAAGAACTCGCTGAAGTCGCTGAAGGCTCGCCACCGCGAGAACCGCCTGGTTCGCCGCAAGGGCCGTATCTACATCATCAACAAGCTCAACCCGCGCTTCAAGGCGCGCCAGGGCTGAACGCTCTCGGGCAGGCACGCGGCCCGCTTGCGCGAAATTGTGAATTGACCGACATGGCGAGCGGGATATCCTGCCCGCCATGTCGTCGTTTTTGCGCCTGATTCTCTCGTTCGGCCTCCTCCTTCCGCTGTGCGCCCCCCTGCCCGCCGTAGCGCAGGAGCAGCCGAAGCAGACGGCCGCGCTGAAGAGCGAGCCCGAGCGGCTGAACGCGCTCTTTACAGAACTGAAGCGACAGGGCGACGAAACCAAGGCGCGGGCGATCTCTGATCAGATCCGGCGGGAATGGACCGATTCCGGCAGCGCCTCGGTCAATCTGCTGATGCAGTGGGCGGAGAAGGCGATTACCGACAAGAAGGAGTCGGTCGCGCTCGATCTCTACGACCAGGTCATCGTGCTCGACCCCGCCTATGTCGAAGGCTGGAACCGCCGCGCGACGCTGCACTACCAGATGGGCAATTATCGCAAGTCGATGTCCGACATCAACCGGGTGCTGACGCTGGAACCGCGCCATTTCGGCGCGCTCGCCGGCATGGCAGCGATCTTTTCCGCCTCCGGGCAGGACGAACTGGCGCTGAAGGCGTGGGAGCGGTTCCTCGACGTCTATCCCGCCGATCGCAAGGCGCAGGAACAGCTCGGCGCGCTCGAGGAAAAGCTCGCCGGCAACCGCATCTGAGCTGTCGCCCCGCGCGCCCGCGCCTTGAGATCGACGATGAAACCGGAACCGTCGCCGCGACGTATAGGGCGCAACATCACGGATCTGCGCGGCGGCGAAACGGCATGAAATTCCTGGCAATCGGCTTCTGTCTGCTGGCGCTCGTCATTGCCGGCGCCCTCCTCTATTCCGCCCTGAAGGCGCGCGAGATCGCCGCCCGCTTCCCGAACGAGGGTAGGCTGATCGACGTCGGCGGATACCGGCTGAACAGCGTTCTCGTGCCGGCCGGGCCCGATGCGGACCTGCCGCCGCTTGTCTTCATCCATGGCGCGAGCGGAAACCTGCGCGACCCGATGGGCGCCTTCAGGCCATCCCTCGAAGGCCGGGCCGCCCTGCTCTTCGTCGACCGCCCGGGACACGGCTATTCGGAACGCGGCGGTGCGGCGAACGCCTTGCCTGACGGCCAGTCCGACGCGATCGCAGCGCTTATGGAGCGTCGCGGCATCGGCGCCGCGATCGTCGTCGCCCATTCGTTCGGAGGCGCCGTGGCGGCGAGCCTCGCGGTGCGGCATCCGGACAAGGTCGCCGGCCTCGTCTTCCTCTCCCCCGCCACCCATCCCTGGCCGGGCGGGGTCGACTGGTATTATTCGCTCGCCCGCACGCCTGTCCTCGGCTGGATTTTCGCCCATGCGGTGGCGCTTCCGGTCGGCCTCGGCCGGATCGACAGCGGCACCCGCTTCGTCTTCGCACCGAACCGGCCGCCGGCCGACTACAGCGAACGGGCCGCGACCGCGCTGGTGCTGCGGCCGGACAATTTCCGCAACAATGCGATCGATGTCGCCAATCTCAAGGACTATGTCAGCCGCGTCGCGCCGCGCTATCGCGAGATCCGGGCGCCGACGGTGATCGTCACCGGCGACCGCGATGGCGTCGTGCTGCCCGGCATCCACTCGGCAGGCCTGAAACGGGATATCGAAGGTTCGGAACTGGTGACGATCCACAATCTCGGGCACAAGCCGGATTATATCGTCACGGATGTCGCGATCGCAGCGATCGAACGGGTCGCCGGCAAGACGGTCGACCTCGAGGCCGTGGCAAGGCGGGCCGAAGCCCGCATCGCTGGAGACGATGAGCCCGCTTCAGGCGGCGGGCCGCAGCCGGATCAGACGCCGCTCAGCCCGTCCGAACCGATATAGGCGATGCGCAGCATGTTGGTCGCGCCGGGCGTGCCGAGTGGCACGCCGGCGGAGATGATGATGCGGTCGCCGGGCTTGCCGAAGCCTTCCGCCGCGACGATGCGGCAGGCGCGGTTGACCATGTCGTCGAGATCGACCGCGTCGCCGGTGACGACGCAATGCAGGCCCCAGACGACGGAAAGCCGCCGCGCGGTCTGGATCACCGGCGACAGCGCCAGGACCGGCACCTGCGGCCGCTCGCGCGCGGTGCGCAGGCCCGTCGTGCCGGACGAGGTGTAACAGACGATGGCGGAGAGGCGCAGCGTCTCGGCGATCTGGTGGGCGGCAAGCGAGATCGCATCCGCCCCCGTCGCCTCGGGCGGCGTGCGCTGGGCGTAGATGATGCCCGGGTAATGCGGGTCGGTCTCGACCTTGCTGGCGATCGACGCCATGGTTGCGACCGCCTCGACGGGATACTGCCCCGAGGCCGATTCGGCCGAGAGCATCACCGCGTCGGCGCCCTCGAAGACGGCGGTGGCGACGTCGGAGACCTCGGCGCGGGTCGGCACCGGCGCCGAGATCATCGATTCCAGCATCTGGGTCGCGACGACCACCGGCTTGCCGGCGCGGCGGCAGGCGCGGATCAGCTGCTTCTGCAGGCCGGGAACGGATTCGAGCGGCATTTCGACGCCGAGATCGCCGCGCGCCACCATCAGCGCGTCGGACAACTCGATGATCTCGTCGATGCGCTCGATCGCCTGCGGCTTCTCGATCTTCGACATCAGCCCGACGCGGCCGCGCGCCACCTTGCGCACCTCGGAAAGGTCTTCCGGCCGCTGGATGAAGGAGAGCGCCACCCAGTCGACATCGTCCACCTCGAGCACGGCGTCGAGGTCGGCGCGGTCCTTCTCGGTGAGCGCGCCGACGCCGAGCAGCGTGTCGGGCAGGCTGACGCCCTTCTTGTCGGAAATCCTCGTGCCGCTGACGACGGTGCAGACGATCTTGGTGCCGTCGGAGCTTTCGGCGCGCAGATGCAGCTTGCCGTCGTCGATCAGCAGCCGGTGGCCGGCCTTGACCGCCTCGAGGATCTCGGGATGCGGCAGGTAGACGCGGCTGGCGTCGCCGAGCGCTTCGCTGTTGTCGAGCGTGAAGGTCTGGCCGGGAACGAGATCGGCCTTGCCGCCCTCGAACTTGCCGACGCGCAGCTTCGGCCCCTGCAGGTCGGCGAGGATGCCGATCGGGCGGCCCGACCGGGCCTCGACCGCGCGGATCCGCGTGACGAGCGTTCGCATCGTGTCGTGGCTGGCATGGCTCATATTGATGCGGAAGAGATCGGCTCCCGCCTCGTGCAGCTTGTAGATCATCTCCTCCTCGGAGGAGGCCGGGCCGAGCGTTGCGAGAATTTTGGCTTTTCTGTTCCGCTTCATCAGTTCTGGCTTTCTTGCGTGCCGGGCGTATCGGACAGCTGAACCATCCAGCTTCCCTGCCGCCCCGTGTCGTATTCCTTGAATCCCATCCGCTGGAAACCGCGGGCGAAGCAGTCCTGGACGCCGGTGATCTTGAACTCGTTCTCCGCCACGCACATGTTGACCTCGCCGGTCCAGCGCCCGCCGCGCGCCGCGTCCTCGGCGTAGAGATAGTAGTAGCGCGACTGCAGTTCGCCCTCGATCAGCGTGGCGCAGGTCGTCGCCGGCACCTGCCACCAGCCCTCGGTGATCCAGCCCTCCTTCGCCCGGTAGCCGATCGCCACGCCGACAAGGTTCTGCGTGCCATTGCAGACGCGGAAATCGGCGCGCGCCTCGGGTGCGGGGATGAGGGCGAAGAATGCGAGAGCGAAGACGCTGGCCGCCACCGGCCGTCCCGTGTTCCGGACGAGGGCCCGGGCTGCGGACGGGAGGAACGAGGGGGCCGGTCTGTCAGCGTTGCGATGTCTCATCGGGCCTGTTTTCGCTTGTCTAGGGCCTGTCTTGCGACGATGGCCGTTGAAAGTCAACGCGAGTCTAATCGATTATATCGCGCTGCACCGCGCCTGGACGCGCCTGCAACATCCCTGTCTTGCGATCGCCCCCACTTGATGCCATCAAAGTGTATCAAAGGAAATACGGACAAATTCGGGATGCATGAGGATCCACCGTTCGAGGTCATCGAGGGCGACGCCCGCAAGGGGCTCTTGCTCATCGCGGACCACGCGACGAATCGGCTGCCGCCACGCTATGGCACGCTGGGCTTGCCCGAAAGTGCCTTTCGCCGCCATATCGCCTACGACATCGGCATCGAGCCGCTGACCCGGGCGCTCGCCGCCGATCTCGGCGTGCCGGCGGTGATGAGCCGTTTCTCCCGCCTGCTGATCGATCCGAACCGGGGCGAGGACGACCCGACGCTGATCATGAAGCTCTCGGACGGCGCCATCGTTCCCGGCAACCATCCGATCGACGTGGCGGAGGAGAACGCACGGCTCGACCTCTTCCACCGCCCCTATCACCGCGCCGTCGCCGAGGCGATCGCGCGGGTGGCCGAGGCGAGCGGAGCGGCCCCTCTCCTCATTTCGCTGCATTCCTTCACCCCGGTCTGGCGCGACGTGCCGCGCCCGTGGCATGCGGGCGTGCTCTGGGACGGCGATCCGCGCGCGGCGCGCGCGCTGATCGACCGCTTGGAAGCGCCGGGCGACATCGCCGTCGGCGACAACGAGCCCTATGACGGGGCGCTGCGCGGCGATACGCTGTTCCGCCACGGCATGGCGGCCGGCATCGCCCATGCCCTGATCGAGGTGCGCCAGGACCTGATCGGCGATGCCGCCGGCGTCGCCAACTGGACGGTGCGGCTGGCACCGATCCTTGCCGAACTCAACGCGACGCCTTACCTGCACGAGGTCAGGCGCTTCCCCTCGCGCACCGGACCCTATGACGACGAGGCCGGAGGGGAAAGGGAGGACGGACGATGACCGAGCTCACGAAGGAACAACAGACGGAATTCGAGGCGGCGGCCTTCCGCCGGCTGCTCGCCCATCTCGACGCGCGTGGCGACGTGCAGAACATCGACCTGATGAATCTTGCCGGCTTCTGCCGCAACTGCCTCGCCAACTGGTACCGCGACGCCGCCGAGGCCTCGGGCGTGGCGCTTTCCAAGGACGAGGCGCGCGCGATCGTCTACGGCATGCCCTACGAGGCCTGGCGGGAGCGCCACCAGAAGGAGGCAGCGCCGGCGGCACTTGCCGCCTTCGAGGCGAACCGCCCCGACACCCATCGCTGAGCCGGCAGGCACCCGTTGAGAGATTCCGCGCTTGACGCGGCGGCGACTTCGCGGCACCTGACACGCCCGAACGGCCCGGTCGCCGACCGGGTTCCCGCAGCCGTCGGCAAGGAGTGGACGAATGGACGAAAGCAACAGTGTCGAGAACGTGGCCGCCGCCGAGCTGCGCCAGTTCATCGAGCGGATCGAACGGCTCGAGGAGGAAAAATCCTCGCTGAACGACGACATCAAGGATGTCTATGGCGAAGCCAAGGGGCGCGGCTACGACACCAAGGCGATGAAGACGATCATCCGCCTGCGCAAGAAGGATGCGAACGAGCGGCTGGAGGAGGAATCGATCCTGCAGACCTACATGGCCGCGCTCGGCATGGAATAAGGTGACGGGGAGCCGCGCGGGGGGCGGGGCCTGCGCGGCGTTTGGAGCGGAAACGCTCCGGATCGGCTTTCGGGAGGAAGGGCGTCATGCGGAAGAACAGGCTGAGGCAGATCTGGGCCGAAGGACGGCCCGCGCTCAACGGCTGGCTGTCGATCGGCAGCCCCTTCTGCGCCGAGATCATGGCGGCGCAGGACTATGACGCGCTGTGCATCGACATCCAGCACGGCGCCCTCGACTATGGCGACGCGCTCGCGATGCTGCAGGCGATGCGGGCATCGGATGCGGTGCCGCTGGTGCGCGTCCCCTGGCTCGATGCCGCATGGATCTCGAAGGTGCTCGACGCCGGCGCCTATGGCGTGATCTGCCCGATGATCAACACGCGCGCCGAGGCCGAGGCCTTCGTCCGCTTCATGCGCTATCCGCCGCTGGGCGAACGCAGCTATGGCCCGACGCGCGCCGCCTATGCCGCGGGCGCGAACTATGCGGCGGAAGCCAATGACGAGATCCTTGCGCTTGCGATGATCGAGACGGCGGAGGCGATGGAAAACCTCGAGGCGATCGCCGCGACGCCGGGGCTCGACGGCCTCTATGTCGGCCCCGCCGATCTCAGTCTGTCGCTGTCGCAGGGCGCGCTCACCCCCGGCTTCGACCGGGAGGAGCCGGAGATCGTCGCCGCGATCCGGCGGATCGCGGAGGCCTGCCGCCTGAACGGCATCAAGGCGGGCATCCATTGCGGCACGCCGGACTATGCGGCAAGGGCGATCGGCTGGGGCTTCGACCTCACCACCGTCTCCGGGGACGCGCGCCTGATCGCGGCCGCCGCCGCCGGTTCCGTGGCGCGCTGGCGCCGGCTGACGGAGCCGACGGCGGCAGAGGCCGGGGCTCCGGAGGGATACTGATGCAAGCCGTGGCTTCCTCCTCGCGGTCCGGAAGGGCATGGCAGGCACCGGGACGAAGGCACACGCTCCGCGTGTTCCCGTCGCCCCTACGCCGCGTACCGCATCTCGCCTGTCCCGCCCACCGCGAGGAGAGGCCCAGATGAGCGGTAAGCCCCCCTTGCGCATCGGTCTGATCGGCACCGGTTTCATGGGAAAGGCCCATGTCTTCGGTTTTGCCATGGCTGAAAAGGTCTTCGACCTGCCTTATGCGATCGTGCTCCGCACGGTCGCCGACGTCACGGAGGAGGCGGCCGCGCGCGCCGCCGCCGACCTCGGCTTCGCCCGATCCACCTCCGACTGGCGGACCCTCGTCGAAGACCCGGAGATCGACGTCGTCGACATCACCGCGCCGAATGCGCTGCACAGGGAGATGGCGCTTGCGGCGATCGCCGCCGGCAAGCACGTCTACTGCGAAAAGCCGCTCGCCCCGTCCGCCGCCGATGCGCGCGCCATGGCCGAGGCCGCCGCGGCAGCCGGCGTCGTCACCCAAGTCGGCTTCAACTATCTCTGCAATCCGATGCTCGCCCTTGCGCGCGACCTGATCGCGAGCGGCGAGCTCGGCGAGATCCGCGGCTATCGCGGGCTGCATGCCGAGGACTACATGGCGGATGCGGACGGCGTCTTCACCTTCCGCCACGACACGGCCGGCGGCGGCGCGCTCGCCGATATCGGCTCCCATGCGCTGGCGACGGCCGAATTCCTGCTCGGCCCGATCACGCAGGTGATGGGCGACTGCGTGACGATGATCGGCGAGCGGCCGGACGAACGGGGCGGCCGCCGGGCGGTCGAGGTCGACGATGTCGGCCGCGCCTTCCTGCGCTTCGCCAGCGGCGCGCAAGGATCGATCGAGGCCAACTGGATCGCGACCGGCCGCAAGATGCAGCATGATTTCGAGGTTTACGGCAGCAGAGGCACGCTGCATTTCAGCCAGGAGCGGTTCAACGAGCTGCACCTCTACACGACCGCCGATCCGCCCGGCCGCCGCGGTTTCCGCAGGATCGAGGCCGCGCCCGAACACCCGCCCTACGGGCGTTTCTGCGTCGCGCCCGGCCACCAGCTCGGCTTCAACGACCTGAAGGCGATCGAGGTCGCGGGATATCTCCGCGCGATCTCGGGCGAGACCGCCGAGCCCTTCGGCTTTACGGCCGGGCTTCGCATCCAGAACCTGGTGGAGACGATCCACCGGTCCTCCTCCGAAGGCCGATGGCTGGCGGTGCCGGCCTGAATGCCGGCTCCGAAGAAAGTGCCCCGCCCCACCTCAGAAAAGATGACGCGGCGGACGTTTTGCGCTAGGACGCTGCGATCGTCGCCGGCCGACCCTTCGTCGGCCCAGTCCCGACGCCGGCCCGCCGCCGCGTCGAAGCCGAGGGGGAGACCTATGCCAGCCTATCGTTCCCGCACCACCACCCACGGCCGCAACATGGCCGGCGCGCGCGGCCTCTGGCGCGCGACGGGCATGAAGGATTCCGATTTCGGCAAGCCGATCATCGCGGTGGTCAATTCCTTCACCCAGTTCGTGCCCGGCCACGTGCACCTGAAGGACCTCGGCCAGCTCGTCGCCCGCGAGATCGAATCCGCCGGCGGCGTCGCCAAGGAATTCAATACGATCGCGGTCGACGACGGCATCGCCATGGGCCATGACGGCATGCTCTACTCGCTGCCGTCGCGCGAGATCATCGCGGACTCGGTCGAATACATGGTCAATGCGCATTGCGCCGATGCCATGGTCTGCATCTCCAACTGCGACAAGATCACCCCCGGCATGCTGAACGCCGCCATGCGGCTGAACATCCCGGCCGTCTTCGTCTCCGGCGGGCCGATGGAGGCCGGCAAGGTCGTGCTGCATGGCAAGACCGTTGCGCTCGATCTCGTCGACGCGATGGTGGCGGCCGCGGACGAGAAGATCTCCGACGAGGACGTCAAGGTCATCGAGCGCTCGGCCTGTCCCACCTGCGGCTCGTGCTCCGGCATGTTCACCGCCAATTCGATGAACTGCCTGACCGAGGCGCTCGGCCTGTCGCTGCCCGGCAACGGCTCGACGCTTGCCACCCATGCCGACCGCAAGCGTCTCTTCGTCGAGGCCGGTCATCTGGTGGTCGATCTGGCGCGGCGCTACTACGAGCAGAACGACGAGAGCGTGCTGCCGCGCACCGTCGCCAACAAGCGCGCCTTCGAGAACGCCATGTCGCTCGACATCGCCATGGGCGGTTCGACCAATACCGTGCTGCACATCCTCGCCGCCGCCCACGAGGGCGGCATCGACTTCACCATGGAAGACATCGACCGCTTGTCGCGGAAGGTGCCGTGCCTGTCGAAAGTAGCGCCCGCCAAGCAGGACGTGCACATGGAAGACGTGCACCGCGCCGGCGGCATCATGCGCATCCTCGGCGAGCTCGAGCGCGGCGGCCTCATCCACCGCGACACGCCGACCGTGCATGCCGCAAGCCTCGGCGACGCGATCGACCGCTGGGACATCACCCGCACCAGCAGCGAGACGGTGCGCACCTTCTTCCGCGCCGCACCCGGCGGCGTGCCGACCCAGGTCGCCTTCAGCCAGTCCTCGCGCTGGGACGAGCTTGACGCCGACGGCGAAAAGGGCGTCATTCGCTCGGTCGAGCATCCCTTCTCGAAGGACGGCGGCCTTGCGGTGCTGAAGGGCAACATCGCGCTCGACGGCTGCATCGTGAAGACTGCCGGCGTCGACGAATCGATCCTGAAATTCTCCGGTCCGGCCGTCGTCTTCGAAAGCCAGGACGCGGCGGTCAAGGGCATCCTCGGCAACGAGGTCAAGGCCGGCGACGTCGTCGTCATCCGCTACGAGGGGCCGAAGGGCGGCCCCGGCATGCAGGAAATGCTCTATCCGACGAGCTACCTGAAGTCGAAGGGGCTCGGCAAGGCCTGCGCGCTGATCACCGACGGCCGCTTCTCCGGCGGCACCTCGGGCCTGTCGATCGGCCATGCCTCGCCGGAGGCGGCGCAAGGCGGCGCGATCGGCCTCGTGCGCGATGGCGACCTCATCGAGATCGACATCCCGAACCGGACGATCAACCTGGCGCTTTCCGACGCCGAACTCGCAGCGCGGCGCGCCGAACAGGACACGCTCGGCTGGAAGCCGGCCGCGCCCCGCAAGCGCAACGTCACGACGGCGCTGAAGGCCTATGCCGCCTTCGCGTCCAGCGCCGACAAGGGCGCGGTCCGCATCCTGCCGGAATGAGGACATCCCCGCTCGGGACAGAAGGCGCGGCGGCAACGTCCGCGCCTTTTTTATGGGCACGCGCGGGAGGATGCCCAAATCCGCGACAGCAATCGCGTCCCGCCGAACGAGCGGCCTTGCAATCTCCCTTCGCATTGCACAAAGTCAGGATCAACGATGGCCGAGACCATCAAAGGGGAATGACGAGGCAGCATGTCGATCAAGGCCAGCATCCATCACCTGACCCATTACATCTACGACCGGCCGGTCCGCCTCGGCCCGCAGATCATCCGGCTGAAGCCGGCGGCCCATTCCAAGACCAAGGTGATCAGCCACTCGCTGAAGGTTTCTCCGGAAGGCCACTTCGTCAACCTGCAGCAGGATCCCTACGGCAACTATCTCGCCCGATACGTCTTTCCCGATCCTGTCACCGAACTGAAGATCGAGGTCGATCTCGTCGCCGACATGACGGTCTACAATCCCTTCGACTTCTTCGTCGAGGAGAGCGCCGAGCACTGGCCGTTCGACTATCCCGAGGATATCCGCGAGGACCTGAAGATCTACCGGGAGCCGGAGCCGGCCGGCCCGGCGCTGTCCGCCTATCTCGAAACGATCGACCGCAGCCCTGAGCGCACCACCGATTTCGTCGTCGGCCTGAACACGAAGCTGCAGCAGGCGATCGGCTACGTCATCCGCATGGAGCCCGGCGTGCAGACGCCGGAGGAAACGCTCACCCTCGCGCTCGGCTCCTGCCGCGATTCGAGCTGGCTGCTGGTACAGATCCTGCGTCATCTCGGCTTCGCCGCCCGCTTCGTCTCCGGCTACCTGATCCAGCTCACCCCCGACCTCAAGGCGCTCGACGGGCCTTCCGGCACCGAGGTCGACTTCACCGACCTGCATGCCTGGTGCGAGGTCTACCTTCCCGGCGCCGGCTGGATCGGCCTCGACCCGACCTCCGGGCTCCTGACCGGCGAGAGCCATATTCCGCTCGCAGCCACGCCGCATTACCGCAATGCCGCGCCGATCTCCGGCGGCTTTTCCGGGGATCCGGAGACGAAGACCCGCTTCGACTTCGACATGACGGTGCGCCGCGTCGCCGAGCATCCGCGCATCACCAAGCCCTTTTCCGACGAGAGCTGGCAGGCGCTCGATGCGCTGGGCAACGCGGTCGACGGCGTGCTCGACGTAAACGACGTGCGCCTGACCATGGGCGGAGAGCCGACCTTCGTCTCTATCGACGATTTCCAGTCGGGCGAATGGAACACCGACGCCGTCGGCCCGACCAAGCGCCAGCTTGCCGACACGCTGATCCGCAAGCTGCGCGACCGTTTCGCACCCGGCGGCTTCCTGCATTACGGCCAGGGCAAATGGTATCCCGGCGAAAGCCTGCCGCGCTGGACATTCTCGCTCTACTGGCGCCGCGACCTGCAGCCGATCTGGGTGGACGAGGCGCTGGTGGCGAAGGAGGGGTCGGATGCCGGGGTGACCTCGGCGGATGCTGAGAACCTGCTTGCCGGCATCGCCGCCGAACTGGCGATCCCGGCAGACATGGTGGTCCCGGCCTATGAGGATCCTGCCGAATGGATCATCAAGGAGGCAAACCTTCCCGACAATGTCGATCCGTCGAATTCGAAGCTCAAGGATCCCGAGGAGCGCAACCGCATCGCCCGCGTCTTCGAGCGCGGCCTGACGGAGCCGACCGGCTTCATCCTGCCGATCCAGGCCTGGAACGCGCGGGCGGGCGGCCGGCGCTGGATCAGCGAGAAGTGGCGCACCCGGCGCGGCAGGATCTTCCTCGTGCCCGGCGACAGCCCCGTCGGCTACCGCCTGCCGCTCGGCACGCTGAGCTACCTGTCCCCGACCGCCTTTCCCTATGTCAACCCCGCCGACCCGACCGAGGAGCGCCCGCCGCTGCCGGACTATACCGACCCCGGCAGGCCGCTGGCGGAGGCCTCGTTCCAGGCGAGCGATCCGGCCCAGACCGGGCGCGTCGAGCAGGTGATCAGCGAGATCGAGGGGTTCGTGCGCACCGCCATGAGCGTCGAGGCGCGCGACGGCCGGCTCTGCGTCTTCATGCCGCCCGTCGCCCGGATCGAGGACTATCTGGAGATCATCACGGCGGCGGAACGGGCCGCCGCCGCCCTCAACCTGCCCGTCCATATCGAGGGCTATGCCCCGCCGCAGGACGAGCGGATCAACGTCATCCGCGTCGCCCCAGATCCGGGCGTGATCGAGGTCAACATCCATCCGGCGCACAGCTGGAAGGACTGCGTCGACATCACCACGGCGGTCTATGAGGAAGCGCGCAACAGCCGGCTCGGCGCCGACAAGTTCATGATCGACGGCCGCCACACCGGCACCGGCGGCGGCAACCATGTCGTCGTCGGCGGCAAGAACCCGAACGACAGCCCGTTCCTGCGCCGCCCGGACCTCTTGAAGAGCCTCGTCCTGCACTGGCAGCGCCATCCCTCCCTCTCCTATCTGTTCTCGGGCCTGTTCATCGGCCCGACCAGCCAGGCGCCGCGCCTCGACGAGGCGCGCCACGATTCGCTCTACGAACTGGAGATCGCGCTGGCGCAGGTGCCGATGCCGGCCTCGGGCCAGCATCCGCCGCTGCCCTGGCTGGTCGACCGGCTGTTCCGCAACCTGCTCGTCGACGTCACCGGCAACACCCATCGCTCGGAAATCTGCATCGACAAGCTGTTCTCGCCGGACGGGCCGACCGGCCGCCTCGGCCTCGTCGAGTTCCGCGGCTTTGAGATGCCGCCGAATGCGCGCATGTCGCTCGCCCAGCAATTGCTGGTCCGGGCGCTGATCGCCCGCTTCTGGCTGCATCCGGCGGACGGGAAGTTCGTGCGCTGGGGCACGTCGCTGCACGACCGCTTCATGCTGCCGGAATTCGTCTGGCAGGATTTCCTCGAGGTGCTCGCCGACCTCAGGAGCCACGGCTTCGATTTCCGCGAGGAGTGGTTCGAAGCCCAGCTCGAGTTCCGTTTCCCCTTCTGCGGCGAGGTCGCATACGAGGGAACGAAGCTGGAGGTCCGCCAGGCGCTCGAACCCTGGCACGTCATGGGCGAGCAGGGCGCGATCGGCGGCACGGTGCGCTATGTCGACAGTTCCGTCGAGCGGCTTCAGGTGAAGCTCGAGACGCCGAACCCGGCGCGCTACACGGTCGCCTGCAATGGCCGGCCCCTGCCGCTGCAGAAGGCCGGGGCGAACAACGCGTCCGTGGCCGGCGTCCGCTTCAAGGCTTGGCAGCCGGCCTCGGGCCTGCATCCGGTCCTTCCGGTCAACACGCCGCTGACATTCGACATCTACGACAGCTGGACACGCCGGTCGATCGGCGGCTGCGTCTACCACGTCGCCCATCCGGGCGGGCGCAACTACGACACGTTCCCGGTCAACGGCAACGAGGCAGAGGCGCGGCGCCTTGCCCGTTTCGAGCCCTGGGGCCACACGCCGGGCGCCTATGCGCTCTGGCCGGAAACGCCGAATGCGGACTTCCCGCACACGCTCGACCTGCGCCGTCCGGCCGGGCTTTGAGGGGGGCTGCCGGCGGCGGCGCTTCTCGGGTGGCGTCCCGGCCGCGACTTCGGGTATACCGGTGGCGCGCGGCACGGCCATCGCAGCGGACGGGGCCGAGCGCGAGCGGCCGGGGCGGCGTGAACGAACGGTCTTACGGGGGACAGGGCGCCGTCGGCGCGCAGGAACGGGCGGGTGGATGTCGAAGACGCAGACGACCAAGACGCGCGGCAAGGCAGCGGAGGCCGATCCCTTGATGGGCTACCGTACGCTTTCCGGCGTCGCCGACGAGATGGTGGATCCGGGCGGCGCGGTGCGCCCGGTCTGGCGCAATTTCCTCGCGGCGATCGGCCGGATGGACGAGACGGAGCTTGCCAACCGCTTCGCCCGCGCCGACCGCTACCTGCGCGATGCAGGTGTCTTCTACCGCGCCTACGGCACCAAGGGAAATTCCGAACGGAGCTGGCCGCTCTCCCACATCCCGGTCCTCGTCGACGATCACGAGTGGCAGGCGCTCTCCGCCGGGCTCGTTCAGCGCGCCGAGCTTCTGGAGCGCATCGCCGCCGATCTCTATGGCCCGCGCCGGCTGGTCGAGGACGGTTTCCTGCCGCCGACGCTGATCGCTTCCAACACGCAATATCTGCGCCCGCTCGTCGGCGTCGCGCCCGCCGACGGCCATTTCCTGCATTTCTGTTCCTTCGAGATCGGCCGCGGGCCGGACGGAAGCTGGTGGGTGCTGTCCGACCGCACCGAGGCGCCCTCCGGCGCCGGCTTCGCGCTGGAGAACCGGGTCGCCACCACCCGCGCCTTCTCCGACATCTATGCCGAAAGCCATGTGCATAGGCTCGCCGGCTTCTTCGGCGCCTTCCGCGACCAGTTGCAGTCGATCAAGCGCCATGCCGAGGACAGGATCGCGGTTCTCTCCCCCGGCGTCGCCAACGAGACCTATTTCGAGCATGCCTATATCGCCCGCTATCTCGGCTTCATGCTGCTCGAGGGCGAGGACCTGACCGTGGTCGACGGCCGCGTCATGGTGCGCACCGTCGCCGGGCTGAAACCGGTCGGCGTGCTCTGGCGCCGCCTCGACGCCAATTTCGCCGATCCGCTGGAGCTCGACCAGGGCTCCCATATCGGCACGCCCGGCCTCGTCGAATCCTTGCGCGCCGGCACGGTCTCGATCGTCAACGCGCTCGGCTCGGGCATCCTCGAGACCCGCGCCTTCCTCGCCTTCATGCCGCGCATCTGCCGCCATCTTCTCGGCGAGGACCTGGCGCTGCCGAGCATCGCCACCTGGTGGTGCGGGCAGAAGGCCGAGCGCGACCACGTCGCCGCCAGCATCGCGAAGATGGTGATCGGGCCCGCCTATTCCACCCGGCCCTTCTTCGACGACAACGGCCAGTCGGTGCTCGGCTCCTCCCTGCGCGACAATGCCAAGCTGTCGATCTCCGAATGGCTGAAGAGCGACGGGGTGAAACTCGTCGGCCAGGAAGTGGTGAAGCTCTCGACCACGCCCGCCTGGGTCAACGGCCGGCTGACGCCGAGGCCAATGAGCCTTCGCGTCTTCGTCGCCCGCACGCGCGACGGCTGGCAGGTGATGCCCGGCGGCTTTGCCCGTATCGGCAGCGGCCCGGACGCGGCCGCAATCGCCATGCAGCAGGGCGGGTCGGCCGCCGACGTCTGGATCGTCAGCGACCGGCCGGTGGAGCGCATCACGCTGCTGCCGGCCGAGGAGAGCTTCACCCGCAACATGCCGGGCAGCCTGCCGAGCCGGGCGGCGGACAACCTGTTCTGGCTCGGCCGCTACATCGAGCGGGCCGAAGGGGCGCTCCGGATCCTGCGCGCCTGGCACGGCCGTTTCGCCGAGGCCGCCGATCCCGAACGGCCGCTGCTGAAGGACGTGACCGCCTATCTCGCCGCGCTCGACATCGACACCGCCAAGCCCGTTCCCGACAGCCTGATCCGCAACATCGGCAGCGCGCTCTACAGCGCCAGCAACATCCGCGACCGTTTCTCGCCGGACGGCTGGCTGGCGCTGAACGACCTCGCCAAGACCGCGCGGCGCTTCACCGCCACCGTCCAAGCCGGCGACGACGCCACCCATGCGATGACCATCCTCCTGCGCAAGCTCGCCGGCTTCGCCGGTCTCGTGCACGAGAACATGTACCGCTTCACCGGCTGGCGCTTCCTCTCGATCGGCCGCTATCTCGAACGCGGCCTGCACATGACGCGCCTGCTCGGCCACATGACGGGTCCGGACGCGCCGGACGGCGCCTACGACATGCTGCTCGAGATCGGCGACAGCGTCATGACCCACCGCCGCCGCTACAACGTCAACACCGCCTCGCTGACCGTCACCGACCTCTTGGCGCTCGACCCGCTCAACCCGCGCTCGGTGCTCTACCAGCTGAACGAGATCAAGACCGAGGTCGAGCTTCTGCCGAACGCCTTCATCAACGGCCAGATGTCGCCCTTCTATCGCGAGGCGATGCGCCTGCATGCCGGGCTCGCGGTGATGACGCCGGAGGCGATGACGCCCGAGGTCTACAAGCGCTTCGAGAGCGACCTCGAACGGCTCTCCGACATCCTCGCGCAAACCTATCTCGGCTGACCCATGCTCTACGACCTCTCGCTCCGGATGCACTACGCCTACGAGGTTCCGGTCTCCGGCGGGCGGCATGTCGTCAGGCTGCTGCCGCTCTCGATCCCCGGCCGCCAGCGGCTGATCGCCGGCACGATCGGCGCGACGCCTTCGCCGGAGGAGCGCAGCGACAGCGTCGACTTCTTCGACAATGCCGCGACCTCGATGGTGTTCCGCAAGGCGCACGAGACGCTGACGATCCGCATGCAGGCGCGCGTGCAGGTCGAGACGCTGGCCCCGGAGGCGGATCTCTCCCCGACGATCGAGCGGCTTGCCGACGAACTGGCGGCGATCTGGTCGATCGACGCGGCGGCACCCCACCATTTCGCCGGGCGGAGCCCGCGGCTCGGCGACGACCCGGACATCGCCGCCTATGCGCGAAAGCACGTGAAAAGCGGAATGACCGTACGCCAGATCGCGGCCGACATCAGCAAGGCGATCCACACGGATTTCACGTATGATCCGGAGGCGACGTCCGTCGACACGACGCCGCGCGAGGCTTTCACGCTGAAGGCCGGCGTCTGTCAGGATTTCTCCCACGTGATGATCGTGGCGCTGCGCAGCCTCGGCATTCCCGCCGGCTATGTCAGCGGCTTCCTGCGCACCATCCCGCCGCCGGGCAAGGAGCGGCTGGAGGGCGCCGACGCCATGCATGCCTGGGTCCGCTTCTGGGCCGGCGCCACGCTCGGCTGGATGGAGATCGACCCGACCAACGACATGTTCGTCAATTCCGACCACATCGTCGTCGGCTACGGCCGCGACTACAGCGACGTCGCCCCGGTGATCGGTGTGCTGAAAAGCTACGGAAACCAGGAGATCGACCAGGCGGTCGACGTCATTCCGGTCAAGTGAGGAAGACCACGAACGGCGGGTGCGTCATTCGGGTACAGGTCGCGGACAGGAAAACCCGTACGGCGACCGCCCTCTGCCGCACCGGCGAAACCCATTGAAATCAAAAGCCTGGGCTTCCGGTACGCCTCACGATCGGACGGGAGCCTATCGTCTGCGACCGCGCGGGATACAGGGATCGGGCGAAAATCCCGGGAATGATTAAAATGCGAGGAGGCGCGGAAAGCAGACCGCAACAGTTTTTTCATAATCATCCGGAAACACAGTCGAACCCGGATGGGCACCATGTCCCGATTTTCAGCGAAGACCCTGACCCGCCGCTTCCTTGGCGACCGCAGGGGCAATTTCGGCATGATGAGCGCGATCCTCCTGCCGATCGTGTTCGGCGTCGGCGGCGTCGCGATCGACATGGCGCAGATGGTTCTCGTCGAAAACGATTTCCAGGAGGCCGCCGATGCGGCGTCGCTGGCGGCGGCAACCGCACTCGTCAAGGACGGCGCGACGATCCCGCAGGCGAAGGCCGTTGCCCGCGAATACCTGAAAGCCCAGTCCGTCGGCTCGCAATGCACCTCCGGCACCGACACCGGCAGCGACTACAATATCGGCGACAGCAGCGACGTCGTCATTACCCAGGCCGCCCTCCTCGGCAACGCGAAGCGCTACGAGGTCGAAGTCTCGTTCAACGCACCCTACTGCTTCAACGGCCTGACGCGCTTCTTCGGCAAGGACCAGACGACGCTCGGCTCCTACAGCAAGGCAGAAGCCTCCACCGAGGCGAAGAACGCGCTGTCGATGTATTTCGTCCTCGACCGGTCCGGCTCAATGCGTGAGCCCACCTCGACAATCAACGCGAGCCAGCCAACGGAACAGGAAAGTTACGACTGCGGATATTACTATAGAGTCGGAAATCGTTACTACTATTATTATCAGACGTGCTACCGTACCGTGACGAACTACATCAAGAAGATCGAAGCGCTGAAATCGGCGTCCGCTCAGCTTCTCGGCCAGTTGAGCGGCGCGGACCCGACGGCGCAGCTCGTGCGCACCGGCGGCATCTCCTACAGTGACGTCACCTATGCGGAAACGCCGCTCGCCTGGGGCACGACGGCTGTCTCGACCTACATCAACGCCCTGATCGCCGATGGCGGCACGGATTCGGGCACGGCCTTCAAGACCGCCTATCAAAAGCTCACAACCTCGGGCGCCAGTTCGGAAGACAATCTTCATCGCGCCCGCAACGGCCAGGTGCCGACCAAGTTCATCGTCTTCATGACGGACGGCGACAACAATTACAGCTCCGCCGACACCGAGACGAAGCGCTGGTGCGATCAGGCACGCGCGGCGCGGGTCGAGGTCTACACGGTCGCCTTCATGGCCCCCGACCGGGGACGAAGCCTGCTCAGCTACTGCGCGACCTCGGCAAACCACTATTTCCGCGCCGAGGACGCGGCGCAGTTGACCGCCGCCTTCAAATATATCGGCGAACGGGCGACGGAACTGACATCGCGGCTGACCAAATAGGCGCCCGCCGCCTGCCCCGACCGGATGCGCGGCCGAGGATTTGAATGCGCTTTCGATTTTTGCCTCCAAACCAGGCGCCCGGCCCAGGCCGGGCGCTTTTTTGTGCAGTCCCGGCCGGACGCGTGCCATGCGTGCTGAAACAGCGACGGATTTCTGGAAAAATCCGGGCGAAGCCGAAAAAAAAAACGTGATCGCAAGCAGTTGCCGGGGACGCCGAACACCATCGCATGCAATATGGCACCGGAATTGCTTCGCGGACCTACGCCCGGACGAAATTCCGCCATGCGCAAATCCCGTATTGCAAGCGTTTCGCATCAGTGCATAAATTGATTTAAATAACGCTTGTATATCGCAAGGCGGGCTCCCAAACCGCAACGAGAGGCACATCGTTTCCCATGACCAGCATGTCCAACAACGAACTCCTGCAGGCGGCGCCGCGCACCTCCAAGCCCGAGGATCTGGCCCGGGAAATCGTCGAGAGGCTGATCTACCGCATCGGCAAGGACCCGAAGGTCGCCAAGCCGCATGACTGGCTGACGGCGGCGATCCTCGTCGTGCGCGACCGCATCACCGACAACTGGATGGAATCGACGCGCAAGACCTACCGGACCAACGCCAAGCGCGTTTACTACCTGTCGCTGGAGTTCCTCATCGGCCGGCTGCTGCGCGACGCCGTCACCAATATCGGGCTGATGGACGAACTGCGCGAGGCGCTGACGACGCTCGGCGTCGACCTCGACGCGATCGCGCTGCTCGAGGCCGACGCGGCGCTCGGCAATGGCGGCCTCGGCCGGCTCGCCGCCTGCTTCATGGAATCGATGGCCTCCGTCGACATCCCCGCCTATGGCTATGGCATCCGCTACGTGCACGGCCTGTTCCGCCAGCAGATGGCCGACGGCTGGCAGGTGGAACTGCCGGAGACCTGGCTCGCCCACGGCAACCCCTGGGAATTCGAGCGCCGCGAAAGCTCCTACGAGATCGGCTTCGGCGGCGCGGTCGAGACCGTCAACATCGACGAGGAAGTGACGCGCTACGTCTGGAAGCCGGGCGAGCGCGTCATCGCCACGGCCTACGACACGCCGGTCGTCGGCTGGCGCGGCAAGCGGGTGAACACGCTGCGGCTCTGGACCGCCCAGCCGATCGACCCGATCCTGCTCGACGCCTTCAACGCCGGCGACCATATCGGCGCGCTGCGCGAGAGCAACAAGGCGGAAAGCCTCGCGCGCGTGCTTTACCCGGCCGATGCGACGCCGGCCGGCCAGGAGCTGCGCCTGCGCCAGGAGTTCTTCTTCTCCTCCGCCTCGCTCCAGGACATCCTGCGCCGCCACCTGCAGCAGTATCCCGATTTCACCTCGCTGCCGGACAAGGTCTCGATCCAGCTCAACGACACCCATCCCGCCGTCTCCGTCGCCGAACTGATCCGGCTGCTGACCGACGTGCACGGGCTCGATTTCGAGGCCGCCTGGAGCATCACCCGGCGCACCATCTCCTATACCAACCACACGCTGCTTCCCGAGGCGCTGGAGAGCTGGCCGGTGCCGCTGTTCGAGCGGCTGCTGCCGCGCCACATGCAGATCGTCTACGCGATCAACGCGAAAGTGCTGATCGAGGCGCGCAAGAAGGGCGACACGTCCGACCAGGAGATCCGCAGCATCTCGCTGATCGACGAAAGCGGCGAGCGCCGCGTGCGCATGGGCAACCTCGCCTTCGTCGGCTCCCATTCGATCAACGGCGTCTCGGCGCTGCACACCGAGCTGATGAAGGAAACGGTGTTCGCCGACCTCCACAAGCTCTATCCCGAGCGCATCAACAACAAGACCAACGGCATCACGCCGCGCCGCTGGCTGATGCAGTGCAATCCGGACCTGTTCAAGCTGATCCGCGAGGCGATCGGCGACGACTTCATGGACGACGCGGAGGCGCTGAAGGCGCTCGATCCCTTCGCGACCAAGGCCGATTTCCAGGAGAAGTTCACCGCGATCAAGCGCGCGAACAAGGTGAAGCTCGCCCAGCTCGTGCAGAGCCGGATGGGCATCAAGATCGATCCGTCGGCGATGTTCGACATCCAGATCAAGCGCATCCACGAATACAAGCGGCAGCTGCTCAACATCGTCGAGGCGATCGCGCTCTACGACCAGATCCGCTCGCATCCGGAACTCGACTGGGTGCCGCGCGTAAAAATCTTCGCCGGCAAGGCGGCGCCGAGCTACCACAACGCCAAGCTGATCATCAAGCTCGCCAACGACGTCGCCCGCGTCGTCAACAACGATCCGGCGGTGCGCGGCCTGCTGAAGGTCGTCTTCATCCCGAACTACAACGTGTCTCTGGCCGAGATCATCGTGCCGGCGGCCGACCTGTCGGAACAGATCTCCACCGCCGGCATGGAGGCGTCCGGCACGGGCAACATGAAGTTCGCGCTGAACGGCGCCCTGACCATCGGCACGCTCGACGGCGCCAATGTCGAGATGCGCGACTGGATCGGCGAGGAAAACATCAAGATCTTCGGCATGACCGCCGAGGAGGTCACCAAGGTCCGCTCGGAAGGACACAATCCCCGCGCGATCATCGAGGCCTCGCGGGAACTGTCCCAGGCGCTGGCCGCGATCTCCTCCGGCGTCTTCTCGCCCGACGACCGCAACCGGTTCAGCGGGCTCGTCGACGGCCTCTACAACCATGACTGGTTCATGGTCGCCGCCGACTTCGACGCCTATGCCAAGGCGCAGCGTGACATCGACGATCTGTGGACCCGTGCTCCCGACTGGTCCGCCAAGGCGATCCTCAATACCTCCCGCATGGGCTGGTTTTCTTCGGACCGGACCATACGTCAATATGCGGGGGAAATCTGGAGAGCAGGATGACGACACCTATGGGGAGCGGGACATCGACGACGGCACCGCCATTGCCGGAACAGGAAGTGGCGGCGATCGCGGCGGGGACGCATGCCAATCCCTTCGCGGTCCTCGGCGTGCAGGCCGCCGGAAAGGGATACGTCGCCCGGTGTTTCATTCCCGGCGCCGTCGAGGTTTCGGCCGAGACGATTGCCGGCAAGGCGATCGGTACGCTGTCGCGCGTCAACGATGCCGGCGTCTTCGAAGGCGCGGTGTCCCTGCGCAAGCTGCAGGCCATCCGCTACCGGGCCCGCAATGACGGCGGCGAATGGATCGTCGTCGACCCCTACAGTTTCGGGCCGGTGCTCGGCCCGATGGATGACTATTACATCCGCGAGGGGTCGCATCTGCGGCTCTTCGACAAGATGGGATGCCACGCGATCCGGCACGAGGGCGTCGACGGCATGCATTTCGCCGTCTGGGCGCCGAATGCCCAGCGCGTCTCGGTCGTCGGCGACTTCAACGGCTGGGACGGGCGGCGCCATGTCATGCGGCTGCGCATCGACACCGGCATCTGGGAGATCTTCCTGCCCGACGTGCCGGTCGGCGCCGCGTACAAATACGAGATCGTCGGGCGCAACGGCGCGCTCCTGCCGCTGAAGGCCGATCCCTTCGCCCGCCGCTCCGAGATGCGGCCGAAGAACGCCTCGGTGACGACCGGCGAGGTGCAGCAGGTCTGGGAGGATGGGCCGCACCGGGAATTCTGGGCGCGCGCCGACGCCCGCCGCCAGCCGATCTCGATCTACGAGGTCCATCCCGGCTCCTGGCAGCGCCACGGCGACGGCGGCTTCCTCACCTGGGACGAACTCGCCGATCGCCTGATCCCCTACTGCGTCGACATGGAATTCACCCATATCGAATTCCTGCCGGTCAGCGAGCATCCCTACGATCCGTCCTGGGGCTACCAGACGACCGGGCTCTATGCGCCGACCGCACGCTTCGGCGATCCGGAAGGCTTCGCCCGCTTCGTCAACGGCGCCCACAAGGTCGGCATCGGCGTCATCCTCGACTGGGTGCCCGCCCACTTCCCGACCGACGCCCACGGGCTCAAATGGTTCGACGGCACCGCGCTCTACGAGCACGAGGATCCACGCCAGGGCTTCCACCCCGACTGGAACACGGCGATCTACAATTTCGGCCGGCAGGAGGTCTTTTCCTACCTCGTCAACAACGCGCTCTACTGGGCGGAGAAATTCCATGTCGACGGCCTGCGCGTCGACGCGGTCGCCTCGATGCTCTACCTCGACTATTCGCGCAAGCACGGCGAATGGGTGCCGAACGAATATGGCGGCAACGAGAATCTCGAGGCCGTGCGCTTCCTGCAGGCGATGAACAAGGCGGTCTATGGCAGTCATCCCGGCATCATGACGATCGCCGAGGAATCGACCTCGTGGCCGAAGGTGTCGGCGCCTGTCCATGACGGGGGCCTTGGCTTCGGCTTCAAGTGGAACATGGGCTTCATGCACGACACGCTGCAGTATTTCGCCCGCGAACCGGTCCACCGCAAGCACCACCACAACGACCTGACCTTCGGCCTCGTCTATGCCTTCAGCGAGAACTTCGTCCTGCCGCTCTCCCATGACGAGGTCGTGCACGGCAAGGGATCGCTGATCGCCAAGATGGCCGGTGACGACTGGCAGAAATTCGCCAATCTGCGCGCCTATTACGGCTTCATGTGGGGCTATCCCGGCAAGAAGCTTCTGTTCATGGGCCAGGAATTCGCCCAGTGGCAGGAATGGGCGGAAAGCCGCGGGCTCGACTGGAACCTGCTCGAATATCCGATGCACGAGGGCATGCGCCGGCTGGTGCGCGATCTCAACGGCACCTATCGCAGCAAGCCGGCGCTGCACCGCATGGACTGCGAGCCGGACGGCTTCGAATGGCTGATCGCCGACGATCGCGACAATTCGGTCTTCGCGTGGCTGCGCAAGGCGCCGGGCGAGCGCATGGTCGCCGTCGTCTGCAATTTCACGCCGGTCTACCGGGAGGACTATGCGGTCAGGCTGCCGGTCGCGGGACGATGGAAGGAGATCCTCAACACGGATGCGGAGATCTACGGCGGCAGCGGCAAGGGCAATGGCGGCGCGGTGCAGGCGACCGCCGACGCGAATGGCGGCATTTCCGCCGTGATCACCCTGCCGCCGCTGGCGACGCTGATGTTCGAACAGGATGCCTGACGCCGGTTACGGCGCCAGAGGGGACAGGACCCTTCGCCGGCTCGCGCGGGTGAAGGCGAAAAATGCGATCTACAAGGATATTCGGGAGGAACATCATCATGGAAAAACGTACGCAGCCGCTCGCCCGTGACGCCATGGCCTATGTGCTTGCCGGCGGGCGCGGAAGCCGGCTGAAAGAGCTGACGGACCGCCGTGCCAAGCCCGCGGTCTATTTCGGCGGCAAGGCCCGCATCATCGATTTCGCCCTGTCGAACGCGCTCAATTCCGGCATCCGCCGCATGGGCGTCGCCACCCAGTACAAGGCGCATTCGCTGATCCGCCACCTGCAGCGCGGCTGGAACTTCTTCCGCCCCGAGCGCAACGAGAGCTTCGACATCCTGCCGGCCTCCCAGCGCGTCTCCGAGACGCAGTGGTACGAGGGCACGGCCGACGCGGTCTACCAGAACATCGACATCATCGAGGACCACGGCGTCGAATACATGGTCATCCTTGCCGGCGACCATATTTACAAGATGGACTACGAGCTGATGCTGCAGCAGCACGTCGATTCCGGCGCCGATGTGACGATCGGCTGCCTCGAGGTGCCGCGCATGGAGGCGACCGGCTTCGGCGTGATGCATGTCGACGACAAGGACCAGATCATCGCCTTCGTCGAGAAGCCGGCCGATCCGCCGGGCATCCCCGGCAATCCGGAGATGGCGCTCGCCTCGATGGGCATCTACGTCTTCCACACCAAGTTCCTGATGGACCTGCTGCGGCGCGACGCCGCCGATCCGAACTCCAGCCGCGACTTCGGCAAGGACATCATCCCGTACATCGTCAAGAACGGTAAGGCGATCGCCCACCGCTTCAACACGTCCTGCGTCCGCTCGGACTTCGAACGCGAGGCCTACTGGCGCGACGTCGGCACCATCGACGCCTACTGGCAGGCCAATGTCGACCTGACGCATGTGACGCCGGAGCTCGACATCTACGACAGCACCTGGCCGATCTGGACCTTCGCCGAAATCAAGCCGCCGGCGAAATTCGTCCATGACGACGAGAACCGGCGCGGCTCGGCGATCTCCTCGCTCGTCTCCGGCGATTGCATCATCTCCGGCGCAGCGCTCTATCGCAGCATGCTGTTCACCGGTGTCCGGGTCAATTCCTACTCGCGCCTCGACGGGGCCGTCGTGCTGCCGAACGTCAAGATCGGCCGTCATGCCATCCTGAAGAACGTCGTCATCGATGCGCGTGTCGTCATTCCCGAGGGCCTCGTCGTCGGCGACGATCCGGAACTCGACGCCAAGCGCTTCAACCGCACCGAAAGCGGCATCTGCCTGATCACCCAGCCGATGATCGACCGGCTCGGTCTCTAGGGCGGCACGATGGACATCCTCTCGGTCGCCTCCGAGGTCTTCCCGCTCGTCAAGACGGGAGGCCTCGCCGACGTCGCCGGCGCGCTGCCGCTGGCGCTGAAGCCCCAGGGCGTGCGCATGCGCACGCTGCTGCCGGGCTACCCGGCCGTGCTGTCGAAGATCGGCGACGCCGAGGCCGTCGCCCATTTCGGCAATCTCTTCGGCCATCCCGCCCGCATCCTCGCCGCCGGCCATGCGGGGCTCGACCTGCTCGTTCTCGACGCGCCGGCGCTGTTCAACCGTCCGGGCGGCCCCTATGTCGATCCGGCGGGCAAGGACTTTCCCGACAATTTCCGCCGTTTCTCCGCGCTGTCGCTCGCCGCCGCCGAGATCGCCGGCGGCGTCCTCGGCACCTGGCGGCCGGACCTCGTCCACGCGCATGACTGGCAGGCGGCCCTTGCGCCCGTCCACATGCGTTTCGGCCCGGCGCGCGGCACGCCCTCGGTGCTCACCGTGCACAACATCGCCTTCCAGGGCCAGTTCGGCCGCGACGTCTTTCCCGAACTCGCTTTGCCGCCGGAGGCGTTCTCGGTCGACCTCGTCGAATATTACGGCGACGTCTCGTTCCTGAAGGGCGGCATGCAGGCGGCGAGCGCGATCACCACCGTCAGCCCGACCTATGCCCGCGAGATCCTGACGCCGGAGTTCGGCATGGGCCTCGAGGGCCTGCTCGCCGCACGCATCCGCGATCTCTCCGGCATCGTCAACGGCATCGACACCGACGTGTGGAACCCGGCCGCCGACCCGCATCTCGCCGCGACCTACGGCCTGCCCGATCTTGCCGGACGGGCCGCCAACCGGCGCGCCGTCGAGGCGCGCTTCGGCCTCGAAAGCGGCGACGGGCCGATCTTCTGCATCATCAGCCGGCTCACCTGGCAGAAGGGCATGGACCTCGTCGCCGAGGTGATCCCCGACATCGTCGCCGGCGGTGCGCGCCTCGCCATCCTCGGCTCGGGCGATGCGGACCTCGAGGACCGGCTGCTGCTCGCCGCCGGCCGCAACCAGGGCCGCATCGGCATGGTGCGCGGCTATGACGAGCCGCTTTCCCACCTGATGCAGGCCGGTTCGGATGCCATCCTTATCCCGTCGCGCTTCGAGCCCTGCGGCCTTACCCAGCTCTACGGCTTGCGCTACGGCTGCGTGCCCGTCGTCGGCCGCACGGGCGGCCTCGCCGATACCGTCATAGACGCCAACGAGGCCGCCCTGACGGCCGGCGTCGCCACCGGCTTCCAGTTCTCGCCGGTCACGGCCGACAGCCTTCGCCTCGCCATCGACCGGGCGATCGCCGCCTTCCGCGATCCCGCTCTCTGGTCGAGCCTGCAGGCACGCGGCATGGCCTCCGACGTTTCCTGGGAGCGCAGCGCCGGCCGCTACGCCGCTCTCTATTCAAGGCTTCTCTCGAAAGGCGCGTTCCTATGATCAAGACAGTCCCCACGACGCCCTATGGCGACCAGAAACCCGGCACGTCGGGCCTGCGCAAGAAGGTGCCGGTGTTCCAGCAGGCGAACTATGCGGAGAACTTCATCCAGGCGATCTTCGATTCGCTCGAGGATTTCGCCGGCAAGACGCTGGTGATCGGCGGCGACGGCCGCTTCTACAACCGCGAGGTCATCCAGATCGCCATCAAGATGGCGGCGGCGAACGGCTTCGGCCGCGTGCTCGTCGGGCGCGGCGGCATCCTGTCGACGCCCGCCGCCTCGAACGTCATCCGCAAGTACAAGGCGTTTGGCGGCATCGTGCTCTCCGCCAGCCACAATCCCGGCGGCCCGACCGAGGATTTCGGCATCAAGTACAATATCGGCAATGGCGGCCCGGCGCCGGAAAAGGTGACCGACGCCATCTTCGCCCGGACAAAGTCGATCGATGCCTACAGGATCGCCGATGTCGCCGACATCAACCTCGATGCCGAGGGCACGCAGGATGTCGCCGGCATGACCGTCACCGTCATCGACCCGGTCGCCGACTATGCCGAACTGATGGCCGAACTCTTCGACTTCGATGCGATCCGGGCGCTGATTTCCGGCGGCTTCACCGTCACCTTCGACGCGATGAGCGCCGTCACCGGCCCCTATGCCAAGGAGATCCTCGAAAACCGCCTCGGGGCAGCCAAGGGCTCGGTGCTGAACTTCGTGCCGCTGCCGGATTTCGGCGGCCACCACCCCGATCCGAACCTCGTCCACGCCAAGGAGCTCTACGAGACGATGATGGGCCCGGACGCCCCGGATTTCGGCGCCGCCTCCGACGGCGACGGCGACCGCAACCTCATCATCGGCAAGGGCATCTTCGTCACGCCCTCGGACAGCCTCGCCATGCTCGCGGCGAACGCCCACCTTGCACCCGGCTATGCCAAGGGGCTTGCCGGCATCGCCCGCTCGATGCCGACCTCGGGTGCTGCCGACCGGGTCGCCGAGAAGCTCGGCATCGGCCTCTACGAGACGCCGACCGGCTGGAAATTTTTCGGAAACCTGCTCGACGCGGGCCTCGCGACGATCTGCGGCGAGGAGAGTGCGGGCACGGGCTCCAACCATGTGCGCGAGAAGGACGGGCTCTGGGCCGTGCTGCTCTGGCTGAATATCCTTGCCGTGCGCCGCGAGAGCGTCATCGACATCGCCCGGCAGCACTGGACGACCTATGGCCGCAACTACTATTCGCGCCATGACTACGAGGAGGTCGATTCGGAGGCGGCGAACGGGCTGATGACGGCGCTGCGCGACCAGTTCGGCACGCTTCCGGGCAAAAGCTTCGGCGCCCTGACCGTCGAGACGGCCGACGATTTCTCCTATCACGATCCGGTCGACGGCTCCGTCAGCAACAACCAGGGTGTGCGCATCCTGTTCGAGGGCGGCTCGCGCGTCGTCTTCCGCCTCTCCGGCACCGGCACCTCCGGCGCGACGCTGCGCGTCTATATCGAGCGCTTCGAGCCCGACACCGCGCGTCACGACCTCGACACGCAGGCGGTGCTCGCCGACCTGATCGCGGTCGCCGACGAGATCGCCGGCATCAGGGCGCGCACTGGACGCGATGAGCCGAGCGTGATTACCTGACCGGCACGGCAATACGGCATCGAGGACGCGACCAATGTCACTGACGGAGATTTCCTTCCCGCTCGGCGCGACCGTCACCCGGGAGGGAACGCGCTTCTCCGTCTGGTCCGACAGCGCGAGCCGGATCGAGCTCTGCCTGTTCGACGACACCGGAGAGACGGAGATCGCCCGGCGGGTGATGACGCGCAGCGGCGACGGCACCTTTGCCCTCGTCGCCACCGACGCGCCGGTCGGCACGCGCTACGGTTTTCGCGCGGAAGGCCGCTATGCGCCGGACGAAGGCCTGTGGTTCGATCCGGCGAAGCTGCTGGTCGACCCTTACGCCGTCGAGCTCGACCGGCCCTTCGTCCACCATCGCTCGCTGACGGTCTTCGGCGACGACACGGCGCCGCTGGTGCCCCGCGCGATCGTCACGGCCCCGGCCTCCGTGACGGTCGAACCGCCGGTCTTCCGCCCGGGCGGCCTCGTCTACGAGGTGGCGGTCAAGCCCTTCACCCGGCTGCATCCCGATATCCCCGAGGCGATGCGCGGCACGGTGGCCGCCCTTGGCCATCCGGCCGTCATCGCCCATCTGAAGCGGATCGGCGTCTCTGCGGTCGAGCTCATGCCGGTGACGGCCTGGATCGACGAACGCCACCTGCCGCCGCTCGGGCTCTCGAACGGCTGGGGCTACAATCCGGTGGCGATGATGGCGCTCGACCCGCGCCTCGTGCCGGGCGGCGTCGCGGAGCTTCGCGATACCGTCGCGGCGCTGCGCGCAGCAGGGATCGGCGTGATCCTCGACCTCGTCTTCAACCATTCCGGCGAAAGCGACCGCTTCGGCGCGACGCTTTCCATGCGCGGGCTCGCCAACACGGCCTATTACCGCCATCTGCCCGGCCAGCCCGGCGCGCTCGTCAACGACACCGGCTGCGGCAACACGATCGCCTGCGACCATCCGGTCGTGCGCCGGCTGATCCTCGATGCGCTCCGGCATTTCGTCGAAAAGACCGGCGTCGACGGCTTCCGCTTCGACCTCGCCCCCGTGCTCGGCCGCCATGCCGACGGTTTCCGCCGCGATGCGACTTTGTTCGGCGAGATCCTCTCCGATCCCGTGCTGAAGGATCGCGTGCTGATCGCCGAGCCGTGGGACATCGGTCCCGGCGGCTACCAGCTCGGCAATTTTCCCGACGCCTTCCTCGAATGGAACGACCGGGCGCGGGACGACCTTCGCCGGGTCTGGCGCGGCGACCGGCACATGGTGGGCGCGCTCGCCACCGCGCTTGCCGGCTCTTCCGACATCTTCGCCCGCCATGGCGGCACGGCGACGCGCAGCGTCACCTTCCTTGCCGCCCATGACGGCTTCACTCTGATGGACCTCGTCTCCTATGCCGGCAAGCACAACGGGGCGAATGGCGAGGACAATCGCGACGGCCACAACGACAACCATTCCTGGAACAACGGCGCCGAGGGCCCGACCGACATCGCCGACATCCTCGACGACCGCCGCCGCGACGTGACCGCGCTGCTCGCCACGCTGTTTTCCACGCGCGGCACGATCATGCTGACCGCCGGCGACGAGGGCGGGCGCAGCCAGAAGGGCAACAACAACGCCTATGCGCAGGACAACGCCCTGACCTGGCTTGACTGGCAGAGCCTTGACGACGGGCTCGTCGGCCATGTCGCAACGCTTTCGGCGATCCGCCGTCGCTTCGACGTCTTCGACGGCACTGCCTTCTTCACCGGCAGCGGCGACGTCGCATGGCACCGGCTCGACGGCGAGGCGATGACGGTCGCGGACTGGGAAAGCCCGCTGACCGATGCGCTGGTGATGCTGCTTGCAACGGGCGACCGCGACACGGGCCGGAAGGCGACGCTTGCGGTCGTGATCAACCGCAGCCATGCGCCGCATCGCTTCCATCTGCCGGACGGCGACTGGCTCCGGCTTGCCGGCGGCGGCGATCCGGCAGGGGCACCCGTCCCGGCGCGCTCCGTCGCCCTCTTCGTCAGCAAGGTTTAACCGTTTTCCGGCAAGGATAGGGGCGCGCCGCGTGCCCTTCTGACAGGACCCAGGAATGCCGCAGGAAATTTCGCTTCGAGACGTGCCCGGACTTGTCGGCAGGGAGGTCGGCGTCTCGGACTGGATCACCGTCAGCCAGGCGACCATCGACGGCTTCGCGGACGCCACCTTCGACCACCAGTTCATCCACACCGACCCGGCGCGCGCCGCCGCCGAGACCTCCTTCGGCGGCACCATCGCGCATGGGTTCCTGTCGCTCTCGCTGCTCTCGGCGATGAACTACAACTGCCTGCCGCGCGTGCGCGAGCAGACGATGGGCATCAATTACGGCTTCGACAAGGTCCGCTTCATGACGCCGGTGAAGAGCGGCGCGCGGGTGCGCGGCCGCTTCACCATGGCGCAAGCGCGCTTCCGCGGCGGCGGCATGCTGATGGTGACCTATGACGTGACCGTCGAGATCGAAAACGAGCGCAAGCCGGCGCTGACCGCCACCTGGCTGACGATCATCCAGTTCGACCCGAAGGACCGGCCGGACGACCTCTGACCCGCCTCAGAGCGCCGCGTCCGCCGCGCCCTCGGCGAGCATGGCCGCGACATACGGGGCGAAGGAGCGCCAGCATTCGACGCGAAACGCGTCCTCGCGCGTCCGGTAGAGCACGATCTCCGCCTTGCCATAGACGGTTCGCGCCGCACCGCCGACCGGGAACACGTTCAGCGACAGGTCGAGCGGGCAGGCGCCCTGAAGCGTCGCCTCGACCCTCGGCCCTTCGACGAGAACCGCCATGTTGCGGTGGGAAACATCGGTCGCCGAATGGAGCACGCCGGCGGAGGCGGCAACCGCGAGAAGGTCCGCCTCGGTCTCGTCGATCAGCAGCCATTCGTCCGGGCCGAGCCAGAGGGCGTGGCGGCCATTCGCGGATGCGGAGGTCTTGGGCCGGGTCGGCAGGTCCAAACCGAAGGCGGACGACAGCGCCGCGACGGCGTCCGGCTTCGCCCTCAACGACAGGCGCGTGGAAGGCGGCGCCGGCGTCAGGCGCGCGGCGGCGGAGCCGCCGAGGAAACCGGAAAGCGTCGGCTTGCGGGTTGCGATCGCGTCAGCCATGGAGGCGGCCTCCTTCCTTGTCAAAGAACACCATGTCGCTCACCTCCGCCGCGATCGTCTTGCCCGGCATCGGGATGTAGACTGTCTGCCCGAGCTTGGCCCTGCCGCCGGCGACGACGGCCAGCGCGATCGAGCGGCCGCAATTTTCCGACCAGTAAGAGGAGGTGACGTGGCCGATCATCGTCATCGGCACGGTCCCGTTCGGATCGGCGACGATCTGGGCGCCTTCGACCAGGACCTCCTTCGGGTCGCGCGTCAAAAGCCCGACGAGCTGCTTGCGCCCTTCCGCGACAAGGTCGGGGCGCTTCAGTCCGCGAATACCGACGAAATCCGCCTTCTTCTTGCCGACGGCCCAGGTGAGCGCCGCATCGTCCGGGGTCAGCGTGCCGTCCGTATCCTGGCCGACGATGATGTAGCCCTTCTCGGCGCGCAGCACGTGCATGGTCTCGGTGCCGTAGGCACAGGCGCCCATCGGCTCGGCCCGTGCCCAGATCGCCTCCCAGACCGACTGGCCGTATTCGGCCGGCACGTTGACCTCGAAGCCGAGCTCGCCGGTGAACGACATGCGGAAGAGCCGGGTCGGCACGCCGCAGATTGTTCCTTCCGCGACGCTCATATGCGGGAAGGCCTCGTTCGAGAGATCGATGCCGTCGACCAGCGGCGCGATGATCGCGCGCGCCTTCGGGCCTTGCACGGCGATGACCGCCCATTGCTCGGTGGCCGATGTCAGCCAGACGTCGAGCTCGGGGAACTCGGTCTGGAGGTAGTCCTCCATGTGGTTCATGACGCGGGCCGCACCGCCGGTCGTCGTCGTCACATGGAAACGGTCCTCGGCGATCCGGCCGACGACACCGTCGTCATAGATGAAGCCGTCCTCACGCAGCATGATGCCGTAGCGGCAGCGGCCGGGCTTCAGCGTGTCCCAGCTGTTGGTGTAGACGAGATTGAGGAATTTCGCCGCATCCGGGCCGACGACCTCGATCTTGCCGAGCGTCGAGGCGTCGAAGACGCCGGCAACCGCGCGCACCGTGCGGCATTCGCGGTTGACCGCCTGGTGCATGTCCTCCCCCGACCTCGGATAGTACCAGGCGCGCTTCCACTGGCCGACATCCTCGAAGATCGCGCCATGGGCCGCTTCCCAGTCGTGGATCGCCGTGCGGCGCTCGGGATCGAAGAGATCGCCGCGCGAATGGTTGATCAGCGTGCCGAAGGTCACCGGCGTATAGGGCGCGCGGAAGGTGGTGAGACCGACCTTCGGGATATCGCGGCCGAGCGTCTCGGCGGCGATCGCCAGGCCGTGGATGTTGGAGAGCTTGCCCTGGTCGGTCGCCATACCGTTGGTGGTGAAGCGCTTGATGTGCTCGATCGAGTGCATGCCCTCGCGCACCGCCAGGCGGATGTCCTTGGCGCAGACGTCGTTCTGGAAGTCGATGAAGGCTTTTACCGTGGTGTCCGCACCGGCGCCGGCGGCGGCCCCCGCCATGCCGCCCGTCCAGGCGAAGGCGCTCGCCGCGGATGCGGGCGCGGCCTCGCCGGCCACAAAGCCCGCCTCGGCCGCCATGCGCGCGCCGGCGGCATGGGCCTCGGCGACGAGCGCCGCGACGTCGTCCGTGCCGTTGCAGGCGCCGGCGCTTGCGGCGGCCTGCGCATAGGTGCCGGGCAGGAAGCGCTGCGTTTCAGCGTCGAAGACGAGCTTGCCGCGCGACTGCGAGAAGAGATGCACCGACGGCGTCCAGCCCGACGAGGTCAGCAGCGCATCGACCGCGATCTTGCGCGGCGCCCCGCCGCCGTTGCGCGCGACGGACATGGACGAGATGCGCAGCTTGCCGGCGGTATCGACCACGGCGTGGCCGGTCAGCACCTCGATGCCGAGGTCGCGCGCCATGGCAAGCACCGCAAGACCCGGCTGCTCGCGGCAGTCGACGATCGCCGCGACGGCGACGCCGGCGCGCTTCAGGTCGAAGGCGGCCTCGTAGGCCGAATCATGGGCGGTGTAGACGCCGACCGTGCGGCCGACGGCGACGCCGTACTGGTTGAGATAGGCGCGGGCGGCGGACGCCAGCAGGATGCCCGGCCGGTCGTTGTTGGAAAAGACCATGTGGCGCTCGATGGCGCCGGTGGCGATCACCACGCGCTTCGCCCGCACCTGCCAGAGGCGCTCGCGCGGCAGGGCCTTGCCCGGACGCGGCAGGTGGTCGGTGACCCGCTCGGCAAGGCCGAGGAAGTTGTGCTCGTAGTAGCCGAAGGCCGTGGTGCGCGGCAGCAGCGTGACATTGTCCATCGACGCCAGTTCGGCGATCGCGCCCGTCGCCCAGTCGTAGCCCGTCTTGCCGTCGACCGTGACGCCCGTGTCGAAGCGCAGCGCACCGCCCATCTCCGCCTGCTCGTCGCAGAGAATGACGCGGGCGCCCGCCCTTGCCGCCGCGAGCGCCGCCGTCAGGCCGGCAAGGCCGGCACCGGCGACGAGCACGTCGCAATGGGCATAGCGCCCGGCATAATGGTCCGGATCCTCCTCGGTCGGCGAGACGCCGAGACCGGCCGCCTTGCGGATCTGCGGCTCGTAGATGTGCTTCCACGCCTGCTTCGGCCACATGAAGGTCTTGTAGTAAAAACCGGCGGCGAAGAAGGGCGCCAGGAGGTTGTTGATGCCGCCGACGTCGAAGGAGAGCGACGGCCAGCGGTTCTGCGAGGAGGCCCGCATCCCATCGAAGACCTCCTGCACGGTGGCGCGCACGTTCGGCTGCCGGCGGGCGCCGTCGCGCGAGACGTCGACCAGGGCGTTCGGTTCCTCCGCGCCGGCCGAGACGATGCCGCGCGGCCGGTGATACTTGAACGAGCGGCCGACGAGATGGACGCCGTGAGCAAGCAGCGCGGAGGCGAGCGTGTCGCCCTCGAGCGCCGTGTAGCTCCTGCCGTCAAAGGTGAAACGTGCGGTCTTTGCGGGCGTCAGGCGGCCCGCGCCGGCAATGCGATAGGCCCCGGTCATTGCGCGTCGGACTCCGTGGCTTCAAAGGTTTCGACGGCCTGAGCGACCGGCGCCGGCGACAGATCCGGCTTCGGCAGGCCCGCCTTGTAGGTGGTGACGAAATCGTCGGTGACGGTGTGGCGCACCGCGTTGAAGAAGCGGCCGCAGCCGTTCATGTGGCGCCAGCGCTCATAGATCAAACCCTTCGGGTTATCGCGAAGGAAAAAATATTCGGCGAAGGCCTCGTCGGAGATTTCGGCGATATTTTCCGGCCGGGCGATATGGGCCTCGCCGGCGGCGCGGAATTCGAGCTCCGAGCGGTCTTCCTCGCAATAGGGGCAGTGAATCAACAGCATGGATCAGACCTCCGGATCAGTGCGCGACGGCAGCGGCCGCCGCCTCGTCGATCAGCCGTCCCGTGCGGAAGCGGTCGAGGGTGAAGCCGGCGCCGTGCCTGTGCGGCTCGTCGCGGGCAATCAGGTGGGCGAAGAGATGGGCCGAGCCGGGCGTCGCCTTGAAGCCGCCGGTGCCCCAGCCGCAATTGACGTAGAGACCCTGAACCGGCGTCTTCGACTGGATCGGCGAGCGGTCCGGCGTGTTGTCGGTGATGCCGCCCCACTGGCGCATCATCTTGACGCGGCGGAAGATCGGGAAGAGCTCGCAGATCGCGTCGAGCGTATGGGTGATGATCTGCAACCCGCCGGTCTGGGAATAGGAGACATACTGGTCGGTGCCGGCGCCGATCACCAGTTCGCCCTTGTCGGACTGGGAGATATAGGCATGCACCGAATTCGACATGACGACGCAGGGGAAGATCGGCTTCAGCGGCTCGGAGACCAGCGCCTGCAACGGATTGCTGGTCAGCGGCACGCGCACGCCGGCCATCTCCATGATCATCGTGTTGTGGCCCGAGGCGGAGACGCCGACCTTCTTCGCGCCGATGAAGCCGCGGCTGGTCTCGACGCCGACGACGCGCCCCTCGGGCGAGCGGCGGATGCCGGTGACCTCGCAGTTCTGGATGACGTGCACGCCGCGATCGGAGGCCGCGCGGGCATAGCCCCAGGCGACCGCGTCGTGGCGGGCGGTGCCGCCGCGCCGCTGCAGCGCCGCGCCGTTGATCGGGTAGCGGGCGGTCGCGGAGATATCGAGCGGCGGGCAATAGGCCTTGGCCTGCTCCGGCGTCAGCCATTCATTGTCGATGCCGTGCAGGCGGTTGGCGTGGACGTGGCGGGTGAAGGACTGCCGGTCATGCACATTGTGCGACAGCATCATCACGCCGCGCGGCGAATACATGACGTTGTAGTTCAGTTCCTGGCTGAGGTTTTCCCAGAGCTTCAGCGAATGCTCGTAGATCCCCATGCTCTCGTCATAGAGATAATTGGAGCGGATGATCGTCGTGTTGCGGCCGGTATTGCCGCCGCCGAGCCAACCCTTCTCGATCACGGCGACATTGGTGATGCCGTGTTCCTTGGCGAGATAATAGGCGGCGCCGAGGCCATGGCCGCCGCCGCCGATGATGACGACGTCGTATTCCGAGCGGGGCTCCGGCGACGTCCATTGCGCGTCCCAGCCCTTGTGGCCGCGCAGGGCCTCGCGCGCCACCGCGAAAACAGAATATGTGCGCATCTGCCGTTTCCACTCCGTCAAGCATGCCCGATATGGTGGGTAGAGATCGCAAATCCGGCCATGGCGCAACGTTTCTTTTGCGACGCCGAACGGCGCTCCCCGCACGAAATGCGACATGTCGCAGGCAAGCGGCGGCAATGGGGCGGGACGGCGGATTTTCGAGGATGCGCGCCTTCCCGCGACTGGACTTGCCGGCACCGATCTGCTATCGCCTCCTGCAATCGTAGAGCCTTCGGGCTCCAGCGACCGTTATTTCTTTGCCTCCTCCGGTGGGGCGGGACTCCAGATACAAAGGAACGGGATTCACGTGCAGGTACTTGTCCGCGATAACAATGTCGACCAGGCTCTCCGCGCTCTGAAGAAGAAGATGCAGCGCGAAGGCATTTTCCGGGAAATGAAGATGCGCGATTTCTACGAGAAGCCCTCGCAGAAGCGCGCCCGCGAAAAGGCCGAGGCCGTTCGCCGCGTTCGCAAGCTGGCCCGCAAGCGCGCCCAGCGCGAAGGTCTCATCGCCCGCTGATCGACGATCCGGCGCGACACCCAACCTAGATCGGGCGGAGGCGAAGGTTTCGCCGCCGCCTTTTCTCATGTTCCGGCCCTGGCCGATCATCCGTCGGCGCGGCGGCATGGCGGGAACGACAAGGCGGCCATCTGCGATTCCCGGCCACAGATTTGCCGAAGCGGCATGATTGCTGTGAAGACGGCGGGCTGGTCCGGTCCCGGGCAGCCGGGCGTCGCCGGAAGATCGCCGGCCTTCCTGCCGCAAGCCGACGACGTCACGTCCGGCAATGCCGGCCTGACCCATGAAACCGGAAGATCGCGGTCGGCCGGTCCGAAACATCGCTCTATCGAGGGACGACACGTGACATCTGGCGCTTTGCAGTCCACGGCCTCCGGCCGCTTCCAGGCCCTGTCCGAGACGCGCGACCGGCCGATCGCCGCCATCGGCATGGCGCTCGCCGTCGTCTCGACGCTCGCGCTTTCGGGCTGCCAGTCGGTCAAGTCCGACGACGTGATGCGGGTGGAACGGGCGCAGGGATCGGAGCAGAACATCGCCTCGCTCTCCAGCGTCATCGCCGCCAATCCGAGCGATCCGGAAGGCTACAATGTTCGCGGCTCCGCCTATGGCCGCGCCGGCGAGTTCCGCCGGGCGCTCGCCGACTTCGACCAGGCGATCAAACTCAATCCGCGCTTCTACCAGGCCTATGCCAATCGCGGCCTCGTCTACCGCAACACCGGCGACCAGAAGGCGGCGCTTGCCGACTACAACACCGCCCTGCAGCTGAATGCGAGCTACGACGTCGCCTATATCGGCCGCGGCAACCTCTACCGCCAGGCTGGCCAGCTCGACGCCGCCTTCAACGATTTCAACCGGGCGATCCAGCTCGACACGGCCGATCCGCGCGCCTATCACAATCGCGGCCTGATCTACCAGGCGCGCAAGCAGCACGACCGCGCCATCGACGACTTCTCCAAGGCGATCTCGCTCTCCCCCTCCTCGCCCGAGCCCTATAACGGCCGCGGCATCTCCTATGTCGCGCTCAACGACGACGACAACGCGTTTGCCGACTTCAACAACGCCATCAGCCTCAACGACAAGATCGCCGAATCCTGGTCGAACCAGGGCCTGATCTACGAGCGGCGCGGTGATCTGAAAAAGGCCCAGCGCTCCTATTCGCATGCCCTGTCGCTCGACCGGAATTACCAGCCGGCGATTGCCGGTCTCGCACGCGTGAAGGCCGGCGCCTGAGGCAGCGCGGCCGGTCGGTGCGGACGCCTTTCGCACCTTGACGATGGCAGCCGCGTACGCGCGGAAGCCCGGCGGGGAGTGGCCGGCGGCGTCGGGGGGCGTGGTCATCCCTTCGTTGCCCGCACCTCCGTCATCCGGGGGTGTCGCGCAGGTCGATCATCCGCGCTGCGACGACGCATCCCGCCGGGAAGCGAAGGAACACGGCGATCATGTCGTGGAAACGCAGGCTCGGGAAAACGGCGCTATCGCGAAAAAACCCTGCGCAACCGATGGCGCAGGGACCACAGATCCGTCACGAGTGACTGTCGCGCGTCCGTGCCGGACGCGCGGTCCCGTCGTCAGCGCAGCAGAATGGCGCCGGCGACGTTCAGGATGACGAAAAGCAGGATCGAGGCGAGCGCGCCGATGCCGGTGAAGAAATAGGCGGCCATCGCCAGCAAGAGCGCGACACAGAAGATCGTTCCGTATTTCGCGCCGGCGAGGAACAGGGTGTAGGTCTTCTCATGCTCGGCATAATCCATCGGCGCGCCCATCTCAACCGGTCCAGAATGATGCTCAGCCATGATCGTCCTCTCTCAGCCATGCTCTAGCGTGGCGGCACCCGCTTCGGTGCCGCGCCTGCCCTCGTGAAGGAATTACACAATGCGGCGGTGCCGCGCAACGGAAACCGTCAGGGCCGGGCGGCAAGGTTGACGCAGCCCGCGGCCGAGACGACCGGGCTGCGGCGAACGGCCGGTCAGGGGCGCACGCCGCCGCGCGGCAGGCGCGCATCCACCCGTGCCGCCGGAGCAAGGCGCATCTGCGCGCCATGGGCGCGCCGGGCCGTCGGGCGGACGGTCAGCGGCGTGAACGGAAGTTCTTTCGGGCCGCCGAACATCAGGCGGCGCTCGTAGGGCTCCGAATCGAAGAAGGGAAAGCGGCGGTAGAGCCAGGACCGGATGTCGCGCACGCGCGCGGCGAGCAGCGTCAGGTCGATCTTGTAGCTGCCGCAATTCTTCTGCGGCGTGACGATCGTATCGGCGTCGAAGACGCGCTTGTAGAAGGCGGCGTGCTGCGGCTTGACCAGCGACAGGCAGCGGTCGACATCGAAATGCTCCGACGCCATCGTCGCGACGCGCAGCGTCAGATAGGGGATCGCCGGCATGTCGCGCAGCACTTCGGGATCGGCCGCAAGCCGCACCGGATCGATCAGCGACATGCCGGCGTCGAGAAAGGCGTCGATCTCGCGGCCGAAAACCGAGGCCGAGGAACTGACGCGATGCTCGGGCGTGACATGATGCACCCGCACGGTGCTGATCAGCCGCTCGTCGTAGTAGATGCCGAAGACATAGGCATGGCTGTCGAAATCGACCTCGTCGATCAGCATCGAACCCTTGAGCGGCAGGATATCCGCCATCTGGTAGGCCTTGAAACGGATGCGCGCGACATCCTCCATGTCCTCGCTCGTCTCGACCCTGCGGTATTCGACGTGATCCAGAATTTCGAGAAGGCGTTCGGAAAAAGGATTCGGACGATCGGCATCGCGCTTCATAGCGGCATTCCCATAGATTAACTCAAAATTAACCTAAGGAAGCGACGTCTTATTTTAAAGTTTTAGTCGATTTTCAGTCGATTAAACCTTTTGTTAAGGTTAACAATATATGAATAAACATGGTTAACGATAACATTACGCACAGGAAATAGGCAGCCGGCCGAACATTCGGGCAGGACGGAGCGGAGCGATCAGAGAGCGGCGCCGGCGAGGCGCACGGGCTGGGCGGCGCGGCGTGCCGTCGTCGCGGAACGTGCCGCGATCATCGACGCCGACATCGGCGCGGCGAAGACATAGCCCTGAACGAGATCGGCACAGTTGTGACGGTTGATCAGGTCGAGCTGGTCAGCGGTCTCGACGCCCTCGATCACGATCTTCAGGCCGAGTTCGCGCGAGAGATTCACCGTGCCGCGCAGGAGGCTGAAGCGGCGCGCATCCTCGCCGATATTGCGCACAAAGGCGCGGTCGATCTTGATCACGTCGAGCGGCAGCTGGTCGAGATAGCTGAGGCTGGAATAGCCGGTGCCGAAATCGTCGATGGCGATGGTGATACCGCGGGCGCGCAATTCCTGGAGGATCACCTGCACCTTGGCCGCATCTTCCATCAGGCAGCTTTCGGTCACCTCGAGATGCAGGCGCGAGGGGTGCATCCCGGTCTCGGTGAGGATGCCGGCCACCATCGCGGCAAAGCCGGTGTTGCGCAGGTCGAGCACGGAGAGATTGACCGAGACATGGATATGCTCCGGCCAGTCGAGGGCATCGCGGCAGGCCTGGCGGATCATGAAACGGGTGATGTCCGAGACGATGCCGAGCTCTTCCGCCAGGCGGATGAAGACATCCGGCGCGACGGGCCCGCGCTCCGGATGGACCCAGCGCGACAGCGCCTCGCAGCATTCGATCCGCGCCCCGTCCGGCGTGAACATCGGCTGGTAGGCGACCGACAGCTGCCCCTCCTGCACCGCATGGCGCAGCTCCGCCTTCAGTTTCTGGCGATCGAGATAGTCGGCGTCCATGCGCGCCTCGAAGGCGGTGCAGCCACCCTTGGCGCGGCTCTTCGTCTCGAAGAGGGCGAGATCGGCCTTGATCTGCTGGTCCTCGAGCCGGAACTGGGCGCTCGAGGAGATCACGTAGCCGGCGCTCAGCGCCACGTCGAAGGTGAAGCCGCCGGCGGCATAGCTGCCGCGAAGCTGCGCATGCAGGGCGCGCATGCGCTGCTCCAGATCGCGGCGATTGCCCTCGTTCGGGAAGAAGAGAACGAATTCGTCGCCCATCAGCCGCGCGGCGATCGCCTTGCCGGCGGAAAGCGCGCGGATGCGCGCGGCGACCTCGGCGATCAGGCTGTCACCGACCACATGGCCGCGCATGTCGTTGACATGCTTGAACTCGACGATGTCGAGCACCATGAAGCCGACCTGCCCGTCCTTGCGCCGCTCCAGGAGCGCGCCTTGCACGAGCTCGGTGAAATAGTCGCGGTTGGGCAGGCCCGTCAGCGTGTCGAAGCGCACCATCTGCAGAATCTTGCGTTCCGCCTGGATGCGCGCCGTCACGTCCTCGAAGATCAGCACGATGCCGCCCCCCTCCCGCCGGCTGGCGGAGAATTCGAGGAAGAGGTCGTCCGACATCGGCACCAGCGCGCGCGACTGCTGCCCGCGGATCAGCAGGTCGAGCTGCCGCAGCACGTTCGAGGCCTGCTCGTGCTCGAGGAAGCTGTGCCGCACGCCGTAGCGCAGCACGACGTCGAGATGGCTGTCCTTCCAGCGCGCCTCGTCGCCGAGATTGAGCAACTCGCAGGCCTTGCGGTTGGCGACGAGGATGCGGTTGTCCTCGTCGAGCAGGAAAAGCCCGTGCGTCATCGTGTTGAGCGCGGTGTCGAACCGGCCGGCGATGGTGGAGATCTCGCGCGCGGCGAGCACGTTCTTGTAGAGGAACTCGCGCACGCCCGTCGCCATGGTGCCGATGGTGATGATGTAGGGCACCATCAGGAGCGCGAGCAGCGCCATGTAGACATCGAAGAGCGCGAGAAGGCCGATCACGATCGGGCCGCAGGCCGTGTAGGTGAGGAGCTGGACCGCGCTCGGGGATCCGTAGTTGCGCCCGACCACCGAGACCATCGTGCCGAGCGTCACCGAGATGCAGGCAAGCTCGGCGAAGGCGTCGCGGCTGACAAGGATGCTGTAGCCGCAGGCGGCGCCGAGCGTGAAGGTGACCATCGCCGCGCCGAAATTGTAGTGCATCTCCCAGCGATGAATGGCGGCCGGCCCGAGGCCCGCGTGATCGACGGCATCGAAGCGGTGCATGCCGAAAGCGCGGAAGACCCAGATGACGAATACGGCGGCGGCGGCGAACAGGTAGAACACGTCGGACGTCTTCGAGAAGACGAGCAGCATCGTCACGACATGGGAGACCATGCCGATCACGAGTGTCTGGCGATGCTGAAACAGAGAGCTGACGAACGACAGATAGACATCCGTCGGCAGCGCTCTCCTGTCATAAGGCGTCATGAGCTCTCCGCTCCGGTTTCCCGGATTGTTATCGGCGATGATTTAACGAAGGATGTCAGGCATATCCTCCAAGAATCACGCAGCCGCCGCGGGAGAACGCCAGAAAAACCGGACAATTGAGCAAGATTCAACCGACAGACGGCCAATCTAGCACGAAGCGAGGCACCGCTGCAACCAAAGGGTTATTTGGCCGGCGCCTCGCGGGGACCCAAAAAGCGTCGGCATCATCATCAAACCGGCAGCATAGTTATCGCCGGCTTAAGAGGAGCGTGAGAAATTTCAAAGGTTTGCGCGGTGGCCGGCGGGACGCTGCCGCGCCGCTTGCGCAGGCGACCAACGGAGGCGCCGCTCCGTGCCCGACACGGATGGTTGACTTCCCCGCACCTCCCGACGCATTGACAGGATGCGGCCGAGGACGGCCGCCTTGCCGGAGCCCGCACCATGCCGAAACCGATCGTCGCCATTCCCGCCGATTTCCGATCCTTCGACGGAAACGTCTGGCACATGGTCGCCCATCAATATGTCCGCGCCGCCGTCGAAGGATCCGGCGTCATGGCGCTGATGGTGCCGGCGCTCGAGACCGGCAACGATATCGACGCCCTTCTCGGCCGGGTGGACGGACTGCTGGTCAGCGGCGCGCGCTCGAACGTCCACCCCTCGCTCTACGGCCGCGAGGCGCGCGAGGAGGATGGCCCCTTCGATCCCGGCCGGGACGCGACCAGCCTGCCGATGATCCGGCGCGCGATCGAGATCGGCCTGCCGCTGCTTGCGATCTGCCGCGGCATCCAGGAACTGAACGTCGCGCTCGGCGGCACGCTTGCGAGCGAGATCCAGGACATGCCGGGGATCTGGGACCACCGGAAGCCCGACGTGCCCGACCTCGACGTCGCCTATGCGATCCGCCAGAAGGTCGCCGTCCGGCAGGGGAGCTGCCTGGCCTCCGTCGTCGGCACCGCCGAGATCGAGGTCAATTCGCTGCATCGCCAGGCGATCTCGGCGGTGGCGCCGCGCCTTGCCGTCGAGGCCGTCGCCGAGGACGGCACCGTCGAAGCGGTCTCGGTGATCGGCGCAAAGAACTTCGCCGTCGGCGTGCAGTGGCATCCCGAATACTGGGCGACGAGCGACGGCCCGTCCGCCGCTCTCTTCACCGCCTTCGGCGACGCCGTGCGGGCCTATGCGGCCACGCGCGGCTGAGGAACGCCTTCAACCGGCGGCTTTGCGCGCAAACGGCGTTTCAGGCACGGGGGTCAGCGCATGGCCCCTGTCGAACCAGGCGACGAGATTGTCGGCGACGAGATCGGCCATCGCCGCGCGCGTCGCGACCGATGCGGAGCCGACATGGGGAAGCAGCGACACGTTCGGCAGCGCGATGAGCGCCTCGGGCACGCGCGGCTCGTCATCGAAGACATCGAGCCCCGCGCCGGCGATCACTCCGCGCGACAGGGCATCGATCAGGGCGGCCTCGTCGACGGTCGACCCGCGGCCGACATTGACAAGGACACCGGTGGCGCCGAGCGCCTCCAGAACCTCCGCATCGACGGAATGGCGCGTCTCGGCCGTGCCGGGCACGATCACGACCAGCGTGTCGACGGAACGGGCGAGCGACAGAAGCGTCGGATGATGGCGCCAGGGAACGCCGGCGCGGACGCTTCGGGTGTGGTATTCGATGCCGACGCCGAAGGCCTCCAGGCGACGGGCGATCGCCATGCCGATGCGCCCGAGACCGTAGAGCCCGACCGTTCGGCCCCGCAGCGTCAGCGGCGAAAGGCGGTAGGGACCCTCCTTCGCCCAGCGCCCGGCCCGCAGCCAGGTCTCCGCCTGCGGCAGTTCCCGCAGCGTGTTGAGGAGCAGCGCGATCGCGGTGTCGGCGACCTCCTCGTTGAGGACGTCGGGCGTGTGGGTGACGACGATGCCGCTCTTCGCCGCATGTCCGGCATCGACCGCGTCGTAGCCGACGCCGAAGCTCGCGACGATTTCCAGCTGCGGAAGCGCCTGCATCAGGCGGGCGGGTGCCGCGCCGTGCACGGCGACGCCGCGGACGGACGCCGCTTCGGCCGGAAGCAGCGCCGGATCGGCGGTAGAGGCCCGGACCGTCGGAAAGCCGGCGGCGGCGAGCCGTTCGCCGACACGGGGGCTGATCGGGCCGAGAAGCAGGATGGGCGGGCGTGCGTCGGTCATTCGGAATCAGTCCTCGAAAAGCGGTGGGGGCTCCCGGCCCGGCGGGCGGGTCAATGGCCGGTGCGCAGCGGTCCTGTCGATTGGCGGATGCGCATCTCCGGCTTGATCAGGTGGATGCCGTCCGGCTCGTGGCTGCCGCTCAGCTTGTCGAGCAGCGCGCGGGCGGCGGAGCGCCCGACCTCGGCCTGCCCGTTCCAGACCGTCGTCAGCGCCGGCGTCGCGATCGAGGCCTCCTCGAGGTCGTCATAGCCGGTGACCGAGACGTCGCGCCCCGGAACCAGCCCGGCCCGCGCGATGCCGTTCATCATGCCGATGGCGACGAGGTCGTTCCAGCAGACGACCGCCGTCGGCTTCTGCGGCAGCGACAGGAGATGGACGGCCGCCTCGAACCCGCCCTGCTTCGAGCGGGGCCCGGGGATGCGCAGCTCCGGGTCCACGTCGATATTGGCCTTGCGCAGCGCATTGACATAGCCCTGGTAGCGGTCGCGGCCGGTCGAGGTCTGGTCCGTCCCGCCGACCATGGCGATGCAGCGATGGCCGAGGCTGATCAGGTGGTTGGTGGCGAGCGAGATGCCGTAGGCGTCGTCGCCGCGGAAGGTCGGCACGTCCATGCCGTCGATCGAGCGCGCGATCAGGATCGCCGGGATGCCGTTGTCCTCGGCGAGCCGGATGTCCTCCGGCGGCGTGCCGATCGCCGGCGACATGATCACGCCGTCGCCGCCGAGCTGCAGCAGCGTCTCGATGAAGGCGCGCTGCTTTTCCACCGAATCGTAATGGTTGGAGAGGATGAAGGTCTGGCGGTCGCGGTCGAGTTCGGCTTCGATCGCTTTCAGGATCTCGCCGTAGAACGGGTTCATGATGTCGTGGACGACGACGCCGATGATGCCGGAGCGCGAGGTGCGCAGGCTGGCGGCGCGGCGGTTGTAGATATAGCCGAGCGCGCGGGCCTGTTCCTTGATCTTGTCGCGGGTGACGGCGGCGACGAGCGGGCTGTCGCGCAGCGCCAGCGAAACGGTGGCCGTCGAGACGCCGAGCGTTTCGGCGATGGTCGAAAGCTTGATCTTCTGCGCCACGTTTCCTCCCGGACGTGCTGGATGTCTTGGCGGCGGAACCGCTCGTTTTAAAATTTCTTTAAATGATTTAAAGCGACGGCGCAATCCCCGTGCGCGCTTAGGCTTCTTCCTCTTCGGAGACGGGTTCAGGCGGCGCCGCGCCCTGGACATGCAGGTTGCCGTCGACGACGCGCAGGAGCTTCAGCAGCGTGCGCACCTGCTTGTCGCTCAGGCCCCGGATCGCCTGCGCTTCCGAGGCCTGAGCCGCAACGGCGATGGCGGCGAGCCGGTCGCGCCCGGCCGCGGTCAGATAGACCTTGGTCAGGCGGGCATCGCCCTCGTCGGCCCGCCGCTCGAGAAAGCCCTGCGCCTCCATCCGGCCGATCGTGCGGGTCATGGTCGGCGCCTTGACGCCGAGGCGGGCGGCAAGGACGCCGGCCGTCAGCCCGTCGGTCTCGGCGAGCGCGGTCATCACCCCGTCCTGGCCGGCATAGAGGCCGCAGGCGACGAGGTTGCGCGACAGTACGGTGCGCATCGAGCGCGCCGCCTGAACCAGCGCCGAGCCGATATCCTGCGGGCCCGCCTCGGGCGCCTGCCCCTGGCCCGCGAGCAGCCGGTCGAGCTTCTTGCCGCCGTCCCTCGCCTTTTTTTCCGCCTTGTTTTTCTTGGGCATGGGCTCCCTCGCGAATTGCCTTTTCCAGGTCGTTTCCTCATCTATGACAGAGATGACAACCATGCGGCAAGCACCCGGGAAAGGCATCCGTCGCCCATGAATTCGTTGAGGGAAGACTGGAGGGAGGCGCTCGCCGCCGTTCCCCGCGAGCGGCGCGGCCGGCTGATCGCCGTCCTGCCGCTCGGCGCCGAGGAGCAGCACGGCCCGCATCTGCCCGCCGACACCGACACGCGGATCGCTTCAGGGGTGGCGCACCGGCTGAAGGCGGCCCTTCCCGCCGAGGTTCCGGCGCTGTTTCTCCCCGTGGAGCCGATCGGCTACTCGGTCGAGCACACGGCCTGGGCAGTGACGAAAAGCCTCTCCTATGCCGAGGCGATCGAGCGCTGGCTCGGCATCGCCGCGGAACTTGCCGCCGAGGGCGTGCGCAAATTCGTCATGCTCAACGCCCATGGCGGCAATGCGCCGCTGATGACGATCGTCGCGACCGAGGCGCGGCTGCGTTTCAAAATGCTGGCGGTGGCGACGAGCTGGACGCGCTTCGGCCAGCCGGACGGCTGGATCGCGCCCGCCGACAAGGCGATCGACATCCATGCCGGCGATATCGAGACCTCGGTGATGCTGGCGCTTGATCCCGACCGGGTCGACAGGACGAAGGCCCGTGCCTTTCCCTCGCGGCAGGCCGAGTTCGCCGCCCGCTTCCGCCATCTGCGCGCCTATGGACCGCATGCCTTCGGCTGGACGATGGGCGACCTCAATCCGGACGGGGCGGCGGGCGATGCGACCCGCGCGACGGCGGAGAAAGGCGAGCGCCTGCTCGCCCATGCGGTGGCGGGCCTCGTCGAGCTCATGCAGGATATCGACGGCTTCGACCCGGCCGTTTTCGACGGAGCCGCCTCGCCCTCTTGGACATCGCCGGCGAAACTCCCTATATAGGCCGAAATTCCAAGGACACCCGCCATGACCGAAGCGACTGAAGCCAAGCCCATCCCCGTCACCGTTCTCACCGGCTATCTCGGCTCGGGAAAGACGACGCTGCTCAACCGGATCCTCTCCGAGAACCACGGCCGCAAATACGCGGTCATCGTCAACGAGTTCGGCGAGATCGGCATCGACAACGACCTCATCGTCGAATCCGACGAGGAGATCTACGAGATGAACAATGGCTGCGTCTGCTGCACGGTGCGCGGCGACCTGATCCGCGTCGTGGAAGGCCTGATGCGCCGTCCCGGCCGCTTCGACGCGATCATCGTCGAGACGACGGGCCTTGCCGATCCGGTGCCGGTCGCCCAGACCTTCTTCATGGACGACGACGTGCGCGCCAAGACCGAGCTCGACGCCGTCGTCGCCCTCGTCGACGCCAAGCACCTGCCGCTGCGCCTCAAGGACAGCCGCGAGGCCGAGGACCAGATCGCCTTCGCCGACGTCGTCCTCCTCAACAAGACCGACCTCGTGACGCCCGAGGAACTGGCGAAGATCGAGGCGACGGTGCGCGTCATCAACCCGACCGCCCGCATCCACAGGACGCTGCGCTCGGAAATCGACCTCACCCGCGTGCTCGACCAGGGCGCCTTCAATCTCGAGCGCGCGCTCGAGAACGATCCGCATTTCCTCGACCGCGACGACCATCACGATCACGACCATGCCTGCGGTCCGGACTGCGGCCACGACCATCACCACCATGGCCATGATCATGATCATGATCATCATCACCACCACGATCATGATCATCACGGCCATGACCACCATCACCACGACGCCCCCTCGCCGATCCATGACGTGACGGTGCAGTCGGTGTCGCTGCGCGGCGCCGAGATGAACCCGGACCGCTTCTTCCCCTGGATCCAGAAGATCACCCAGACCGAGGGGCCGAACATCCTGCGGCTGAAGGGCATCATCGCCTTCAAGGGCGACGACCAGCGCTATGTCGTCCAGGGCGTGCACATGATCATCGAGGGCGACCACCAGCGCCCGTGGAAGGAGAACGAGGCGCGGGAAAGCCGCCTCGTCTTCATCGGCCGCAATCTCGACCGCGAAAGGCTGGAGCGCACCTTCAACGCCTGCCAGGCGTAAGGGATGGCCGCCCTCGGCAGCTGCGACCGGCTCCATGTCGGCGACATCCTGCGGCTGCCGGAGAATTACGACCTCGGGCCGGATAGCGGCCCGGTCGACCTCCTCGTCTATCATCCGCGCGACGACGAGGCCGGCCTCGGCCTGATGGTCGCCTCGGGCTACAAGGCCGGCCTCGTCTATGCCGTTCTGCCGCGCGCCTCCGGTCCCGCCGGCGCGATTTCCACCGCCTGGCTCAAGGAAAACTGGGACAAATGGTTCTGTTATCCCTATGAGGGGGCCATGCGCGTGATACCGATGGAGACTGCCGTGACCTTCGACTGGACCGAACGCGAGATCCGGGAAAAAGCCTGACATGCCGACCGTTGCCCACCTCGATCTTTCCGGCCATGTGGTGCGCGCCGCCTTCCTCGGCGACATTCCCGTCTTCGCCGATGCGGGCGGCCTGATCCACCGCCTCGACCACGGCCACCGGACGAGCGAGGCCCATGACGGGCTTTTGACCGCCGTCCACGATCCCTCGACCGATACGCTGGTGACCGGCGGCGAAGACGGCAAGGTGATGCGGATCGCAGCCGACGGGACAGTGACGCCTCTTGCCGAGGTGCCGCGCAAGTGGATCACGCAGGTCGCCGCCGGGCCGCAAGGCGCGGTCGCCTATTCCTACGGGAAAAGCGCCTTCGTCCGCCAGAAGGACGGAAAGACCGCGGAGTTCGGCGAGGAGCGCACGATCGAGGGCCTCGCCTTCGCGCCGAAGGGGCTGCGCATTGCCTGCGCCCGCTACAACGGCGTGTCGCTGCACTGGGTCGCGACCAGCGGCAAGCCGCAGGTTCTGGAATGGAAGGGCGCCCATACCGGCGTGACGTTTTCGCCCGACAACCGCTTCCTCGTCACCACCATGCAGGAAAACGCCATGCATGGCTGGAAGCTCGACGGCAAGCCGGGCGACGAGATGCGCCACATGCGCATGACCGGCTATCCCGCCAAGGTCAAATCCTTCTCCTGGTCGCACAAGGGCAAGTGGCTCGCCTCCTCCGGCGCGCCGGCGGCGATCGTCTGGCCCTTCTCGGCCAAGGACGGGCCGATGGGCAAGGCGCCGCTCGAACTCGGCACCCGTGCCGACATCATGGTCACCGAAGTCTGCTGCCATCCGGTCGAGGACGTCGTCGCCATAGGCTACCAGGACGGCATGGTGCTCGCCGCCCGCTTCGGCGACGCCAAGGAGGTGCTGCTGCGCCGGCCCGGCAAGGGCGCGATCAGCGCGCTCGCCTGGAGCCGCGACGGCCGTCGCCTTGCCTTCGCCAGTGCCGCCGGCGACTGCGGCGTGGTGGACATCGCCGGCTGAGGGCTCAGCCGGCAGCCACCCTGCCGATGATCTGCGCCAGAAGGCCGTGCAGGTCGTCGCGGTAACCGGTGCGGGCCGACGGCGCGCTCTCGTCCGAGGTCATGACGACGGTGAGCTTCAGCGACGGCACGACATAGAGCATCTGTCCGCCGAAACCCCAGCCGAAATGCACGGTCTCGCCGCCGATCCGGCGCTGGAACCAGCCGTAGCCATAGCCGTCGCCGGAAAAGCGGGACTGGGTGCGGGTCTCCCAGGAGCGGGCGATCCAGTCTTCCGGCACGACCTGCACGCCCGCGGCGGTGCGCCCGCCATTGCGGTAGAGCTCGCCGAAGGCCAGAAGCGAGCGGGCCGTCATCGCCATCTGGTTTCCGCCGAGATGGATCCCCTGCGGGTCGCGATCCCAGGCGGCGATCGCAAACCCCTCGACGGGGCCAAGCCAGTCGCGGGCAAGCGACAAGGTCGACCGGCCGCCGACCTTCGTCAGGATCGCCGAGAGAAGGTGGGTGGAGGCGGTGGAATAGAGCATGCGGCCGCCGGGATCGTCGACGAAGGGTGCTGCGAGTGCCGCGCGGACCCAGTTGCGGCTCGACACCCAGTGGCCGTAGTTCTGGCCCGACATGCGGTCGAGGCCGGCCTGCATCGACAGGAGATGGCCGATGGTGATCGCCTCGATGCGCGGATCGCTGTCCTTCGGCAGGTCGCCGGCAAGGATCGGAGCGATCGTCTGGTCGACGCCGGTGAGGAGCCCCCGGTCGATGGCGATGCCGACCAGGGCCGACATGATGGATTTCGACGCCGACTTGATGTTGGTCGGCGCCGAAAGACGATGGCCATGATAGGCGCGCTCGACGACGACGGCGCCGTCGCGGGCGACGACCACCGCCTTCAAGGCCGGCAGGGCGTCCGCCCGCGCGAGGACGTCGCCCAAGGAAGAGGCAATGCCGGGCGTCGACACGGCAGCACCGCTATCGATCGCATGTGCCGTCGTGGCGATGAGCGGAACGGCGAGGCCGAGAAGAAGTGGAAGGACGCATGGTTTCATTTGGCCAGAATGACGCGAAATCCGGCCGGACGAAGACGTTTCCGGACAATAATCCCCGCCTTCACGCGCTGTTGAAGGCGGGTGATCGGAAACGCCGTCAGGCGGCCCGCCTCATCGGCGCGCGCGCGAGCTTGCGGCCGCTGGCGACGAGAAGGCCGGCAGCCCCTTCGAGCCAGCCGTCCTTCAGTTCGAGGCCGAGGAAACGATGGCGCTCGAACGGGCCGGGCATGACGAGATGCTGCGCCTTGTCGGCGAAGAAACCGAAACGCTCGTAATAGGGCGCGTCGCCGACGAGCAGGATCGCGCCATGGTCGCGCGTCTTGGCTTCCGCGATCGCCGCCCGCATCAGCGCGGCGCCGATCCCCTTGCCCTCATGGGCGGAATCGACGGCGAGCGGCCCGAGCAGCAGCGCCGGCACGGGCTCGCCGGCGGGCGAGATCCCCGCCTCGACGTTCCAGAGCCGCACCGTGCCGATGACATGGCCGGAGGAATCGCGGGCGACGAGCGCCAGCCCCTCGGCCGGCACGCGGTTGCGGCGCAGCGCCTCGGACGACTTGCGCCGGCGGTTCGGCCCCATGGCGCGGTCGAGCAGGGTTTCGCGCGCGACGACGTCGCCGGGGTTTTCGACAGCGATGGTGAAGGCGTCCTGGGCAAACAGGGCGCGCACAGAATCAAGAACAGCGGCCATCTCGGCCTCCCGTACCCAAAACCGTTATCAGCGGCGGTGATCGATGACTGTGAGGTCGGCCTCTCCGGCAGCATGCCGGAGACGGCCTTTCATCCCTGGCCTTGGAGCGGCGTGACGCCGCCCCGCCGCCGTCAGATGACGTAGGACTTCAGCGGCTCGAAGCCGTTGAAGGCGACGGCCGAATAGGTCGTCGTGTAGGCGCCGGTGCCCTCGATGAACACCTCGTCGCCGATGACAAGCGAGATCGGCAGCGGATACATGTTCTTCTCGTAGAGCACGTCGGCCGAATCGCAGGTCGGGCCGGCGAGCACGCAGGGCTCCATCTCGTCCTGATCGCGCGCGGTGCGGATCGGGTAGCGGATCGCCTCGTCCATCGTCTCGGCGAGACCGCCGAACTTGCCGATGTCGAGGAAGACCCAGCGATGGTTGTCGTTGTCGGACTTCTTCGAGACGAGAACGACCTCCGCCTTGATCACGCCGGCATTGCCGACCATGCCGCGGCCGGGCTCGATGATGGTCTCCGGGATCTGGTTGCCGAAGTGCTTGCGCAGCGCCCCGAAGATCGCCTTGCCATAGGCTTCGGCGGACGGAACGTCGCGCAGGTACTTGGTCGGGAAACCGCCGCCCATGTTGACCATCTTCAGCTCGATGCCCTGCTTGGCAAGCTGGACGAAGACGCGCTTGGCGTCGGCGAGCGCCGAATCCCAGGCATCGACCTTGGTCATCTGCGAACCGACATGGAACGAGACGCCATAGGACGTCAGACCCAGCTGGTGCGCGTAGACGAGCACGTCGACCGCCATCTGCGGCACGCAGCCGAACTTGCGCGACAGCGGCCATTCGGCGCCCTCGCCGTCGGTCAGCACGCGGCAGAAGACGCGGGCGCCGGGCGCGGCGCGGGCGATCTTTTCCACTTCCTCGTGGCTGTCGACGGCAAAGAGCGAGACGCCGAGCGCATGGGCGCGGGCGACGTCGCGCTCCTTCTTGATCGTGTTGCCGAAGGAAATGCGGGCGGCGGTAGCACCGGCGTCGAGCGCCATCTCGATTTCGGCGACGGACGCGCAATCGAAGTTGGAGCCCATGCCGGCGAGCAGGCGCAGGATCTCCGGCGCCGGATTGGCCTTCACGGCATAATAGATGGCGCTGTCCGGCAGCGCATGGCGGAATGCCTTGAAGTTGCCGGCGACGATGTCGAGGTCGACGACGAGGCAGGGGCCTTCCGGACGGCGGGTGTTGATGAAGTCGATGATGCGTGCAGAGGTCATAACCCTGATCCCTTTCAATCCAGAATGCTCCACGCGGGTGGAGGACAAACCGCATGCACATGCATCCTCTGGACCCAGCCGGTGGAGACCCCGGAGCCAGAGATGCGCATGATGCGCGAACGTTGGATCAAAGCCAGCCGAGGCTCTGATCCGGTTTGTCTGCCTTGGATTGGGAGGGAAAACCCGACCGCACGTCCGGCAATGAAGGTGTGCCTCTTCAGTAGCTCCGGCTGTTGGAAAGCCGGAAGACACCAGAAAGGCCCGCACCGTCGTTGCTTCAAGATGTCCTCGCTCATCCCGGTTGGCCGGAAGAACGACTGGAGGGGTTAATTCCAGGTACCTTACCGATACCCTCACCTTAGGGAATATCCCAGTTCGAGGGTCGGCGGACACCCACAGGCACGTGCGACTTTGGGCTGAGCGGGAGATAAGAAATATCCCTGTCGCAATCAAGAGATTTTTCGCGGCCGCTTGCATTTTTTACCCGGCCGTAAACAATCCGCTTCGTTCAGTCCAAGTGAACAATGAGGGGACTGCCGGATGGACACATTGACGCGCATGCGCGCCTTTATCGACGTCGTCGATGCGGAAGGGTTTTCAGCGGCGGCGCGCCGGATCGGGCGCTCCAAGGCGCTGCTGTCGAAATATGTGCGGGAACTCGAGGACGAACTCGGCGCCCTCCTCCTGAACCGCACCACCCGGCAGTTCTCGCTGACGGAGGCCGGCCACACCTATTACCGGACGGCGTCGGAAATCCTGAAGGAGATCGACAATCTCGCCGATCTCGTGCGCGCCAACAATTCCGACCTCAAGGGAAGGCTGAAGATCACCGCGCCGCGCACCTTCGTCGATGCCGACATCGGCCAGTCTCTGGTCGATTTCGGCCGGCAGCATCCCGAACTGTCGCTGGAGATCGTCTCCGACGACCGCTTCGTCGACCTGGTCGAGGAGGGTTTCGACATGGCGATCCGGATCACCAAGCTCGAGGATTCGACGATGATCGCCCGCAAGCTCAGCGATTTCTCGATCAAGATCTGCGCCGCGCCCGACTTCATCGAGAAGGCCGGACCAATCACCCATCCGACCGACCTGTCGAACCTGCCCTGCATCATCGACACCAACGGCCGCAACCATTCGAACTGGCGTTTCGTCAGCGCCGAGGGCGAGAGCTTCACCGTGCCGGTCGGCGGCCAGTTCGAGGTCAACAGCCCGCTCTCGGCGGTGCGCGCCGCCGAAAGCGGGCTCGGCGTCGCCAGCCTGCCGGAATTCGTCGCACGGCCGAAAATCGCCGCCGGCACGCTCGTTTCCCTCTTCGACGACTTCCAGCCGACCGACCGCGGCATCTACGCGATCTATCCGCACCGGCGCTACCTGCCGGCCAAGGTGCGGACGCTTGTCGATTTCCTGCATGCCTGGTTCCGCCGCAACGCCCAGGCTCAGGCGGGATGAGCCGCTCCGGCGAACCTTCATCCTGCCCCAATTCCGCACCAGTCCAGTGCGATCACCGACGCCGAACCGCCTCCAGGGACATTGCCCGCATGACCAGACGCTTCCTTCTCTCCCTCGCGATCGGCCTCGCGGCGCCCCGGATCGCCGCCGCCCATCCGCACATCTTCGCAGAAGCCCGGCTCGAGGTCGTTTCCGGCGACGACGGCGCGGTCTCCGAACTGCGCAACGTCTGGCGCTTCGACGACATGTTCTCCGCCTCGGTCGTGCTGGAATTCGACAAGAACGCCAATGCGACGCTCGACCCGGACGAACTGGCCGAGGTCGGCCACACGGTGCTGGAATCGCTGGCGGAGTACAATTACTACACGACGATCTCAGAAAACGGCAAATCCATCAAGGTGGCGAAGCCGGACCAGATCGTCGTCGACTACAAGGACGGGCAGTTGCTGATGATGTTCAGCGTGAAGCCGGCCGAGCCGATGCCGCTCAAAGGCAAGCTCAGCTTCGGCGTCTACGATCCGACCCTCTACACCGCAGTCGACTTCCCGACCGACGACGACCTCGCCGTCAGCGGCGCGACGATCGCCGCCTGTACCCGCCACGTCGTCCGCCCCGATCCGGACGAGGTGATCGCCGAGAACCAGGCCTCCCTCACCGACGCCTTCTTCAACGACCCGACCGGGACCGACATGTCGAAGCTCTTCGCCACGCGGATGGAACTGTCATGCTGAACCGCGCGTCGCTGCAAAGGCTGGGGCTGGTGCTCGCGCTCTCCTTCGTCGTCGGCGCAGGCATCGCCCATGCGCAGTCGCCGCTCGGCATCGGCGCGGCCGAACCGTCGATCAGCGGCGGCGGCCCCTTCGCCGGCTTCTTCGCCTGGGTGAACGCCGAGCAGCAGGGCTTCTACCGGGCACTGACCGGGGCGCTGCGCGCCATGCGCGAGAGCCCCTGGAACGTCTGGCCGCTGATCGGGCTCTCCTTCGCCTATGGCGTCTTCCATGCCGCCGGCCCCGGCCACGGCAAGGCGGTGATCTCGTCCTACATGATCGCCAACGAGGTGGAACTGAGGCGCGGCATCCTCCTCTCCTTCCTGTCGGCGCTGATGCAGGGCGCGGTCGCGATCCTGCTGATCGGGGCGACCTTCCTGGTGCTGCGCGGCTCCTCGATCTCGATGACCGACGCGACGCGGGCGCTGGAGATCGCAAGCTACGCCCTGATCGCCGCCTTCGGTTTCTGGCTGCTCCTGCGCAAGACGCGGGCCATGCGGGCGGCACCGGCCGCGACCGGCTTCGCCGCCCTTCCGGCGACGGGCGTCGAGGCACGCCTGGAACACGCGCAGGCGCCCCTCGTCCGCCATTTCCACCACGGTCACAGCCATGCGCCGGGCGAGGTCTGCGCCAGCTGCGGCCACGCCCACGCGCCGGATCCGGCGCTGCTCAAGGGAGAACGCTTCGCCCTCAGCGACGCCTGGTCGGCGATCGTCGCGGTCGGCCTGCGCCCCTGCTCGGGCGCCCTGATCGTGCTGAGCTTCGCCCTGCTCAACGGTCTCTATGCCGGCGGCCTGCTCTCGGTCTTCGCCATGTCGATCGGCACGGCGATCACCGTTTCTGTGCTGGCAACGCTCGCGGTGACGGCCAAGGGAGCGGCGCTGCGCTATGCCGCAACGGGCGCCGCTGCGCAGCGCGTCTCGAACGCCATCGAGATCGGCGGCGCGCTGATGGTCCTGCTCCTCGGCCTGATCCTCTTCACCGCCGCGCTGCAGTCGTAGCACGCGCGGCCCGCGCAGAGGGTCCGTCAGGCTCACTCCGAACCGGACGGCCTTCTACTGTTTTTCCGTCGTATGTCTTTTCGGGACCACCGGGTCCCCTCTCTCGCTGACGGAACTCCGCGGCACGTCCTGTCGCTTTGTTTTGCCGCATCGTCCGACGCCGAAGCGATCAAGCTTCGGCCGGAGACGCTCTAGGAGCCGCGCCGGCGCTGGTAGCGCGCGCGCAGCCAGAAGACGGCGAAGAAGGCAAGCACGCAGGCCGCACCCGCCGCGGCGCCGAGAAAGGGCGAGACCTCCGCGACCGAGAGCACCAGCGACGGCAGGAAGAAGAAGGCAAGGCCGAACATAAGCAGGATCACGGCCGCAGCGAAAGCCGGCGAACGGGGCGGCGAAGGGGTATCGGACATGCGCGCTCCTCGGCGACGATGCTGCAACCACCGGCCATCAGCCGTTGGCGGCCCGCCGTGAGCGGCGGATAATGGAAAGACCCCGGCATGCCCCCCGCCCGCACCGGGGCGGGCGGCGTGCCGGCAACGGCCGAAGCGGCCGTTGCCGTCTCCATAGACCATGCGGCGCGCCTCTGCAGCGCTTTTTCGCCGCACGCGCCGTCAAAGGGGCGTCACGAGGACCTCAGGCCGGAACCTTCGCGGCCGAGACCGTCGCCTCGATATGGTCGACCAGCGCATCGGCAAGCCCAAGGCGACCGGCGAGCAGGTCGAGATAACCGCGCTCGGCCCGGCTCTTCGGCTCGATCGCGAGCCGCGAGGCGGTGTAGAGCTCGACACGCTGCTCCTCGGTCCGCGCCGCCGCGACGATCGCGTCGAGGTCGATCGGGCTCGACAGTTCGTCGTTGAGAAACGCCGTGGCATCGCTCGAAAGGCCGGAAACCGTCAGCCGGTCGATGATGCGCGAACGCTCGGCATCGTCGATATGGCCGTCGGCCCGCGCCGCCGAGATCATCGCCCGCACGAGGATGAGGGCGAAATCGCTGCTGACCCGGTCGGTCGCAAAGCCCGAATCGGCGGGCGGCGGCAGCAGTTCGGGGGTCGAGAGCACCGCGTCCTGGCTGGCGGCCGGCGCCTGCCCCGCCTGGTAGTTCTTGTAGGCCGTGTAGCCGAGGCCGGCGATCGCGGCGAGGCCGCCGAGCTTCAGCGCGGCGCCGGCGACCTCGCGCCCCGTGCCCGTGCCGAAGAGCACGGCGGCGAGCGCGCCCGCCTTCAGCGGGTTGTCCTTGGCAAGCTGCACCGCCTGGCCGGCGCGATCCCTGAGGCTGCCGCCGGCGACCGGCATGTCGGACCCGAGAAACTGGTCCAGCAACTTCTTAGCGTCGAACATGCGGCGTCACTCCCTTTTTGGCGCGTTGTCGTCAGGGAGATAGGAAGCGGCATCGGAAAATACAAATGCCGCTTGCCTCGTCGTCGCGGTCGCCGACCCAGGCGACGAGCGGCGTCAGCCGCGCAGCGCGGCGGCTTCGGCGGCGAGCCGGGTGATCTCGCCCCAGTCGCCCGCCTCAACAAGCGCCTTCGGCGCCACCCAGGACCCGCCGACGCAGACGACGTTCGGCAGCGACAGATAGTCGCGCGCATTGGCCAGAGAAATACCGCCGGTCGGGCAGAAGAGCGTGCCGGCGAGCGGCGAGGAGAGCGCCTTGAGGAAAGGCGCGCCGCCGGCCTGCTCGGCGGGGAAGAACTTCAGCACCTCGTAGCCTTCCTCGCGCAGGCCCATCACCTCGCTCGCCGTCGAGGCGCCCGGCAGGAAGGGCACGTCGCTCTCGTCGGCGATATCGAGAAGATCGCCGGTCGCGCCGGGGCTGACGATGAAGCGGGCGCCCGCTTCCACCGCCTCGTCGAACTGGGCGGCACTCAGGATCGTCCCGGCACCGGCGACGGCACCCTCAACCTCGCTGGCGACCGCGCGGATCGCATCGAGCGCGGCCGGGGTGCGCAGCGTGATCTCGATCGCCTTCAGACCGCCCGCCACCAGAGCGCGCGCCAGCGGCACCGCCGTCGCCGCATCCTCGACGATCAGGACCGGCACGACCGGCTGCAGCCTCAGAATGGAAAGAAGCGCTTCGGAATTCTCGCCCATATCGTCTCATCCTCTCGTTCAAACGATTTAAATGTTGCCTTCGATACGCCGCCGGCGCCCGCTTGTCGAGGGCGTCCGTCGGGGACGTCGCCGGAAATCGCCGACCGGGGCCGCGCTTGCTCCGCAACGCCCGGCCGCGAAGACATGGCTTGCATGGCCGGTCCCATCCTGTAGTCTCGCCACCGCGACGGCACTATGACGCGAGGACGGTTATTGGCCAAGGAGATCGAACGCAAGTTCAGGGTCGCATCCGATCTCTGGCGCGCGGCCTGCGACGGCGGACGGAAATTCCGCCAGGGTTACGTCCTGGCGATGGACGACCGCTCGGTGCGCGTCCGCATCGTCGACGGCGGCGCGGCGCAACTGACGGTCAAGATCGGCAAATACGGCCTGGTGCGCGAGGAGTTCGAATACGACCTGCCCGTGGCCGATGCCGAGGAGATGCTTTCGACCGCGATCGGCATCGTCATCGAGAAGACGCGCTACCGCATCGCCTTCGGCGACCACGTCTGGGAGGTGGATGTCTACGAAGGCGCGCTCGAAGGTCTGACGGTGGCGGAGGTCGAGCTGCGCAGCGAGGCCGACCGGCCCGAACGGCCGGCCTGGCTCGGCGCCGAACTGACCGGCGATCGCCGCTATTCCAACCAGACGCTCGCCCTTCACGGCCTTCCGCCCGACTGAGGCGGGAGCGGACGCGCGATTGCCTGCCGGGCACGAAAGCGATATGGGAGCGGCCATGACCGACATCAGAGCCGAGGCGCCGGACGGAAACAGCTTCCGTGTCGCGGCGCTCTATCATTTCACCCGCCTGCCGCGCTTCGAAGACCTGCGCGCGCCGCTGCAGGCCGTCTGCGACGCGGGCGGCGTGCGCGGAACGCTGCTTCTCGCCCATGAGGGCATCAATGGCACGATCGCCGGAACCGATGCTGCGATCGACGCGGTTCTCGCCTTCCTCCGGGCGCAGCCGGAATTCGCCGGGCTCGAGCACAAGGAGAGCCGCGCGGGCACCATGCCATTCCTCAGGATGAAGGTGCGGCTGAAGAAGGAGATCGTCACCATGGGTGTCGAGACCGTCGATCCCCTGCGGGCCGTCGGCACCTATGTCGAGGCGCGCGACTGGAACGCGCTGATCGCCAATCCCGACACGATCGTCATCGACACCCGCAACGCATACGAGACCGCGATCGGCATGTTCCGTGGCGCGCTCGACCCGAAGACCCGCACCTTCCGCGACTTTCCGGACTGGGTGCGGTCGAACCCGGGCCTAGGCGACCGGCCGAAGATCGCCATGTACTGCACCGGCGGCATCCGCTGCGAGAAGGCGACCGCCTTCATGAAGGAGCAGGGTTTCGACGAGGTCTACCACCTGAAGGGCGGCATCCTCAAATATCTGGAGGAGGTGCCGGAGGAGGAGAGCCTGTGGCAGGGCGCCTGCTTCGTCTTCGACGAGCGGGTCTCCGTCGTCCATGGGCTCAAGGAGGGCGACCATCGCCTCTGCCATGCCTGCCGGCAGCCGCTGACGGCCGAGGACACCGCGTCTCCCCTGCACGAGGAGGGGGTCGCCTGCGTCCATTGCCACGGCAGCCGCAGCGAGGAGGACCGGGAGCGCTATCGCGAGCGAAAGCGCCAGATCGCCCATGCGCAAAAGGCCGGACGGCGCCATCTCGGCGGCTGAACGGGCGCGTCGACGGGGTCAGGAGACCAGCCGCCGCTCGCTCCTCTCCTGCTCCGCAAGCAGCGCCGCCAGGCGCTCGACATCGAGCGGCCTGGAAAAGAGATAGCCCTGCAGCTGGTTGCAACCGGCCTGGGTGACGGCCTTTGCCTGCTCCTCCGTCTCGATGCCCTCGGCCGTCACCGGGATGCCGAGCGAGGCGGCAAGCGCCAGCGTCGCGCGCAACAGGCTGCGCGCCCGCGGCAGCGCGTCGAGCGAGGCGGCAAGCGAGCGGTCGAGCTTCAGCCGGTCGAAGCGGAACTGGCGGAGATAGCCGATGCTGGAGAAGCCGGCGCCGAAGTCGTCGAGGGCGATCTTGACGCCGATGGCGGCCAGCGCCTCGAACACCAGGCGCGCCCGCTCGGGATTGCCGATCATGTAGCCTTCCGTCACCTCGAGCGTCACCCTTTCGGGCGCCACGCCGCTTTCTGCGAGCGCGCGCGCGATCGTTTCGGCGAAATGGGGATTGCGCAGCTGAGCGGGCGACATGTTGATGGAAAGCCCGAGCAGCGGGAAGCGCTGGCCGAGCGCCAGCGCATCGTGCAGCACCAGGTCGCCGAGCCGGTCGACGAGGCCGGCGGCCTCGGCGACCGGAACGAAGACATCGGGCGAGACGGGGCCGAGCGACGCCGAGGTCCAGCGCAGCAGCGCCTCGACGCCGACGATGCGCCGGCTGCGGGCGTCGACCAGCGGCTGGTAGACCGCGTAGCATTCGCCGCCGTCGAGCCCCTGGCGCAGCGCCGTCTCCATCGTCCTGCGGGCGATGAGGTCGGCATCCATCTCCGCGACGTAGGCGATCGCCCGGCCCTTGCCCTCGCCCTTGGCGCGGTACATGGCGATGTCGGCGCGGCGCAGCAATTCCTCAGCCTCGACGGCGCCGGCCGGCGATTCGGCGAGGCCGACGCTCGCCCCGACATGGACGACATGCTCGCCGAGCGTGAAGGGCTCCGCGAAGAACTCGATGATCATCGCCGGAAGTTCGGGCGGACGCGCGCCCCCCGCCCCCGCGCTCGCGGCGATCGCGAATTCGTCGCCGCCGAGCCGGGCGAGCACCGCCGTCGGGGGCACGAGGTGGGTCAGTCCCGCAGAAACGCTGCGGATCAGCCGGTCGCCGGTCGCGTGGCCGTAGATGTCGTTGACCTCCTTGAAGCCGTCCATGTCGAGGTAGAAGAGATGGACGCGCTCGCCGCTGCGCCGCGCCGCCAGGATCATCCTCTCGAGTTCGAGGAAGAGCGAGGTGCGGTTCTTAAGCCCGCTCAGCCGGTCCGTCATCGCCAGATGGCGCGCCGCCCGCTCGTCCTCGCCGAGCTTGTCGACCACCCGCGCGCCGGCGATGATCAGCAGGAAGGTGAAGGTGCCGGCAACGGCGATGACGGAAAGGACATAGGGGCGGACCTGGCGGTAGCTGAGATCTCCGGGGCGCAGCGCCGTCCAGGAGAGATAGGCGATCGGCGCGTTTTCGTGACCGACGACCGGCGCGGATGTCATCTCCGGCAGCGGCGACGCGGCCAGCATCAGTCCGCCGACGCCATAGGTTTCGGACATCTGCCGTACCCAGGCGGCATCGAGATGGCGGATGAACACCAGGTAGCGCAGGCCGGCGGCGGTCGGCGCCTGCTCCGCCGCGGTCGCCGGCAGCACCGGGGCGACACCGGCGACGGCGACCCCGAAACGGGTGCGCACGAAGCGCGCGGCCAGCGCATTGACGGCCGCCCCCTTGGCGGCCACCCTGGCGAAGAGAGGGGGAAAATCCTCGGGCATCAGCGCCGTGGGAGAAAGGGCGAAGGGTTCGCCGGCGCGGTAGGCGAGCAGCGGCCGTGCGCCGGCGTCGACCAGATAGGCGGTGTCGAAGAGGCCGGACGACATATCCTCGAAGCCGTAATTCTCGATCGTCCAGGCATCCCGCTGCGGCCCGTAGACGGCGCGGGCGGCATCGTCCCAGATCGAATAGTCGCGGATCGTCGTCGCCATCTGCTGGCGCGCGCTCGTAAGCGCGCCGCTCACCGTCTGGCGCGACCGCTCCGCCTCCAATTCGTCGCTGCGGCTGGCGATCGTCTGCAGGGAGACGAGGATCACGCTCGTCATGCCGAGGACGACGAGCGCGAAGGCGGAGAGCAGCAGGAAGACGGCCGTCTGCCGCTTCAGCCGCGTGATCCCCGGTATGGACAGTCGCGCCATCGCCATGGTGAACTCCGACAAGGGCCGGAGCATGCCATGCAAATCATGCCAAAGTGTTTACGCCGGCAGCCTGCGGGCGCAAACCGCGGCGACACACGACAGGGTGGCGTGACCCTCGGCACGCTCGGGCGTCGCCGCCGTCGGTTGTCAGGCGCCGGCGGCGTGGTTGCCCTTCGGGAAAAGGCGCGCGAGCTCGCTGTACCAAAGCCCGCTCTTCTTGATCGTGCGCACCTGCGTCTCGTAGTCGACATGGACGATGCCGAAGCGCATGCGGTAGCCCTCGGCCCATTCGAAATTGTCCATCAGGCTCCAGGCGAAATAGCCGCGCATTGGATAGCCTTCGGCGATCAGGTCCGCCGTCACGGAGAGATGGGCGGCGATATAGTCGAGGCGCGGCTGGTCGTCGACGACGCCGTTCTCGACACCCATGTTGTAGCAGGCGCCGTTCTCGGTGATGTAGCACTCGGGCAGCGCATAGGTGGCGTTGAGTTTGCGGATCAGGTCGCCGAGGGCGGGGGCGTGGATCTCCCAGCCGATGTCGGTCTCCTCCTCGACGAAGCGCGGCGCATCGACGGTGGCGGGAAACTCCGCCGTCTCCGACGTATCGGCCGCGACATGCATCGGGGTGTAATAGTTGACACCCCACCAGTCGAGCGGCTGGCGGATCGTCTCCATGTCGCCGGGCTCGATCGCCGGCATGCGATGGCCGAGCGCGGAGAGGAATCGCTCGGGATAGGCGCCGTTGAAGATCGGGCCGAAGAAGGCGCCATTGTGGAAATCGAAGGCGCGCTCGGCGGCGGCGCGGTCCGCCTCCGTGTCGCTGCCGGCATAGATCTGCATCGGGTTGAAGACGATGCCGGCGGCAAGGCCGGGGCGCGAGGCCCGGATCGCCGAGATGCCGAGGCCGTGGGCGAGAAGCGTCGTGTGCAGCGCGTGAAGCGCCGCGTCCATGCTGCGCTCGCCGGGCGCATGCACGCCCATCAGGTGGCTGAGCCAGACGGAGCACCAGGGCTCGTTGAAGGTCGCCACCGCGTCGAGACGGTCGCCGAGCCGGTCGATGACGGTGCGGGTGTAGCGCTGGTAGGCATAGGCGGTCGCGCGTGCGGTCCAGCCGCCGTCGCCCATCAGCGCCAGCGGCAGGTCCCAGTGGTAGAGCGTGGCGAAGGCCTTGATGTTGCGCCGCTTCAGGCCGTCGACCAGGCGGTCGTAGAAGTCGAGCCCCTTCTCGTTCACCGGCCCGGTGCCCTCCGGGACGATGCGCGGCCAGGCGATGGAGAAACGGTAGCCACCGACGCCGAGCGAGGCGATCAGGTCGAGATCCGCGTCGAGACGGTTGTAGTGGTCGCAGGCGACGTCGCCGTTGTGGCGGCCGTAGACGCGGCCGGGCATGTTGGAGAAGGCATCCCAGATCGAAGGCTTGCGCCCGTCCGCCTTCGATGCCCCCTCGATCTGGAAGGCCGCCGTCGCGACGCCGAACAGGAAATCGCCGGGCAGGCGATCGGCAAGCGTGTTCATCTCGGTCATGGCATTCTCCTTCAGGGGCGGTGCCACCGACATCCGCCCGTCTTCGTCTTGCATGGAAATGTGACGGGCGATGCGCGCCCTCCGCAAACGGCGTGACGCCGCCCGCCCGCCGGGTGTCCGCCCTCAGACCTTGGTCCAGGCCCCGTTCTTCTTCGACGAGCGGACGCAGGCATCGACGAAGACCATACCCTTCAGCCCGTCATCGACGGTCGGATAGACGATGGCCGGATCGGGCGCCTCGCCTTTGCGCCGTGCGTGGATCGCCCGGGCCGCTTCGCTGTAGATATTGGCGAAGCCTTCGAGATAGCCTTCCGGATGCCCGGAGGGGACGCGCGTCACGCGCGCGGCCGCCGCCCCCGCCCCGGCGCCACCCCGGGTGATCAGCCGCTTCGGCTCGCCAAGCGGCGTGAACCAGAGGTAGTTCGGATCGGCCTGCACCCATTCGAGCCCGCCCTTCGTGCCGTAGACCCTCACTTTCAGGCCGTTCTCATGACCGGGCGCGACCTGGCTGCACCAGAGCATGCCTTTCGCCCGCACGCCGTCCTTCTCCTTGAAACGCATCAGCACATGGGCATTGTCGTCGAGCGCCCGGCCGGGAACGAAGCTGTCGAGGTCAGCGGCGAGTTCGGCGAGTTCGAGGCCGGAAACGAAGGCGCCGAGATTGTAGGCATGCGTCCCGATGTCGCCGGTGGATCCGCCGGCGCCGGAGCGGGCCGGATCGGTGCGCCAGGCCGCCTGCTTCTGGCCGCTCGCCTCGATGTTCTCCGTCAGCCAGTCCTGCGGATACTCCATCTGCACCAGCCGGATCGCGCCGAGATCGCCGCTCGCGACCATCTCGCGCGCCTGCCGCACCATCGGATAGCCGGTGTAGTTGTGGGTGAGAACGAAGAGCGCCTCGCTCTTCTCGGCAAGTTCCTTCAGCTTCCTCGCATCGGCAAGGGTCGCCGTCAGCGGCTTGTCGCAGATGACATGGATGCCGCGCTTCAGGAATTCCTTCGCCGCCTCGTAGTGGACGTGGTTCGGCGTGACGATGGCGACGGCCTCGATGCCGTCCTTCAGCCGCGCCTCGCGGATCGCCATCTCGCGGAAATCGGCATAGGTGCGGGCCGGATCGAGGCCGAGCTCGCGGCCGGAGGCGGCCGCCTTCTCCGCCGTCGAGGAGAGGGCCCCGGCGACCAGTTCGAAATGATCGTCGAGGCGGGCGGCGATGCGGTGCACGGCGCCGATGAAGGCGCCCGCCCCGCCGCCGACCATGCCGAGCCTGATGCGCCGCTCCCGCGCCGGCGCCGCGCTGCCTTCGATTGCCATCCCTTGGGTCTCCTCGATTCTGGTTGTGCGTGCGAATCCCTCTGCGGCCGGCAGTAGACATTGCCGGCCCGCGCGGATCAACGGCCTTGCGCCGCCGGCGGGCGACACACGCCCGTGGCAACGGTCAGGCGATGCCGAGCATCCGCCGGTTGGCGGCCTCGTCCGTGCCGCCGTCGGCGAAATCGTCGAAGGCCTTTTCCGTCACCCGGATGATGTGCCCGCGGACGAATTCCGCCCCCTCGCGCGCGCCGTCCTCGGGATGCTTCAGGCAGCATTCCCACTCGACCACGGCCCAGCCGGCAAAATCGTTCGCCGCCATCTTGGAAAAGATCGCGCCGAAATCGACCTGCCCGTCGCCCGGCGAGCGGAAGCGGCCGGCCCGGTTCACCCAGCTCTGGAAGCCGCCATAGACGCCCTGCCGGCCGGTCGGATTGAACTCGGCGTCCTTGACGTGGAACATGCGGATGCGGTCGCGATAGATGTCGATATGGTCGATGTAGTCGAGCGCCTGCAGCACGTAATGCGAGGGGTCGTAGAGCATGTTGGCGCGGGCATGGTTGCCGGTGCGCTCCAGGAACATCTCGTAGGTGACGCCGTCATGCAGGTCCTCGCCGGGATGGATCTCGTAGCAGACGTCGACGCCGCAGTCCTCCGCATGGTCGAGGATCGGCCGCCAGCGACGGGCGAGTTCGTCAAAGGCGGTCTCGACGAGGCCGGCGGGCCGCTGCGGCCAGGGATAGACGAAGGGCCAGGCGAGCGCGCCGGAGAAGGTCGCCATCGCGCCGAGGCCGAGGTTCCGGGAGGCGGTCAGCGCGAGCTTCACCTGCTCGACCGCCCATTCCTGCCGCGCCTGCCGGTTGCCGCGCACCTCAGGCGCCGCGAAGCCGTCGAAGGCCTCGTCATAGGCCGGATGGGTGGCGACGAGCTGGCCCTGGAGATGGGTGGAAAGCTCGGTGATCTCGACGCCGTTGGCGCGCGCCTGCCCGGCAAGCTCGTCGCAATAGGCCTTCGACGCGGCCGCCTTGCCGAGATCGAACAGCCGCCCGTCCCAGCTCGGCACCTGCACGCCGACATAGCCGCAATCGGCCGCCCATTTGGTGATCGAATCCCAGGAATTGAACGGCGCCGCATCGCCCGCGAACTGCGCCAGGAACAGCGCCGGGCCCTTGATCGTCTTCATCTGCAACTTCCTCCCATGGGCAGGCCCCTCCCCGGGCCCGCGAAAATATCGGGTACGTACCTCAAGAAATCGCAGCCCAAGGGATTTGGCAAGCGCCTTCGCGTAGTTTCTTCCGGGAAAGCCGAGGGACGAAGCCGCCGACCGGGACGCGACCGCGCGACACGCGTCGCCATTCAACGAACATCGGCATGCCGCGCCCCGCGGGCCATGCCTTCGGCGCCGTCATGCCTTTCCTGTGGCTTTTCAGGCGGAACGGCGCCACTGGCGCTCATGGCCGGATGCGCCGGCACCGCCGCTGACGCGGAAGCGGGCGACGAGATCCTTGAGGGTGGTGCTGACCCGCATCAGGCTGTGAGTCGCGGCATTCGCCTCCTCGACCATCGCGGCGTTGCGCTGCGTCACCTGGTCCATGCTGGTCACGGCCGCGTTGATTTCCGTGATGCCCGCCGACTGCTCGCGCGCCGAGCCGGCGATCGACGCGATGTGATCGTTGATGTGCACGACCTGGTCGCCGATCTGGTGCAGCGCCTCCCCGGTCCTGTTGACGAGCGATACGCCGCGCACGACGTCCTCGAAGGACTGGTCGATCAGCGACTTGATCTCCTTGGCGGCGCTCGCCGATTTCTGCGCCAGTTCACGCACTTCCTGCGCGACGACGGCAAAGCCCTTGCCGGCATCGCCGGCGCGCGCCGCTTCCACGCCGGCATTCAGCGCCAGAAGGTTGGTCTGGAACGAGATCTGGTCGATGACGCCGATGATCTGGGTGATCTTGCGCGAGGAGTCCTCGATCGCGCTCATCGCCTTCACCGCCTCCTCGACGACCTCGCCGGACTTCTTCGCCTCCTCGGTGGCGGTGCGCACGATGCCGCGCGCCTCCTCGGTGCGGGCGGCGGCTTGCTTGGAAATCGTGGTGATCTCCTCGAGCGCGGCGGCGGTCTCCTCGAGGGCCGCGGCCTGCTGCTCGGTGCGCTTGGCCATGTCGTCGGTGGCGGAGACCAGCTCGCCGGAATTGCTCGCCGTCTCCTCGGCGGCCGAGACGATCGAGCCGAGCGCCTGGTCGAGCATGCGGATCGCCGAATTGAAATTCGCCTTGAGCCCCTGGAATTCCGGCGCCAGCGTCTCGTCGATCGTGCTCGTCAGGTCGCCGGTGGCAAGCCGCTTCAGCGCGGCCTCGACGGCGGACAGTGCCTGTTCCTGCTGGCGTTGCAGCGCGTTGCGCTCCTCGGCGACCCGGTCGCGCTCTTCCTTCAGCGCGTCGAGATAGACGGTGATCGCATAGTCCATGTCGACGAGCGCCGCCTTGACCACCGCTCCGACATCCGTGCTGATCGCCTGCGCCTTGCCGCGATAGAGAAAGCCTTCGAGATGCTTCTCGATGACGGCCCTGGCAAGGTTCTCGAGCACCAGCGCATAGCCGCCGATATACCAGCGCGGCTCCAGGCCGATCCGGGCATGGGTCCTGCCGATCGTCGTGACGCTGTCGACATAGCCGCTGTCGAAGCTTCCCGAGGCGATCGTCTCCCAGTGCTTCGCCTGGCGCGACTTCGCACCCTGGACATGGCCGTCGCTCGAGAAAAAGCGCGCGGTCTCCGGCGTCGCCTTCACCTTGGCGTAGAAGGCATCGAGCGCGGGCCCGATCGCCGCGGCGACGACCGGCTGGTTGCGGCTGAGCGCGGCGCGCTGCGCCTCACCCATATCCACGAATTGCAGGCGGTCGTTCAATTGGCGGGTCTTCGAGTCGGCATTCGACATTGCACGGCATCCTGGCAGGTCGTGAAGAAAACATCCGCGCGAGGGGATGCGGCCTCATGCCGCCGGAAGGGCGCGATAGGACGCCAGAATAGAAGCGCAAGGTTAACAAAGACATGCCTGCCGCCCCGCGGCCGATGCGACGAAAGTCGAAGCAGGCACCACGCAGCCGTGGCCTACAAGGTCGGAACCGTTCCATGCCCTTGAAACGATAGGATCTTTCAGGACGGATCCCCGGATGCCGCCGCATGGCGACATCCGGAGCAATCGCGATCCCTGGGGATGGAAGGGGCGCGGCTTGCCTCGCCCCGTCCCTTTCGTCAGACGTAGCGATTGACGATGTTTTCCAGGAGCTCCTGCCGGCCCGACCGCGGCTGCGGATTGACGCCGTGGCTTTCGACATAGGCGGCAATTTGCTCCAGCGAATAGCCGCCCTTCAGCATTTTCTGCGCTTCCTCGTGCTCCCAGCCGGCATAGCGGGCGGCAAGCGGCGTCGAGAGCGCCCCGTCCTCCAGCATTTTCGCCGCCGCGATCAGGCCGCGCGCGCAGGCATCCATGCCGCCGATATGGCCGATCAGCAGGTCGTCCGGCTCGATCGACTGGCGGCGCAGCTTCGAGTCGAAATTGGTGCCCCCTTGCGTGAAGCCGCCGCCCTGCAGCACATGGTAATAGGCGAGCGCCATTTCCGGCACGTTGTTCGGGAACTGGTCGGTGTCCCAGCCGGACTGGTAGTCGTTGCGGTTCATGTCGATCGAGCCGAACACGCCGAGCGCGTTGGCGAGCGCGAGTTCATGCTCGAAGGAATGGCCGGCAAGGATCGCATGGCCCTGCTCGATGTTGAGCTTGACCTCGTTTTCCAGCCCATGGCGCTTGAGGAAGCCGTAGACGGTGGCGACGTCGTAGTCGTACTGGTGCTTGGTCGGCTCCTGCGGCTTCGGCTCGATCAGGATCTGGCCCTTGAAGCCGATCTTGTGCTTGTATTCGACGACGAGGTTGACGAAGCGGCCGAGCTGGTCGAGTTCGCGGCCGATATCGGTGTTGAGCAGCGTCTCGTAGCCCTCGCGCCCGCCCCAGAGCACGTAATTGTCGCCGCCAAGGCGATGGGTCGCATCGAGGCAGGTCTTCACGGTCGCAGCCGCGAAGGCGAAGACGTCCGGATCCGGATTGGTGGCGCCGCCGGCCATGTAGCGGCGGTTGGAGAAGAGGTTCGCCGTTCCCCAGAGCAGCTTGACGCCGGTCGCCGCCTGCTTCTCGGCGAAGTAGTCGACGATCTCGTTGAGGTTGCGGGTGTTCTCGACGAAGTCCTTGCCCTCGGGCCGCACGTCGGCGTCGTGGAAGCAGTAGAAGGGCGCGCCGAGCAGCGAGAAGAACTCGAAGGCAACGTCGGCCTTCAGCTTCGCCGCCGCCATCGTGTCGTCGAACCAGGGCCTGAGGAAGGTCTGGCCGCCGAAGGGGTCGCCGCCCGGCCAGACGAAGGTGTGCCAGTAGGCGACGGCGAAGCGGAGATGGTCCTCCAGCCGCTTGCCCATCACCACCTGATCCGGATTGTAATGGCGGAAGGCGAGCGGATTGGTACTCTCCGGGCCTTCATACTGGATCTTGCCGATATCGCCGAAGAAGCCTGTGCTCATCGGATGTTCTCCCTCAAGGGTTTGCGAATGATGGATCAGTGAATGCCGCGGAGCGCCGGGTAGAGGCGGCGATAACGGGCATAGGCGTCGTCATAGGCCGCCGTCAGCGCCGCTTCGGGCGCGATCGTCGCGTCGGTCGCGGGCGGCGTGCAGATCGCGGCCGGATCGGCACCTGTGGCGGCGATCAGGCCAAGCCGGGCGGCGCCGAAGGCCGCGCCGAAATCGCCGTCCGCCGGCAGGTCGACCGGAAGGTTCAGCGCCGTGGCGATCGAGGACAGCCAGTAGCGCGAGCGCGAGCCGCCGCCGATGGCCGTAACGCGGGTCAGCGTCGTGCCGGCGGCCTTCAGCGCCTCCAGGCTGTCGCGGATCGCGAAGGAGACGCCCTCGAGCACGGCTTGAGTCAACACCGCGCGGCCCGATTCGTGGCCGAGCCCGGTGAAGGAGCCGCGGATCGCCGCGTCGTTGTGCGGCGTGCGCTCGCCGGAAAGATAGGGCAGGAAGGTGACGCCGGTCGGCGCCTTCAGGCTGTCGCCAAGCTCATTGGAAAGTTCAGCCGCGCTTTTCCCGGTGACGCCGGCATGCCAGTTCAGCGCGTCGGTCGCCGACAGGATCACGCCCATCTGGTGCCAGGTGTCCGGCAGCGCATGGCAGAAGGCGTGCACGGCGCTTTCGGGATTGGGCAGGTAGCTGCCGTTCGCGGCGAAGAGCACGCCCGACGTCCCCAGCGAGACGAAGGCCGAGCCTTCCGCCACCGTGCCCATGCCGACGGCCGACGCCGCATTGTCGCCGGCGCCGCCGGCGATGACGACGCCCGCGCCCATGCCCCATTTCGCCGCGAGCTCCGGCTTCAGCGTGCCCGCGGCTTGCGTGCCCTCGACGAGGCGCGGCATCTGGCCTTCGTCGAGGCCGGTGGCGGAGAGCAGGCTTTGCGACCAGGCGCGCTTGCCGGTGTCGAGCCAGGACGTGCCGGCCGAATCCGACATTTCCGAGATGTGCTCGCCGGCAAGCCAGAGCCGCAGATAGTCCTTCGGCAGCAGCACCTTGGCGACCTTCGCAAAGATCTCCGGCTCGTTGTTCTTCACCCAGACGAGTTTCGGCGCGGTGAAGCCGGGGAAGACGATGTTGCCGGTCAGGGCGCGGAACTGCGGGTCCGCATCGAGCGCCGCGGCTTCGGCATGGCTGCGCGTGTCGTTCCAGAGGATGCAGGGGCGCAGCACCGCATCGTTCGCATCGATCAGCGTCGCGCCGTGCATCTGCCCGGAAAGGCCGATGCCGCGCACGGCGGCAAGTTCGGCCGGATGGGCGGCCTTGAGGCCGGCGATCGCCTCCTCGGTGGCGCGGATCCAGTCGGCCGGGTCCTGCTCCGACCAGCCGGAATGGGGCCGCGACACGTCGAGGCTACCGGAGGCGGATCCGATGATCGCCTGTCCGTCGTCGATCAGCATCGCCTTGACGCCGGATGTGCCGAGATCGAGCCCGAGATACATGGTGGTCTCCCTTGTCTTCTTTACGGTTCCGCCGCCCGCGTCAGGCGGGCAGGTTGTCCTTCAGGAATATGTCGATGCGGATGCGTTCCTGCGCCTCGATCGGCGCCACGCCGTCGGCCTTGGCCTTCAGCACGCGGATGGCGCTGCGCACCTCGTGGCCGGCATCCTGGTTGAGGACAGCGTCGAACAGGCCGCTGACCAGGGCCGCGCGCACATGCGGCGTCAGTTCGTGGGCGACGACCCGGATCGGCGCGCCGCCGCCACGCGCCGTCAGTGCCGCGATGAGGCCGCGATTTCCCGCGCCGAGGCTGTAGAGACCGGCAATGCCGGGATGACGGGCGAGCATGTCGGCAACGAGCGCCTCCGACCGCGCCGAGTTGTCCTGCCCTTCCATCACCGGGAGGATCGTCAGCCAGGGAAATTCCGCGCCGATCACGCCCGAGAACCCGTCGAGCCGCTCGCGATGGTCGCGCACGAGCATCGAGCCCGCAAGCACGGCAAGGGAGGCCGGCGCCGGGCCGACGAAGCGGCCAAGCAGGCCGGCGGCGGTGCGCCCGGCGGCAATGTTGTCGACGCCGGCATAATGGGCGCGGTCGGACCCCGGCAGGTCGGAGACGAGGGTGACGACGGGAATGCCGGCGCCGGCAAGCCGCCGCACCGCAGCCACTATCTCCGGCGCCTCGACGGCGACGAAGGCGACGCCCGCAGGCTTCTGCTCGCGCACCCGGTCGAGGGCGGAAACGAGGGCCTGGACATCGAAGGCGGGCACGCGCTCGATGCGGATCACCGTGCGCTCGGCTGGCGAGCGGCGGGCGGCATCCTCCACCTCCGCCGCGAGCCCGCGCATGAAGGAGTTGTCGTTGTCGGGCAGGATGAAGGTCAGCGGATAGAGGCGACCCTTGGCAAGGTTCGCCGCCGCGACGTCGCGGACATAGCCGAGCGTCGCGATCGCCGCATCGACGCGGGCCCGGGTCGCGGCGCGCACCCCCGGCCGGCCGTTCAGCACCCGGTCGACGGTGGCGAGGCTGACGCCCGCGCTGGCGGCGATGTCGTGAACCGTGGGACGCATGTTTCCTCCGGCTGAGACGCTTAGAGGAATTTCTGATGTACGTAAATCAGATTTTTCCGCACGCCGTTCCGGACGCCGCGCATGGCGGATCGGCGATCAGGAAAAGCGCTTGCCGAAGGCGGTGGTGAACTCGACCCCGCCGCCGTCCTTCGCCGTCGCCAGAGCGATGTCCATGAAGGCATTGGTGACGCGCACGAGGGCGAAGCCGCCGAGGAAGCTCGCCACCGGCTTGACGATGTCGATGCCGGCATGGCGGTAGATCATCGGCGTCGGATGCTCGTGGCCGTGGAAGATGCCGACGACATTGTAGCCCTTGACGGCGTCGATGAGGGCCGCCCGCTCCGCCTCGCTCCACCAGTGCGGATCGCCGGCGCCCTCGTCGTCGAAAGTGTTGCGCGCCGGATCCCAGCGCTCGGTGGAGAAGGCGTCCCAGCCGTAATGCTGGAAGAGCACGACCGGGCGCCCGTCCGAAGCCGTCTGGGCGAGGTCGGCTTTCAGCCAGTCGAGCCCGCTCACCGCGCCCTTGCGCGTGTCGCCGCCGAAACGCTGCAACTGGACGAGATGCAGTCCGCCCCAGTCCCAGGAATAATTGTCGGAGAGCGTGTCGTAGTCCGCCACCGGCACCGGCGGCTTGTAGAACACGGTGGAGCGGTGGTTGAGCTCGACGAAATCGCGCAGTTCACGGCGATACCAGTCGGGATGGGGCGGCGCGCCGTCCTGGTCGAGGTCGTGGTTGCCGAGCCCGTCATAGACGGGAACATGCACGGTGTCGGGGCCGACGCCCTGCTGGTAGCGGCTGGCATATTGCATCAGCTGGTGACCCTCGCCGGGCACCTTGACCTGGCCGCCGCCGTCGTCAGTCATGTCGCCGCCCATGACGATGCCGAGCGGCGTAGCGATCGGCATCCCGGCGCCGGCAAGCCCGGTCGGCCGGCCGTCGATCTCGGCCGGCCAGACCTTCGTGTCGACGGCGTTGAGCGCGGCGACGTGCTTCAGCAGGTTCGCATCCGTCTTGCCCTCCGCCGCGCAGTTCGGCGAAAGCGCATCGGCGGAGACGAGGCAAGCATGGACGTCGGAAGCGAAAATGAAGGTGGCATCGACGGCGGGAAAGGCTGCCCGCGCCGCGCCAGGCCGGACAACCGCCGTCGACGCGATCGCGGCCAGAAACCCGCGCCGCGACCATCCCGCACTGCCATGGACCGCCATCGGGCTCCCCTTCCGTTCGAAAGCACGACGACATTCTGGCCGCAACGCGACCGTTCTGGCAAGCCCCGCCGGATCGCCGTTCCGGCGAACTCCCGCGTCAGTGGCCGCCCCCTCCGCCGCCGGCGCCCTGCGGCTTCTTGATCAGCATCGCGCCGAGGATCAGGACCGAGAACAGGCAGGTGAGGATGATGAACACGTCGGCGAAGGAGAGGATCGTCGCCTGCTGCTGCACCATGCCGGAGAGCTTCTGGATGGCGATCGTCGCGCCGTCGAGCCCGTGGGCATCGTAGGTCGACGTCATGTTGCGCAGCTGGTCCATCGCCTCCGGATTGCCCCACTGCACATGCTCGGAGAGCCGGGCGTAATGCTCCTGCTGGCGCTGGGTCAGGATCGTGTTGATCGCGGCGAGGCCGACGGCGCCGCCGAGGTTTCGCGTCAGGTTGAAGAGGCCGGAGGCGCCGCGGATGCGGGCTGGCGACAGCGTGCCGAGCGCGACATTGTTGATCGGCACCATGCACAGCATCAGCCCGACGCCACGGAGAATCTGCGGGAGAAGCAGCTCGTAGAAGTCCCAGTCCGTGGTGATGTCGCTCATGATCCAGGTGCCGGCGGCAAAGCTCGCGAAGCCGATCATCATCATGAAACGCGGATCGAGCTTGTTCGACAGGATGCCGGCGACCGGCGCCGTCAGGAACATGGCGAGGCCCGAGACGAACATGGTCTCGCCGATCATCAGCGAATCATAGCCGCGGATCCGCCCGAGATAGAGCGGGTAGAGATAGGTCAGCCCGTAGAGGCCGATGCCCATGACGAAGGAAAACAGCGAGCCGAACGCGAAGTTGCGGTTCGAGAAGGCCCTGAGGTCGACGACCGGGAACTCGACCTTGAAGGCGCGCCAGAAGAACACGGCCGCGCCGATGACGACGGCGACGCCGCCGACGACGATGTGCCCGTCCTGGAACCAGTCCTTGGCGTTGCCTTCCTCGAGGACATATTCGAGCGAGCCGAGGAACACGGCCATCGAGGCGAGCCCGATCCAGTCGAACTTCCGGATCAGCGCCAGTTCGGGCTTGTCGAAGTCGATCAGGTTCCACGTCACGATGGTGACGATGATGCCGGGGATGATGTTGACGAGGAACAGCCAGTGCCAGGAGAAGGCGTGGCTGAGATACCCGCCGACCGTCGGGCCGATGGTCGGGGCGAGCGTGGCGACGAGGCCGATGATCGGCGAGACGATGGCGCGCTTCGACGGCGGGAAGATGGTGAAGGCGGCGGCGAAGACGGAGGGGATCATGCCGCCGCCGATGAAGCCCTGCAGCGCGCGGTAGACGATCATCTGGTCGATGTTGGTCGCGGTCGCGGCCAGCGCCGAGGCGATGGTGAAGCCTGCGGCCGAGACCGAGAACAGCACGCGCGTCGAGACGATCCGCGCCAGCGTGCCGGACAGCGGGATCATGATGACTTCGGCGATGAGGTAGGAGGTCTGCACCCAGCCGATCTCGTCCGAGCCGGCGCTGAGGCCCGCCTGGATCTCGGCAAGCGAGGCGGAGACGATCTGGATGTCGAGGATCGACATGAACATGCCGAAGACCATGGCGAAGAAGGCGATCAGCCTCTTCGGATCCATGCGTTCGTCGGCGCCGGCGGCGGGCATCGCGCCGGCGGTGGCTGTAGCGGCCATCGGAACCTCCTGCCGGCGGGGCCGGGCTTACTTGACCGGCGCCGTGCGGGTGTCGACGTCGACGACGACGCTAAGGCCCGCGCGCAGATGGCCGCTTTCGAGCGCCTCTCTCGGCAACTCGATGCGCACCGGCACGCGCTGGATCACCTTGGTGAAGTTGCCGGTGGCATTTTCCGCCGGCAGCAGCGAGAAGACCGAGCCCGACGCCGGCGCGATCGAGGCGACGCGGCCCTCGATCGTCTCGCCGTCGAGCGCGTCGACATGGATGTCGACCTTCGAGCCGGGCACGAGATCGCGGATCTGCGTTTCCTTGAAGTTGGCGTCGACATAGAGCGAGGTCACCGGGACGAGGGCGGCGAGGCGCTGACCGGCCGAGACGAGGTCGCCGGTCTGGACCGACAGGTTGCCGACGACGCCGTCATAGGGCGCCTTGAGCACCGTGAAGCCAAGGTCGCGTTCGGCCTTGTCCTCGGCAAGCGTCAGCGAGCGGATCGTGCTTTCCGCCTCGGCGCGCTGAGCCTCCAGCACGCTAATATTGGCATCAGCCGCCGAGACGGTCGCCTTCGCCGCGGCGAGGTTCGCCTCCGCCTGGTCGAGGGCGGCCTGGGCGCTGTCGAGCGTGGCGACCGTGCCGACGGCGCGTGCCTGCAGCTCGCTGGCGCGCTTCTGCGACAGCGCCGCATTGCGCAGCGTCGCCTCGGCCGCCTCCTGCTGGGCCTTCGCCTGTTCGAGCGCCGCCTCCGCGCCGGTGATCTGCGCATCGAAGCGCTTCAGCGCCAGCGCCTGCGTGTCGATTTGGGCCTTGGCCTGCTCGGCGGCGATGCGGTAGTCGCCGTCGTCGAGCGTGATCAGCGGATCGCCCGCTTTGACCGGCTGATTGGCGACGACGTCGATCTTCGCGACGTAGCCGGACACTTTCGGCGAGATTGAGGCGATGTCGCCCTCGATATAGGCGTCGTCGGTGGAAACGAGGAAGCGCCCGTTCGTCCACCAGTCGTGGCCGTACCAGGCGCCGCCTGCGACGAGCGCGAGCAGGATCACGGGGAGGACGAGGTTGCGGCGCTTCTTCTTCGGCGGCTCGACCGTGACGGCGGCCGGCGCGGCGGCGGCCTCGGCCTGCGTATCGCGCGCGGCGGGCGCATCGGCGGCCGGCGCCTCGATCGCGGCGGCGTCGACGGGGCGGATGTGAAGGGGAGCAGGCTTCTTGGAGACGGACATGGGCGGACACCGGATTGGGAGGCTGAAATCGAACTAAACCGTTCGGTTCGATTTGACATAGAGCGTTCCCTCCTCCATATCAAGGGGAAATCGAACCGATTGGTTCGAAATTGAGAGGAGACCTCGCGCCGTGACCGCCGCCATCCCCGACACCGTCCCGTGCCTCACTGCGAGCGAGGGGGCTTTCGCGCCCGGCCGCCGGGCCGCCGGCGAGGATCCCGCCAAGCGCGAGCAGATCCTGGACGGGGCGAAGCGCGTCTTCATGCAGAAGGGCTTCGACGCCGCCAGCATGAACGACATCACCCGGGAGGCGGGCGTCTCCAAGGGTACCATCTATGTCTATTTCGAAAACAAGGAAGAGCTCTTCGCCGCGCTGATCGAGGCGGAAAGGGCGCGCATCGTCGCGAGCGTCAAGCTGGCGCTCGACGTGCGCGAGCCGGTCGAGGAGGCGCTGCACGATTTCGGCATGGCCTTCGTCACCGGCGTCACCTCCGACTACACCATCCGCGCCATGCGCACCGTGCTCGGCGTCATGGACCGCATGCCGAACCTGGCGCTCCGCTTCTTTTCCACCGGCCCCGAGAACGGCTTCACCGTGCTGAAGACCTATCTCGAACGGCAGCGCGAGGCCGGACGGCTGACGATCGACGACACCGCGCTCGCCGCCCAGCAGTTCATGGCGCTGTCGACGGCCGGCACCTACAAGCACCGGTTGTTCGGGGTGATGGAAGCGCCGCCGGCGGAAGAGGAGGTCGACCGGATCGTCACCTCCGCCGTGCGCGTCTTCATGGCGGCGCACCGGCCCGGACGCGAGGGCTCCGCGAGATAAAGCGCCGGCGCGCGCTTGCCGCTCTCGTATTCGGGCTTAAATAAGGCACTCGAACTTTAGCCCGAACGACGGACAACGACGGACAAGGACCCGCCCGCCGATGCAGGACATTCTCATACTGACCCAGGATCCCGCCGCCTGGGTCGCGCTGATCACGCTGATCGTCATGGAAGTGGTGCTCGGCATCGACAACCTGATCTTCATCTCGATCCTCACCAACAAGCTTCCCCCCGAGAGCCGCGAGCGCGCCCGGCGCATCGGCATCGGCCTCGCGCTCGTCATGCGCCTCGGCCTCCTCGGCACCGTCGCCTGGATCGTGCAGCTGACCGAGCCGGTCTTCGAGGCCTTCGGCCACGGCTATTCCTGGAAGGACATGATCCTGATCGCCGGCGGCCTGTTCCTCGTCTGGAAGGCGACGAAGGAGATCCACCACAATGTCGATCCGGAAGACCACAAGGAGGACATCGTCGGCACGGCGAGCACCGCCACCTTCGGCGCCGTCATCGGCCAGATCCTGCTGCTCGACCTCGTCTTCTCGGTCGACAGCATCATCACCGCCGTCGGCATGACGCCGCACCTGCCGATCATGGTCGTCGCCGTCGTCGTCGCTGTCACCGTGATGCTGCTCGCCGCCGGCCCCCTCGCCCGCTTCATCGAGAAGAACCCGACGATCGTCATGCTGGCGCTCGGCTTCCTCCTGATGATCGGCACGACGCTGATCGCCGAGGGCGCCGGCTTCCATGTGCCGAAAGGCTATGTCTATGCCGCCATGGCCTTCTCGGCGCTGGTGGAACTGCTCAACATGCTCCAGCGCAATTCGCGGCGGCGCAAGCGGGCCGGCGGCGGCCACTGATCCGTTCGACCGACGGTCACCATCGAAACGAAAGGCCCGGTCGCCCGCAAAGGCGGCCGGGCCTTTTCTGTCGGGACTGACGGACGCGGACGCTGACGAGGAAGGCCGCGAAGATCGTCGGCGCGTCGGACTCCGGCGCGCGCGATGCGTTCCGAAGGAACAGCGAAGCTGCCATAGCCGATGGTCCGTGCCGGGCCCGGCGGCCGGATCGTCCCCCCCGGCAACGCCCGCCATCGTCATCGTCCTGCCTGCCGCCATGCTGCGGACATGTCCTGTCTCTGTTTTAACTGATTGTCCGCAGGTCAACTCCGATGCGGATTTGGCGGAAAATGCGCGCCCTCGCCGCCGCGCGTCCGTCATCTCCGCGTCCCGGCCTTTCGACGGACATCCCTGTTCCGCCGGGAACAGCGGCCGGGCGGGATCGATGCGATGGTGGCGTCACTGGATGAGACGGGCTCATCCGAACCAGAACCGGGAGACATCACCATGCGCAAGCTCATCCTTTCCGCCACCCTCGCCGCCATCGCCGCCCTGTCCTTCGCCGCACCCTCGCAGGCCGGCGGCTACGGCCACGGCTACGGCTGGGGCCACCATGCCCCCTCCTATGGCGGCCACACCTATGTCTACGACGACTATGGCTACGAGCCGGTCTGCCGCTTCAAGAAGGTCAAGCGCTGGGACCGCTGGGGCAACCTCTATTTCAAGACGATCAAGATCTGCCGCTGATTGCCCTCGCCCCATCCTCCCCGTGCAAAACCCCGGCCGCTCCTCCCGGCCGGGGTTTTCCGGTTTTCCTTGACGCACAGGGCTGAATATGGTCTTCACCCGCGCGACCGGAATGCCGGCCGGGCGCCGTTTCCGCGGCCGCGGATGTCGGCATGTCCGCCCGTGAACATGGCGCTGGAGGCCCTTGACGGACCCGTCGCCGAAGCCTTTCAGGACCGATCATCATGAACCCTTCCGGCGTCCGCGTCCGCATCGCGCCCTCCCCCACCGGCGAGCCGCATGTCGGCACCGCCTATATCGCGCTGTTCAACTATCTCTTCGCGAAAAAGCATGGCGGCACCTTCATCCTGCGCATCGAGGACACCGACGCCACCCGCTCGACGCCGGAATTCGAGGAGAAGGTGCTCGACGCCCTGAAATGGTGCGGCCTGACCTGGGCGGAAGGCCCCGATGTCGGCGGCCCTTGCGGCCCCTACCGCCAGAGCGACCGCAAGGCGATGTACCAGCCCTATGCCGAGGAACTGCTCGACAAGGGCCATGCGTTTCGCTGTTTCTGCACGCCGGCGCGGCTCGAAGAGATGCGCGAGGCCCAGCGCGCCGCCGGCAAGCCGCCGAAATATGACGGGCTCTGCCTGACGCTCGCTGCCGAGGAGGTCACCGCGCGCGTCGCGTCCGGCGAGGCCTCGGTCGTGCGCATGAAGATCCCGACCGAGGGCTCGTGCGATTTCACCGACGGCGTCTATGGCGACGTGTCGATCCCGTGGGATAGCGTCGACATGCAGGTTCTGATCAAGGCCGACGGCATGCCGACCTATCATATGGCGAACGTCATCGACGACCACCTGATGGGCATCACCCATGTGGCGCGCGGCGAGGAATGGCTGGCCTCGGTGCCAAAACACATCCTGCTCTATCGCTATTTCGACTGGCAGCAGCCGGTGTTCATGCACCTGTCGCTGATGAGGAATGCCGACAAGTCGAAGCTGTCGAAGCGCAAAAACCCGACCTCGATCTCCTATTATTCGGCGCTCGGCTATCTGCCGGAAGCGCTGATGAACTTCCTCGGCCTGTTCTTCATCCAGATCGCCGAGGGCGAGGAGATGCTGACGATGGACCAGCTCGCGGAAAAATTCGATCCGGACAACCTGTCCAAGGCCGGCGCCATCTTCGACATCCAGAAGCTCGACTGGCTGAACGGCCGCTGGATCCGCGAGGGCCTGTCGGAAGAGGAATTCTTCGCCCGCACGCTCGCCTGGGCGATGGAGAACGACCGGCTGAAGCAGGGCCTGAAACTGTCGCAGTCGCGCATCACCAAGTTCGGCGAGCTGCCGGATCTGGCTGGCTTTCTGCTGAAATCTGATCTCGGCCTGACACCGGACGCCTTCGCCAAGGTCAAATCCTCGCCCGAGGAATTGAAGGCGATCTTCGACGATGTGCAGCCGGGGCTGGAAAAGATCCTCGAATGGAACGTCGCCTCGATCGAAGCCGAACTGCGCGCCTCCGCCGACCGGCTGGGCAAGAAGCTGAAGGTGGTCGTCGCGCCGCTCTTCATCGCCGTCTCGGGTTCGTCGCGCTCGCTGCCGCTGTTCGATTCGATGGCCGTGCTCGGCCGCTCGGTCGTGCGCCAGCGGCTGAAGATGGCGGCGCAGGTGGTGGCCGCGATGGCCGGTAGCGGCAAGTAAAAAACTGGCGAGTGACCATGCCTGAGGACTACGATGAGGCCGCGATTTTAACACTGCTTCGCGAAGCAGCCGCAGCACGTTGGAAAACTGCCAAAGCAGTAATCGATGCCTATGAAGCGGACGCCTTGCCAAAACCAGCGACCAGCGAAGAACTCCAGAACTGGAAAATGGAGTTGGCAGAGGCGGCAAATGAGATCGCTCGCTTGAGTAACTGAACTGCTTCGCAATACGGCCGCACAACCTCGGAACAAGATACGCCCGAAAAGGCAAACGCACATGACCGACATCAAGACCGAAACCGCCCTCTCCTCCGACGTCACGGAAGTCCGTGCGCAGAAACTGAAGCTGCTGCGCGAGAAGATCGGCGACGTCTATCCGGCGCATTTCCACCGCACGATCACCAATGCCGATCTCGCCGCGAAATATGCCGAACTCGAAGCGGACGTCGTCACCGAGGATGTCGTCACGGTGGCGGGTCGTGTCTATTCCTCGCGCAATTCCGGCATGTTCATGGACATCCATGACGCCTCGGGCAAGATCCAGATCTTTTCCCACAAGGATACGACGCCGGAGGAGGCGCGCGCGCTGCTGCCGATGATCGACATCGGCGACATCATCGGCGTCACCGGCGTGGTGCGTCGCACCAAGCGCGGCGAACTCTCGATCAACGCGCAAGAGATCACCATGCTGACCAAGGCGCTGCTGCCGATGCCGGAGAAGTGGCACGGGCTTGCCGACATCGAGCAGCGCTACCGCAAGCGCCACCTCGACATCATGACCAACGAGGATTCGAAATTCCGCTTTCAGAGCCGGTCGAAAATCGTTTCCGGCATCCGCCGCTTCATGGAGAACGACGGCTTCATGGAAGTCGAGACGCCGATGCTGCATTCCGTCTATGGCGGCGCGACGGCGGAACCGTTCAAGACGCACCACAACACGCTGAAGCTCGACATGTATCTGCGCATCGCGCCGGAACTGTTCCTGAAGCGCACGCTGGTCTCCGGGCTGACCGACAAGGTGTTCGAGATCAACCGCAATTTCCGCAACGAAGGCGTCTCCACAAGGCACAATCCCGAGTTCACCATGATGGAGTGCTACTGGGCCTATGCCGATTACGAGGACATCATGGACCTAGTCGAGCGGCTGTTCGCCGAGCTGGCGGTCAAGATCCACGGGTCGACCGAGTTCGCCTATGGCGACAAGGAAATTTCGTTCAAGGGTCCGTTCAAACGCGTGCCGATGCCGGACGCGGTGAAGGAGGCGACCGGCATCGACTTCCTGTCCATCAAGACCGATGAGGAGGCCCGCGCGGCCGCGAAAGCCGCAGGCTTCGAGGTGGAGAAGGACTGGACCTGGGGCGAATGCCTCGCCTTCCTCTTCGAGGAGAAGGTCGAGGGCACGCTGATCCAGCCGAGCCACGTGACGCATTTCCCGAAGGACATCTCGCCGTTTGCCAAGGAAGTGCCGGGCGAGCCGCGCCTCGTCGAGCGGTTCGAGACCTATTGCAACACCTGGGAACTCGGCAACGCCTTCTCGGAACTGAACGACCCGGAAGAACAGCGCGCCCGCATGGTCGAGCAGCTCGAACAGGCCCATGCCCGCGGCGAGAAGGACAAGCAGCTCGACGACGAATTCCTCGACGCCATCGACCAGGGCATGCCGCCGGCAGGCGGATTGGGCATCGGCGTCGACCGGCTGATCATGCTGCTCACCAACGCGCCGTCGATCCGCGACGTCATCCTGTTCCCGGCACGGCGCAACAAGGCCGACTGAGCAGACATCCGGGAACGCGCCGTCCGGGAGACGGCGCGTCCTGCCGTGCATCAGTGCGGCCGGACGGCGTCAGTGCGTCGCTGCCGTTTTCGCCTTCTCGTCGGTGCCGTGCGCCTCCGCCGCCGGGGCGGGCTCCGCGCCATGGGCGGCGGCGTCCCCGGAAGGTGCTCCGCCGTGATCGCCGGCGGGCGGCATCTTTGCTTCTTCCGTCACGGGAGGCGGACCGGCCTCCGGATCGCCGAGGACGAAGGAAAGCGCCGTGTCGATCAGGCCCTTCCCGCTGCCGGCCGCCGCCGCTTCGCCGTCGCCGGCGGGATCGCCGAGAACCATCGCCTTCGCCCGGTCGAGCCATCCCCGGGGCGCCGCTTCGCCGCCACCCGCTCCGCCATGGTCGCTCGCCGCCTCCGGCTTGCCGAAGACGAGCGCGGTGATCGAGGAGAACATGCCGCCTTCGGCCTCCGCCGCCGCGTCGCCGTGGCCGCCGGCCTTCGCCGTGTCGGCGCCACCGCCGTCCGCGGCCGGCGCGTCGCCGTGGCCGTCCGCCTGTGCCGCCTCCCCATGCGCCGCGCCCGCGCCATCGGCGACAGGAACACCGTCGCCCTCGGGGGCATGCTCGCCCGCCGGCGCGTGTTCCTCGGCCGGGGCATCGGTCTGGCCGGCCTCGACGCTGGTCTCGTCGCCGTGCTTCGCCGCCGCCGATCCGCCATGTCCGCCGCCCGCGGCCGCCTTCTCCGCGGCGGCTGCCGCCTGCGCCTCCGCGACCGGGTCGCGGCAGTCGGAGCGGTCGGTCATCGCGGTCATCGCCGCGCGGATATCGTCCGTCGCCAGCGACACCTTCTCGCCCTGGAAGAGGCCCGCGACATTGGCGCGGCCGGTCCGGTACTCGGCCTTGAACGGGCCGTCGAAACCGGGAAACTTCTGCGGATCGGGGGCAAACAGCACCTCCGCGCCGATCGCCGCGCCGCGGATGTCGGCGCGCGTCTCCGGCCCCTTCGCGTCGACGACGACCACCTGGTAGAGATCCGCCTTCTCCTGCGCGGCGAGCACGCCGGCGACGCGAAGCGCCGTCAGCGCCCGCTCGCGGCCGTCGGCGCTGTCGGCGCGGACATAGCGGCGGATCCAGCGCTGCTGGTTGCGGCTGATCTTCAGCGTGCGGATCAGGGTGCATTCGACGCCGGAAGGAGAACTGCGCCGGGCCATCAGGGCCGGCCCGCCTTCGTCTCCGCCCATCACGTAGAGCGCGGCCGCGCCGGAGGATCCGGCGACGACGAGCGCGCCGGCGAGAATCAACGTCATCTTCCGCGAGGGCCTCAGCCCCTTCAGACCGAGCTTCATCCGCGCCGCTCCGCCGTCATCGCCACCACTCCATACACTACGAGGCCCGCCAGGCAGCGATGCCTCCCGGCGGCAGGGGGAACGGCCGCCGGCGACCCCTTCGAGACGGCGCGCCGGCAGGCCGGAAAACCTGACGCTGGAATCCTAGCGCCGCCGCGTTTCCAAAGGATTAAGCATACGGCGAATTGTTGCGAATGATTTGCAATAGCGTTGACAGCGCCCAAGATCGGCTTATATTCGAATGCAACTCATTCGCAATTCGCATGAGGCGACCATGCCCTTTCGACATCGCATCCTCGCATGCGTCTCCGCCCTGGCGGGGGCCCTCCTGCTTTCGACGCCCGCGCTGGCGGAGAAGCCGAAGGTGGTCACCACCTTCACCGTCATCGCCGACATCGCCCGCAACGTCGCCGGCGAGGCGGCGGAGGTGGAGTCGATCACCAAGCCGGGGGCGGAGATCCACAACTACCAGCCGACGCCGCGCGACATCCTGAAGACCTCGGACGCCGACCTCGTGCTCTGGAACGGGCTCAACCTCGAAGCCTGGTTCCAGCGCTTCCTGCAGAATCTCGGCAATGTGCCGAACGTCGTCGTCAGCGACGGGATCGAGCCGATGGGCATTTCCGAAGGCCCCTACGAGGGCAAGCCCAATCCGCACGCCTGGATGTCGCCCGAGAATGCGCTGATCTACGTCGAGAACATCCGCAAGGCGCTCGCGGGCATCGATCCGGACAATGCCGCCGTCTATGACGCCAACGCGAAGGCCTATGGCGAGAAGATCCGGGCGCTGGCCGCGGAGGTCGGCGCGCAGATCGGCCGCCTGCCGGAGGGGAAGCGCTGGCTCGTCACCAGCGAGGGCGCCTTCAGCTATCTCGCCCGCGACTTCGGCCTGAAGGAACTCTATCTCTGGCCGATCAATGCCGACAGCCAGGGCACGCCGAAGCAGGTGAAGGCGGTGATCGACGCGATGCGCGAACACGCCATCCACGTCATCTTCTCCGAAAGCACCGTCTCGCCCAATCCGGCCATGCAGGTCGCCGAGGAGACCGGCGCCGCCTATGGCGGCATCCTCTACGTCGATTCGCTGAGCGAGGCGGACGGGCCGGTGCCGACCTATCTCGACATGATGAAGGTCACCACGGACACGATCGTGAAAGGCCTGTCGCAATGAGGATGGGCAGAGCCCCCGGCCGCGCCGGCATCGAGGCCAAGGACGTCACCGTCACCTACCGCAACGGCCACACGGCGCTGCGCCATGCGAGCTTCTCCATCCCGCGCGGCACGATCACGGCGCTGGTCGGCGTCAACGGCTCCGGCAAGTCGACGCTGTTCAAGGCGATCATGGGCTTCGTGCCGCTCGCCGCCGGTTCCGTCGCCATTCATGGCCTGCCGGTGAAGGATGCGCTGAAGCGCAATCTGGTCGCCTATGTGCCGCAGGCCGAGGACGTCGACTGGAATTTCCCGGTCCTCGTCGAGGATGTGGTGATGATGGGCCGCTACGGCCACATGAACTGGCTGCGCATGCCGTCCGCCCGCGACCGCGAGATGGTCGACATGGCGCTCGACCGCGTCCGCATGGCCGACTACCGCAAGCGCCAGATCGGCGAACTCTCGGGCGGGCAGAAGAAGCGCGTCTTCCTCGCCCGGGCGCTGGCGCAGGAAGGCCAGGTGATCCTGCTCGACGAACCCTTCACCGGCGTCGACGTCACCACCGAGGAACAGATCATCGACCTTTTGAAGGCGCTGCGCGACGAAGGCCGGGTGATGCTGGTCTCGACCCACAATCTCGGCAGCGTCCCGGAATTCTGCGACCGCACCGTCTTCGTCAACCGCACCGTGCTCGCCTCCGGACCGACCACGGACGTCTTCACCGAGGAAAACCTGAAAAAGGCCTTCGGCGGCGCACTCCGGCACTTCATCCTCGCCGGCCAGGACCTGCACGACGACGCCGACCCGCGTCGCCTCACCGTGCTCAGCGACGACGAAAAACCCTTCGTCATCTACGGCACCGGCGACACGACGGCACCGAAGGCGGAGACCGCGCGGCATGACTAGCCTGCTGGAGCCGTTTCAGTACGACTACATGATCAACGCCATCTGGGTCAGCGGCCTGATCGGCGGCGTCTGCGGCTTCCTCTCCGCCTATCTGATGCTGAAGGGCTGGTCGCTGATCGGCGACGCGCTCTCCCATGCGATCGTGCCCGGCGTCGCCGGCGCCTACATGCTCGGCCTGCCCTTTGCCGCCGGCGCCTTCCTCTCCGGCGGGCTCGCGGCCGCGGCGATGATCTTCCTCAACCGCCGCACCAAGCTGCGCGAGGACGCGATCATCGGCATGATCTTCACCTCCTTCTTCGGCCTCGGCCTGTTCATGGTGTCGCTGTCGCCGACCTCGGTGAACATCCAGACGATCGTCATGGGCAACATCCTCGCCATCACCCCCGGCGACACGCTGCAGCTCGTGCTGATCGGCGGCGTCAGTCTCGCCATCCTGTTCCTCAAGTGGAAGGACCTGATGGTCACCTTCTTCGACGAGAGCCATGCCCGCTCGATCGGCCTCAACCCGCTGGCGCTGAAGGTGCTGTTCTTCGCCCTGCTCAGCGCCTCGACGGTCGCGGCGATGCAGACGGCCGGCGCCTTCCTCGTCATCGCCATGGTCGTCACGCCGGGCGCCACCGCCTATCTCCTGACCGACCGCTTCCAGCGGCTGATCGTGCTCGCCTTCGCGATCGGCGCGGGCACCAGCGTTCTCGGCGCCTATGCGAGTTATTTCCTCGACGGCGCCACCGGCGGCGTCATCGTCGTGGCTCAGACGCTGATCTTCCTGACAGCCTTCGTGCTTGCCCCGAAGCACGGCATGCTCGCCGCCCGCCGCCGCGCCCGCGCCGCGCTCGAAGAACCGGAGACGGCGCGATGAGCGGGATCCTCGAAGGGGCGCTGCTGCCTTTCCAGCTTCCGTTCATGCAATATGCCTTCGCCACGACGCTGGTGATCGCCCTGCCGATGGCGCTGATCTCGTGCTTCCTCGTGCTGAAGGGCTGGTCGCTGATGGGCGACGCCGTCTCCCATGCCGTGCTGCCGGGCATCGTCGCCGCCTACATGGCAGGCCTGCCGCTGTCGCTCGGCGCGTTCGCCGCCGGCCTCTTCTGCGCGCTCTCCGCCGGCTTCATCCGCGCCAACAGCCGCATCAAGGAGGACACGGTGCTCGGCATCGTCTTTTCCGGCATGTTCGGCATCGGCCTCGTCCTCTACGTCTGGATCCGGCCGGACGTGCATCTCGACCACATCCTCTTCGGCGACATGCTCGGCCTCTCCCCGGGCGACGTGCTGACGACCGCCCTCATCGCGCTCGCCGCCACCGCCTTTACCTACGGCCGGCACAAGGACCTGTTGCTGCACGCTTTCGACCGCCAGCATGCGAGCGCCATCGGCCTGCCCGTCAACCTCCTGCACTACGGCCTGCTCGTCGTGCTGTCGCTGACGATCGTCGGCGCGCTGAAGGCGGTCGGCATCATCCTGTCGGTCGCGCTCCTGATCGCGCCCGGCAGCATCGCCTTCCTCGTCACGCGCCGCTTCGGGCCGATGATGGCGGTCGCGGTCGCGGCAGCCCTCTTCAGCAGCATTGCCGGCATCTATCTGAGCTTCTTCCTCGACAGCGCCCCGGCGCCGACGATCGTCCTGATCATGAGCGGGCTCTTCGTCGCGGCCTTCCTCCGCTCCACCCTGATCGCCCGCCGCGCCAACCGCATCGAGGCAGCATGAAGACGCCCGGAGCAAGGCTCCGGGCGTCCGATCTTCAACCGGCGACGGGGATCAGCGGACCTCGATGTCGACGCGGTCGTCGCAGTGGCGGATCCGCTCGTAATAGAGGTTGCCGTAGTCGTCGTAGCGCGGCACGCGGCCGTTGACGCAATAGGCGCCGGACACGACCTTCTTCCACGGGCGCTTGCGGTAATGGGTCACCCCGTCGAAATACTCGCCGCGCGAGGCGCCGGACCGGCCGTTGCCGCCGTTCGAACTTTCACCGCGCGAGGCCGTGGCGGCATAGGAGGGGATGGAGAAGGACGTGGCGCCGACGACGGCGATCATGGTGGCGATGGCGAAGGTGCGCATGGCGAAATCTCCCTGAGGGTTTACGAGGCGGGCCGTTCCCGTCTCTTGAGGAGAAGAATGCCCGCTTCTCCCCGGCACGGCTGTTCCCCAGGAAACAGGGCCGTTCTTTCGCATGGGCCGCTGTGGCTTTCGTGCAGCCGCTGATGTAGTCAGGGCGAAAGGACGAAGGATCAAACCATGGCATCGGTCGGCATCGTCGGCGCAGGCATCATCGGAACGGCATCGGCGGTCAACCTGATCGACCGCGGCCACAGCGTCACTTTGTTCGAGCGCGACCCCGACCGCCGCCACGCCTCGGTCGGCAATGCCGGCGTGCTCGCGGTGCCGGAGATCGATCCGCTCGCCCGGCCGGAGATGGTGCTGGCGGCGCCGAAATGGCTCCTCGATCCGCTCGGTCCCCTGACGGTGCGCTGGCAGGATGCGACCCGCCTCGCCCCCTGGCTGCTCGCCTTCCTCGCCGCCTCCCGCCCCTCGCGCGCGGAGGAATCGAAGCGGGCGCTGACACTGCTGATGCGCGAGGCGCGCGCGGAACATCGCCGGCTCTCGGAAATGACCGGCCTGCCGCTGCATGTGCGCGAGACCGGCGCGCTGCACGTCTTCGACAGCACCGCCCGGCTCGATCGCGCCTTTTCCGCCGAGGCCGAGAACGCCCGCATCCTCGGCCACCAGGTGGAACGGCTCGACGCCCGCGCCACCCGCGACCGCGCGCCGGCGCTCGAGGGCCGCTTCGCCGGCGCCGTCTTCTGCACCGGCTACGGCATGTTTCCCGATCCGCCGGCCCTGCTCGAGGGCCTGCGCGCGTATATCCGCGCCCGCGGCGCGCTCCATGCGGCGAAGGTGATCGCGGTCCGCCCGCAGCAGGACGGCGTGGTCATCCGCGACGAAAGCGGGGTCGAGCGCATGTTCGACAAGGTGCTGATCTCCGCCGGCGTCTGGTCGCGCATACTGGTGAAGGCGCTCGGCCTCAAGGTGCTGCTCGAAACCGAGCGCGGCTACAACACGACCTGGGCGAGCGCGCCCGTGTCCCTGCCCATGCCCGTCTTCTTCTCCGAGCACGGCTTCTGCGCCTCGCCGCTCGACATCGGGCTCAGGATCGGCGGCGCGGTCGAGATGGCCGCGCCCGAGGCGCCGGCGAATTATGCGCGCGCGGCAGCGATGCGGGCGAAGATGCGCCGCTACGTGCCGGCGCTTCCCGAGGAGGGTGGCGTCGAATGGATGGGCTGCCGGCCGTCGACGCCGGATTCCGTGCCGGTGATCGGCCTCGTGCCGCAGGACCGGCGCATCGCGCTCGCCTTCGGCCACGGCCATCTCGGCGTCACGCTCTCGGCCGTCACCGGACGACGCGTCGCCGACCTGCTGACCGGCGACGGCAGTCCGCAGGAGAACCCGTTCAGCATCGAGCGTTTCCAGTAGGACCATCCATGCACAAGGTCATTTTCGACACGGACCCCGGCGTCGACGACGCCATGGCGCTCCTCTTCCTCCACCATCATCCCGACATCGACCTCATCGGCATCACCACCGTCTTCGGCAATGCCGCGATCGAGACGACGACGCGCAACGCCCTGTTCCTCAAGCGCGAATGGCAGATCGCCGCACCCGTCGCGCGCGGGCTTGCCGAAACGCTCGATCCGGCGCGGCCGCAGGCGGACTGGCCGACCTTCATTCACGGCGACGACGGGCTCGGCAATATCGGCGTGCCGGGCACGATCGACCTTCCCCTCGACCCGCGTCCCGCCCACCGCTTCATCATCGACGCCGTGCGCGCCGATCCGGGCGCGGTGACGCTCGTCGCCGTCGGCCGCATGACCAATCTGGCGCTGGCGCTCAAGGAGGACCCCGGGATCGCCGGCCTCGTGCGCCAGGTCGTCATCATGGGCGGGGCATTCGACGTTCCGGGCAATGTGACGCCGGCCGCCGAGGCGAACATCCACGGCGATCCGGAAGCGGCCGACGCGGTCTTCACCGCGCCCTGGCCGGTGGTCGCCGTCGGCCTCGACGTGACGATGCGGACGGTGATGACGCGGGCGGCGCTGGCCACGATCGCCGAGGCCGGCGGCGCGAGGGCGCGGCTGCTCGCCGACATCTCCGCCTTCTACATCGGCTTCTACGAGGGGATCGTCGACGACGGCATGGTCGTGCACGACAGCTGCGCCTGCGCCTATGTCGTGGCGCCGGAGCTTTTTTCGACGCGCAGCGGCGCGGTCCGCGTCGTCTGCGGCGGCATCGCCGACGGCATGACCGTGCAGAAGCCGGACGGCCGCCGCTTCGGCCCGAGCGACTGGGACGGGCGACCGAGCCAGTCCGTCTGCACGGGGATCGACGCGGACGCCGTCCTCGCCCTGATCGCCCGCACGCTGGCGCCGTCGCACCGCGCCTGAGCGGCACCGCTCACGCCTCGCCCGGATCGTCGCCGCTCGCCGGGATCATCGCCACCAGCGTCTCCAGCCGGTCGGCCTCGCGCGGCAGCTTGTCCTGCCTCAGCCGCGAGATGCGGGGAAAGCGCATGGCGACGCCGGACTTGTGCCGCGACGAGCGGTTGATCCCGTCGAAGGCGACCTCGACAACGAAGCCGACATCGGGCCCGGCGCGGATCGCCCGCACCGGTCCGAAACGCTCCGTCGTGTTGTTGCGGACGAAACGGTCGAGCACGTCGAGTTCCTGGTCGGTGAAGCCGAAATAGGCCTTGCCCACCGGCACCAGCATGTCGCGCCCCTCGACCGTCGCCCAGACGCCGAAGGTGAAGTCGGAATAGTAGCTCGAACGCTTGCCATGGCCGCGCTGGGCATACATCAGCACGGCATCCGCATTGAACGGATTGCGCTTCCACTTGAACCACGGCCCCTTGGCGCGGCCGGGCGTATAGGGCGCGTCGCGTCGCTTCAGCATGATGCCCTCGATCACCGGGTTCGGCGGATCGCGGCGAAGGAGGTCGAGCTGCTCCCAGGTCGAGAAGGGCACGAGCGGCGACAGATCGAAATGGGCGGGCGACATCGCCTCGACGAGACGCGCGAGCCGCTCGCGCCGTGTGTCGAAGCCGGCCGCGCGCCTGTCCTCGCCGCCTTCGAGCAGCAGGTCGTAGGCGCGGATGAAGGCGGGATAGTCGTCGAGCATCTTGCGGCCGACCGCCTTGCGGTTCAGCCGCTGCTGCAGGTCGGAAAAGCTGCGGGTGGCGCGGTTGGTGCGCGCCGTGCCGCCGACGAGCAGTTCGCCGTCGATGACGCCGTCGAAGTCGGCGGCTTCGAGGATGTCAGGGAAGGCGGCGGAAATGTCGTCGCCGCTGCGCGAGAAGAGCTTGCGCACGCCGCCGGTGCTGGCGAGCTGGACGCGGATGCCATCCCATTTCCATTCGGCGGCATAGTTTGCCGGATCGAGCCCGTCGAGATCGCCGTCGGCGACCGGGGTCGCCAGCATCACGGCATGGAAGACGGCGGCGCGGCCGGTGTCCGGCCTCGGCGCCGTGCCCTCCAGCCAGAGGAAGAGCGGCTGGTAGGGCGGGTCGATGCCGTGCCAGAGCGTCTCGATCTCGGCGACATCGCGTTGCCCGAACTCGGCCAGCGCCTGCTTGGCGAGCCGCGCCGAGACGCCGATGCGCAGCGCGCCGGTGACGAGCTTCAGCAGCGCGTAGCGTCCGGAGGCGTCGAGCGTGTCGAGCAGGCGGATCATCAGGCCGCGGACCTCGCTGCGCCCCGCCGCCTGCAGCAGGCGGACGGTCTCGCCAAGGTGCGGCGCCTCGGGAGGCGGCGCGGCGCCCGCCGGCGGCTCCCAGACGAGCGCAATCGTCTCGGCAAGGTCGCCGACATAGTCGTAGGAATAGCGGAACAGCTCGCCGTCCATGCGCTCCAGCACGAGATCCTTGAGGAGCGCCGGCTTGACGGCCGGGATCGACAGCGTCCCGGCGATCGCCGCCAGCGCATAGCCGCGATCCGGATCGGGCGTCGCGGCGAAATAGTCGGTCAGGAGCCGGATCTTCGCGTTGCGCTGCGGCGTCAGCACCAGGCGGTCGAGCAGGTCGGAGAAGGCCTTCATCATTCGCCCTCGTCGTCGTAGCCGACGAGATGCAGCGGCCGCGCGGCAATCCCCTTCAGCGTGCACCAGCGCACCAGCGCCTCTTCCCGCCCATGGGTGACCCAGACCTCGTTCGGCGCGATGTCTTCGATCGTCTCGGTCAGTTCGGCCCAGTCGCAATGGTCGGAGATGACCAGCGGCAGCTCGACGCCGCGCTGGCGGGCGCGCTGGCGCACCATCATCCAGCCCGAGGCGAAGACCGGGAGCGGCTCGGCGAAGCGGCGGGCCCAGCGGTCGGCGAAGGCCGAGGGCGGCGCGACGACCACCGCGCCGGCGAAGGCATGCTTCCCGCCGTCGGCAAGCGTCGCCGGGCGCAGGTCGCCGAGATCGATCCCCTCCGCGCGGTAATAGTCGCAGAGCCGCGTCAGCGCGCCGTGGATGTGGATCGGCGCGTCGTATCCGTTGCGGCGCAGGAGCGAGATCACCCGCTGGGCCTTGCCGAGCGCATAGGCGCCGACGAGGTGGGCCCGTTCGGGAAACTGGCGGAGCGAGCCGATGAGCTTGAGTATCTCCGCCCCGTCCGGCGGATGGTGGAACACCGGCAGCCCGAAGGTCGCCTCGGTGATGAAGACGTTGCAGGCGACCGGCTCGAACGCCTCCGCCGTCGGATCCGGGCGGCGCTTGTAGTCGCCGGAGACGACGATGCGCGTCCCCTCCGCCTCCACCGAGATCTGCGCCGAGCCGAGCACGTGGCCGGCCGGATGGAAGGCGACGGTGACACCGTTCAGGCGAAACGTTTCCCCGAAGGCCGCCGGCTGGGCGCTGCCGCAGAAATCCTCGCCGTAGCGGATGCGCATGATGTCGAGCGTGCGCCGCGTTGCCAGCACGTGGCCGTGGCCGGCGCGCGCATGGTCGGCATGGCCATGGGTGATCAGCGCCCGCTCGACCGGCTGCACGGGGTCGACATAGAAGCCGCCCCTCTCGCAGAAGAGGCCGCGCGGGGTCGGATAGAGCAGGTCGTCGGGTTTCATGGCGGTCAATATAGCGCTCCGGCCCGGACATGCCATGCGGATGCGAAGGCCACGGCGCCGAGACGGGCGACCACCTGTCGCAGCCGCGCCGCCCGGCCGTTTTTCTTGCCGCCAAAGGGTTGGCAGGACTGGCAAAAGACGCCATAAAACCTACATCGCTCCCGGCACCGGCATCAGACCTTCGCCCGGGGCTCTCAAGCGATAACGCGGCGGCGGCCCTTCGGCCCGCATCCCCATGCCGCAAAACCACAGTGCGAGCCTTAAGGAACGGAACGATAGAGACGCCCGGCGCCCTGCTGATTCTCCTCCTGATGCTGCCCTTCGCCGGCAGCGTCGCGGTCATCCTGCTGCCGTCGAAAAGAGGCACGACCTCGGCCTGGTTTTCAGGCGGCATCGCGCTCGTCGCGCTCATGACGACGCTGGCGCTCTATCCCTTCGTCACCGAGGGCGGTGTCCTGCGGCAGAGCTTCGCATGGATGCCCTCGCTCGGGCTCGACCTGTCGCTGCGCCTCGACGGCCTATCCTGGATGTTCGCGGTGCTGATAACGGCGATTGGCCTGCTGGTCGTCATCTATGCGCGCTACTACATGTCGGCCGCCGATCCGGTGCCGCGCTTCTTCTCGCTGTTCCTCTCCTTCATGGGCGCGATGCTCGGCCTGGTAATGGCGGGCAACCTCATCCTGCTTGCCGTCTTCTGGGAACTGACCAGCATCGTCTCCTTCCTGCTGATCGGCTACTGGCACCAGAACGCGGCGGCCCGCGACGGCGCGCGCATGTCGCTGACGGTGACGGCGACCGGCGGCCTGTCGATGTTCCTCGGCTTCATCTTGCTCGGCCACATCGTCGGCAGCTACGATCTCGACACGGTGCTCGCCTCCGGCAGCATCATTCGTTCGCATGCGCTCTACGTGCCGGCCCTCGTGCTGATCCTGCTCGGCGCGCTGACGAAGAGCGCGCAGTTCCCCTTCCATTTCTGGCTGCCGCACGCCATGGCGGCGCCGACGCCCGTCTCCGCCTACCTGCATTCGGCGACCATGGTGAAGGCCGGCATCTTCCTGATGATCCGCCTCTGGCCGGTGATGTCGGGAACGGAAGCCTGGTTCTGGATGCTCGGGCTCGCCGGTCTCTCGACGCTGGCGCTCGGCGCCTATTTCGCCATCTTCCAGCAGGACCTCAAAGGCCTGCTCGCCTATTCGACCATCAGCCATCTCGGCCTGATCATGGCGCTCCTGTCGCTCGGCAGCCCGCTCGCCGCGGTGGCGGCGATCTTCCACACGATGAACCACGCCACCTTCAAGGCCTCGCTGTTCATGGCGGCCGGCATCATCGACCACGAGACGGGAACGCGCGACATGCGCCGGCTGGGCGGCCTCTACCGCGCCATGCCCTTCACCGCGACGCTCGCCATGGTCGCGAGCGCGGCCATGGCCGGCGTGCCGCTGCTGAACGGCTTCCTGTCGAAGGAGATGTTCTTCGCCGAGGCGATCGAGACGCACCAGCTGAACATCCTCGACAGCGTGACCCCTTACGTCGCGACGCTGGCGGGCCTCTTCGCCGTCACCTATTCGCTGCGCTTCATCCACAGCGTCTTCTTCGGCCGGCCCGCGACCGACCTGCCGAAAGCGCCGCACGAGCCGCCGCCCTTCATGCTGGCGCCGGTCGCCTTCCTGGTCTTCGCCTGCCTCGTCGTCGGCATCGTGCCGGGCCTGACGGTCGGCCCCTTCCTGCATGCCGCCGTCGTCGCCGTCCTCGGGCTCGCCACGCCCGACTACAGCCTCGCCGTCTGGCACGGCTGGAACCTGCCGCTGATCATGAGCATCGTCGCCCTCGTCGGCGGGATCGTCCTCTACCTCTTCCTGAAGCCCTATCTCGCCAACAGCGTCGAGGGCCCGCCGATCTTCCGCAAGCTGGAAGGACAGCGCATCTTCGAGCGCGTCCTCGTCACGCTGTCGTGGAAATGGGCACGCTCGATCGAGAAGCATGCCTCGACCCGCCGCCTGCAGCCGCAGATGCGGCTCCTCTTCGCCGTCGCCCTCTTCGCGGGCGCGGCACCGCTGCTGATCGCCGGCTTCCAACCGGCGCCGCTTCGGCTTGGGACGATCGATCCCGCCTTCGCGCTCCTCTGGACGGTTGGCATCCTCTGCGCCGCCGGCGCCGCCTACCAGGCGAAGTTCCACCGGCTGGTCGCCCTTGTGCTGCTCGGCGGCGCCGGGCTCTGCACCTGCCTGACCTTCGTCTGGCTGTCGGCGCCCGACCTCGCCGTCACCCAGCTCCTCGTCGAGATCGTCACCACCGTGCTGATCCTGCTCGGCCTGCGCTGGCTGCCGAAGCGCATCGAGGCCGGCGAGGAGCGGGAAAGGATGACGCTTCCGATCAGGCTCAGGCGCCTGCGCGACTTCGCGCTCGCCGTCGCCGCCGGCATCGCCACCATGCTCGTCTCCTACACGGTGATGAGCGGCGCGCGGCTCGAGACGATCTCGCGCTTCTTCCTGGAAAACGCCTACAGCAAGGGCGGCGGCACCAATACGGTGAACGTCATCCTCGTCGACTTCCGCGGCTTCGACACGCTCGGCGAGATCGCGGTTCTCTGCATCGTGGCGCTGACCGTCTTCGCGCTCCTGCGCCGCTTCCGCCCGGCGGAGGACAGCCTGCAGCTTCCGGAGCAGCAGCAGGTGCAGAACGCCTTCGACGACCGCCATCCCGACCGCAGCAAGGGCGACAGCATCGCCGAATATCTCCGCCTGCCCTCGATCATCATGCGCTGGATGTTCCCGGTCATCGCCATGCTCGCCACCTTCCTCTTCCTGCGCGGCCACGACCAGCCGGGCGGAGGCTTCGCCGCCGGCATCGCCATGTCGATCGGCTTCATCCTGCAATACATGGCCGGCGGCACGCGCTGGGTGGAGGAGCGGCTGCGCATCCATCCGCTGCGCTGGATGTCGATCGGCCTTGTGATGGCGATCGCCACCGGGCTCGGCTCCTGGCTGTTCTCGCGCCCCTTCCTGACGAGCTATTTCCGCTATGCGGAACTGCCCGTCTTCGGCAAGATTCCGGTCGCGAGCGCGCTGATCTTCGATCTCGGCGTCTTCGCCCTCGTGCTCGGGGCGACCGTCCTCATCCTGATCGCGCTCGCCCACCAGTCCGTGCGCACGCCGCGCGCCCAGGCCCGCGCGGCCCGGGCCGCCGAAAGGGAGATCGGCTGATGGAACTCATCCTCTCGATCGCGATCGGCGTCCTGACCGCGTCCGGCGTCTGGCTGCTTCTGCGTCCGCGCACCTACCAGCTCGTCATCGGCCTCGGCCTGCTCTCCTATGCCGTCAACCTGTTCATCTTCGGCATGGGCGGCCTCAGGGTCAACGCGCCGCCGGTGCTCGACAAGGACGGCACCGTCTATCCCTGGCTCTACACCGACCCCGTGCCGCAGGCGCTGGTGTTGACCGCCATCGTCATCGGCTTCGCCATGACCGCCCTCTTCCTCGTCGTGCTGCTCGCCTCGCGCGGGTTCACCGGCACCGACCATGTCGACGGGAGGGAATAGGTGCAGGGCTGGATCCAGAACCTCGTCATCGTCCCGGTGCTGCTGCCGCTCGTCGCCGGCGCGGCGATGATCCCGTTCGACGAGCGCAACCGCAACGTCAAGGGCGTCATAGGCTTCACCGCGACGGCGATCGTCTTCTTCGTGTCGCTGTTCCTCATCGCCGTCGCCTCAGCCGACGGCGCCGTCGCCACGACCGTCGGCAACTGGCCGGCGCCCTTCGGCATCGTGCTGGTCCTCGACCATTTCTCCGCCATGATGCTGGCGCTGGCGAGCCTGCTCGGGCTTGCCGCCCAGGTCTTCGCCATCGCCCGCTGGCACACGGCCGGCTATCATTTCCACTCGCTGTTCCAGCTCCTCCTCGCCGGCGTCAACGGCGCCTTCCTCACCGGCGACCTCTTCAACCTCTTCGTCTTCTTCGAGATGATGCTGGCGGCCTCCTACGGCCTGCTGCTGCACGGCTCGGGGCCGGTGCGCGTCAAGGCCGGGCTCCATTATGTCGCGATCAACCTCGCCGCGTCCTTCCTCTTCCTGATCGGCGTAAGCCTGATCTACGGGGCGACGGGAACGCTGAACATGGCCGACCTCGCCAGCAAGATCGCGGGCCTCTCGGATCGCGACCGGATGCTGATGGAGGCCGGCGCGGCCGTGCTCGGCACGGCCTTCCTGGTCAAGGCCGGCATGTGGCCGCTCGGCTTCTGGCTGCCGCCCGCCTATGCGGCGGCCACTCCGCCCTCGGCGGCGATCTTCGCGCTTTTGACCAAGGTCGGGATCTACGTCATCCTGCGCCTGTCGCTGCTGGTCTTCGGCGCGGACGCCGGCGAATCGACCGGCTTCGGCCGCGACCTCCTCTATTACGGCGGCATGCTCACCATCGCCTTCGGCGCCATCGGCGTGCTCGCCTCGCAGGCGATCGGCCGGCTCGCCGGCTATTGCGTGCTCGTGTCCTCGGGCACGCTGCTCGCCGCGATCGGCCTCGGCCAGGCCTCCATGCTCGGCGGCATCCTGTTCTACACCGTCGTCTCGACAATCACCGTCTCGGCCTTCTTCCTGCTGATCGAACTCGTCGAGCGCGGCCGCGATGCCGGTGCCGACGTTCTCGCCGTGACGATGGAGGCCTATGGTGACTTCGACGAGGACGAGCCGGAGGAGGAGGTGGGAACCCTGGTTCCCGGCACGATGGCGGTGCTCGGCCTCTGCTTCATCGCCTGCGGCATGCTGCTTTCCGGCCTGCCGCCGCTGCCCGGCTTCCTCGCCAAGTTCGCGCTGCTGCACGGGCTCTTTTCCGGCGCGCGGGCGACCGACCTCGCCTCCTATCCGCCGGGCGCGCTCGCCTATGCCGCCATGCTGATCCTCTCCGGCCTCGCCGCCATGATCGCCATGAACCGGATCGGCATCCGCACCTTCTGGGCCTCGATCGAGGGCACGATCCCGCGCGTCCGGCTGATCGAGATCACGCCGATCCTCGTCCTGATCGGCGCGACCGTCCTGCTCAGCATCAAGGCCGGGCTGGCGATCGGCTACATGGAGGCGACCGCCGCGAGCCTCGTCGATCCCTCCGCCTATATCCGCGCGGTGCTCCCGCCGGCCGCCGGCACGGAAGGGGGCTGACGATGCGCTACTGGTTTCCCCATCCGATCCTCTCCCTCTGCCTGATGATGATGTGGCTGCTGCTCAACCGGTCGCTGTCGCCGGGCCACATCGCGCTCGGCGCGACGCTCGGCACCGTCTTCGCCTGGGTCATGGTCAATCTCGAGCCGCGCACGGTCGCCTTCGGCCGCATCGCCGCCGTCTTCACGCTGGCCGGACGGGTGTTCGTCGACGTCCTCGTCTCGCATGTCAACGTCACCAAGGTGATCTTCACCGGGCGCGGCCGCGTCCCCGCCGATGGCTTCCTGACGATCAGGCTGCGGATCGAGGACGAGAACGCGCTCGCCTGCCTGTCGCTGATCCTGACGCTGACGCCGGGCACGGCCTGGCTCGAATACGACCCGCGCGACGGCACGCTGCTGATGCATGCGCTCGACCTCGAGACGTCCCGCCACATCGAGGACATGATCCATCAACGCTACGAAGGCCCGCTGCGGGAGATTTTCCAATGATGACGCTCGTGATCCTCTGGTCGATCCTCGCCGCCCAGGTCATGCTCGGCCTTGCCATGGCCTGCGCCTTCTACCGCATGCTGCGCGGGCCCCGGGCCCAGGACCGCATCCTCGGCCTCGACACCTTCTACCTCGCCGCCATGCTGATGCTCGTCGTCTTCGGCATCCGCACCTCCAATTCGATCTATTTCGAGACAGCGCTGATCATCGCCCTGCTCGGCTTCGTCGCCACCGTCGCCTTCTCGAAATTCCTGATGCGCGGCGAGGTGATCGAATGAGCCAGATCACCGATCTTCCGGCCTGGGCGGCGATCCCCGTCTGCCTGCTGCTCCTCGGCGGCGCGGCGCTGACGCTGATCGGCGCGGCGGGCCTCGTGCGCTTCGAGACCTTCTACCGGCGCCTGCACACGCCGGGCCTCGCCGCGATCGGCGGGACGGCGATGATCTGTGCCGCTTCGGCCCTCACCTTCCTGATGCTCGAAGGGCGCTGGATCGTGCACGAGATCCTGATCGTGGTGTTCGTCGCGCTGACGACGCCCGTCGCCATGGTGATGCTGGCGGCGGCGGCCCTTTACCGCGACCGCAGCGAGCGCCGCGACGACGTTCCCGCCAAGGTCGTCCGCCACGGCCCACCGGACGCCCCGACGGCGGCCGAACCGATCGATCCGCGCTGATCCATCAGTCGCGACCGCGAAAGCGCCGCTGGTAGGCGGCGTCGTAGAGCGCGCTTTCCCGGAAATCCTCCGCCGCAAGGCCGGGGCCGACGAAGATCAGCGCGGTGCGCTCGATCGGCGCGGCGGCGACCTGCGCCTCGATGTCGGCGAGCGTGCCCTTCAGCACCCGCTCGTCCGGCCAGGAGGCCTTGACGACGATCGCGACCGGGCAGTCGGCGCCGTAGAGGGGAAGAAGCTCGGCGACGATGCGCGGCAGGGCGTGGATCGCCAGATGGATCGCGAGCGTCGCGCCGGTCGCGCCGAAGCCGGAGAGCGTCTCGCCTTCTGGCATCGGCGATGCCCTGCCGGACACGCGGGTGAGAACCAGGCTCTGGGCGAGGCCCGGCAACGTCAGTTCCCGCTCCAGCGCCGCCGCTGCCGCCGCGAAGGAGGGAACGCCCGGCGTCATCGTATAGGCGATGCCGCGCGCCTTCAGCCTACGGATCTGTTCGGCGACCGCGCTCCAGACCGAGAGGTCGCCGGAGTGGAGCCGCGCCACATCCTCGCCGGCCTCCGCCGCCCGCAGATATTCCGCCTCGATCTCGTCGAGCGACATCGGCGCGGTGTCGACGATCCGCGCCCCGTCCGGGCAATAGGCAAGCAGGTCCGGCGAGACGATCGAACCGGCATAGAGGCAGACGGGAGAAGTCTCGATCAGCCGGCGGCCGCGCACGGTGATGAGATCCGCGGCCCCCGGCCCCGCGCCGATAAAATGAACCGTCATCTGTCCTCTTCCTTTCTCTCGAACATGCTCCGGTGAACACCGGATCGCCGGATAGGCTCTGTCGTCCGCTTTTCCGGCGTCTCGGCCGCAAACGCCGTCGCCCGCGGGCATGTCGCGGATCGTCCGCAGTCGCGCCCGTGCACCAGGCCCCTGTCTCGACGCCTGTCTTTCCGCAAGCGAGACATGCGTCAGAGGCCCCGCGTCCAGGACCATTGCGTCACCGGCATGGCCGGCCGCCAGCCGGTCATGCCGCCGACCGGCGCGGCGCGGGCGATGTCGATGCGGATCAGGCTGCCGCCAAGCCGTGCATGGTGGTCGAGAAGCACCGCCTCCATCTCGACCGTCACCGCATTGGCGACGACGCGCCCGCCCGGCTTCAGCGCGGCAAGAATCGCGGACATCACGCCGGGCACGCTGCCGCCGCCGCCGATGAACACGGCATCCGGCGCCTCGAGCCCGGCAAGCACGTCCGGCGCCCGGCCCTCGACCACCACGAGGCCCGGCACCCCGAAGGCGGAGGCGTTGCGGGCGATGCGGGCGGCACGCTCCGGCGCCTGCTCGACGGCGACCGCCCGCATCGCCGGATCGGCGAGAAGCCATTCGACGGCGATCGAGCCGGAGCCGGCGCCGATGTCCCAGAGCAGTTCGCCGCGCCTCGGCGCGAGCGTCGACAGCGTCACGGCGCGAACCTCGCGCTTGGTGATCTGCCCGTCATGCTCGAACAGGCCGTCGTCGCGCCCGCTTGCCAGCGGCAGGACGCGCGCATCCGCCCCGGCCGCGACCTCGACGGCACAAAGGTTCAGCGCGTGGAAGGCGATCGGCGGCAAAGTGTCGGCGCGGGCGCGGGTGATGCGCTCCTGCGGTCCGCCGAGCGCTTCGAGCACGATCAAGGCGGAGCCGCCGAAGCCGGTCCGTGTCAAAAGCGCGGAAAGCGCCGCCGGACCCGCGCCGTCCGAGGTCAGCGCGAGGATCCTTGCGCCCGGCTGGAGATTGGGGCGGATCAGGTCGTCCGGCCGGCCGTGCAGCGACACGGTCGCCACCTCCTGCAGCTGCCAGCCGAGCCGCGAAGCCGCGAGACTGAAGGCGGAGGGCGCCGGCAGGGTGAGGATTTCGGACGGATCGATCCGGCGCGACAGCGTCGCGCCGACGCCATGGAGGAAAGGGTCGCCGGAGGCGAGCACGACGGCCGTCCGCCCGCGCGCGGCGATCACCGCCGCGACGGAGCGCTCGAACGGGCTCAGCCAGGCATGGCGCTCCCCTGCGATCAGCGGCTCGGCCAGCAAGAGGTGCCGGGCGCCGCCGAAGACGATCTCGGCCGAGGCGATGCGCCGCTTGGCCTCGTCGCCCAATCCGGCTAGACCGTCCTCGCCGATGCCGACGATCGTCAGCCACGGCGGAACCGCTGCGGAGCCCTCATCCATGCGATGCCCCCTCATCCTGGTCCTCGGCGGCACGACCGAGGCACGCGCCCTCGCCGAGGCGCTGGCGGCGATGCCCGGCATAAAGGCGCGGCTGTCGCTCGCCGGCCGCACGGCCGACCCGCGCCCGCAGCCGCTGCCCGTCGTCAGCGGCGGCTTCGGCGGCGCGGAGGGTCTTGCCCGCTATCTCGCTGCGGAACGGATCGATGTCCTCATCGACGCGACCCATCCCTTCGCCGCACGCATGTCGGAAAACGCCGCCGCCGCCGCTGCCGCCCGGGGCATCCCGCTCATCGCCCTTCGCCGCCCCGAATGGCGCGCAGAGCCCGGTGACCGCTGGACGCATGTGACCGGCATGGCGGAGGCTGTGACGGCGCTCGGCGCGGCACCGCGCCGTGTCTTCCTCGCCATCGGTCGCCAGCAGGCGCCGGCCTTCGAAGCGGCACCCCAGCATCACTACCTGCTGCGCAGCGTCGATCCCGTGACGTTGGAGGTTCCCTCGATCGACTATCTTCTCGATCACGGGCCGTTCACGCTCGACGGCGAGACCGAGCTTCTCCTCGGCCACCGCATCGACGTTATCGTCACGAAGAACAGCGGCGGCACGGCGACGCAGGCGAAGCTCGTCGCAGCGCGCAGGCTCGGCCTGCCGGTGATCATGGTCGCGCGCCAGGCCCCGCCCGCGGGCGTCGCCGAGGTCGGCACGGTGGAGGAGGCGCTCGCTTGTCTGGCTCATCGGCTGGCGGGCGCGGAAAAGCGCGGCGTGTAGACGAGCGGCGACCGGCCCGGCCGCGCGACGATGCGCGTTTCCGGCGAGCCGATCATCACGCAGGTCGCCATATCGGCATCGCCCGCATCCGCCTCGGCCAGCGGGACGATGCGGATGCGTTCGTCCGGCCGTCCGGCGGCGCGGCCGAAGATCACTGGCGTCGTCGCCGGCAGGATGCCGCGCAGCAGGGCGAAGGCCTCGCCGAGCTGCCAGGGTCGCGCCTTGCTGATCGGATTGTAGAGAGCGATGACGAAGCCCGCCTCGGCCGCGAGCCGGAGCCTCCGGGTGATCACCTCCCAGGGCTTCAGATTGTCCGAGAGCGAGAGCGCGCAGAAGTCGTGGCCGAGCGGCGCGCCGATGCGGGCGGCGACCGCCAGCATGGCGGTGACGCCCGGCACGACGACGAGGTCGACCGCGCGCCAGTCGTCCGGGCCCGCCTCGATCGCCTCGCAGACGGCCGCCGCCATGGCGAAGACGCCGGGATCGCCGCCCGAGACGACGCAGACCCGCGCGCCGGCGGCGGCCTGCGCAAGCGCGGCCCGGGCGCGGCCGAGTTCCTCGCGATTGTCCGAGGCGATGCGGCGCTGGTGGGGGCCGAGCGCCAGCCGGTCGAGATAGGGGCCGTAGCCGAAGAAGACCTCGGCATCGGAAACGGCGGCGGCGGCTTCGGGCGTCATCTGGCGCGGATCGCCCGGGCCGGTGCCGATCACGGAGAGGATGCCGCTCATGCCCTGCCCTTCCAGCCGGGCACGAGGATCAGCGAGAAATAGGGTGCGGCGTCGTCCGCCTTCTCGGCGAGCGCGACCATCCCGCCGTTCGCCATCGTGCCGCGCTCGACATAGACGGCATCGGCGAGGCGGCCGGCCTCATGCAGCGCGCGGCGGATCTTCGGCAGGTTGCGGCCAACCTTCATGATCACCGCCGCTTCGGTGTCGGCGAGGCGGCGGACGAGTTCGCCCTCCTCCATCGTGCCGGGCAGGACGGAGAGCACGTCGTCGCCCTGCACGATCGGCAGTCCGGCCATCGACCAGCACCCCGACATGGCGGTCACGCCCGGAATGACCTCGGTCGGATAGAGGGCGGACAGGCGGACATGCAGATGCATGTAGGAGCCGTAGAACAGCGGATCGCCCTCGCTGAGCACCGCCACCGTCCGCCCGGCATCGAGATGGGCGGCAAGCGCCGCGGCGCTCTCGTCGTAGAAGCCGGTGATCTGGCGGCGGTATTCGTCGTCGTGCCGGTGGATTTCCGTCGTCACCGGATAATGGAGCGGATGCTCGATCGCGCCCGGCCGCACCAGGCCCTCGACGATGGCCCGGCCATTGCCGCCGCCGCCGCGCTTGGCGAACCAGGCGAGCACGTCCGTCCCGGCCAGCGCCTTCACGGCCTTGACCGTCAGAAGGCCCGGATCGCCCGGCCCCGTGCCGACGCCGATCAGCCGTCCCGTCGCGCTCAAAGGCCCGGCCTCGCCAGCGCGTTGACGGCCGCCGCCGTCATGGCGCTGCCGCCGAGGCGGCCGCGCACGACGGCATAGGGGATGCCGAACGGGTTCTCCGCCAGCGCATCTTTCGATTCCGCCGCGCCGACGAAACCGACCGGCATGCCGACGATCGCGGCCGGACGCGGCGCGCCGTCGCGGAGCATTTCGAGCAGGTAGAAGAGTGCGGTCGGGGCGTTGCCGATCGCGACGACGGCACCCTCCATCCGCGCGCCCCAGAGCTTCAGCGCCGCGGCCGAACGCGTGTTGCCGATCGCAGCGGCAAGCGACACGGTCGCGGGGTCGCGCAGCGTGCAGATCACCTCGTTCTGCGCGGGAAGCCGCGCGCGCGTGATCCCGTGCGCCACCATTTCCGCATCGCAGAAAATCGGACGGCCGGCGGCAAGGGCCGCACGGGCGGCTGCGACGAAGCCGTCGGAAAACGCGAAGGACGCCGCCGCCTCGACCATGCCGCAGGCATGGATCATCCGGATGGCGATGTCCGCTTCCTCCGGGCCGAAGCGATCGAGATCGGCCTCCGCCCGGATGATCGCGAAGGATTTCTCGTAGATCGCGTTTCCGTCGCGGATGTAGTCGTCGTCCGGCATGGTTACGTCCGTTCGGTGGCAAGGGCGGCGAGCGCCGCCGGATCAAGGCGTGTTAGGCAGGCGCGTGCCGATTCGCCAGAGCGTTTCTCGGCGGCGACGAAGGCCTCGAGCCGCGCGGCGACCCGGTCCGCCGCCGCTTCGGCGAAGATCACCAGCGGCGGAGCCGACGGTTTCGCGTCGCGCAGCAGGGCGCAGCCCTCCGGCATGCCGACAAGGACGAGATCGGCCGGCGACGGGCGGGCGCAGCCCTTGGCGCAGCCCGAGACATGCAGGCGCAGCGATCCGTCGAAGAGCACGGGCGCGGCGCGCCGGATGCGGTCGGCCAGGGCATGGGTGTCGAGATGGGCCGAGGCGCAGCCTCTCCGGCCGGCGCAGGCATCGATCCGGTTGGCGGGATCGTCGGCGTCGACGCGCAGGCCGAGCCCGGCGGCGACCGCACGAAGGGCGGCGATGTCCGTTCCCCCGCGACAGGGCACGAGCAGCGCGCGGCCGGGCGAAAGGCGGATCTCGTCGTTGCCGGAGGCCCTGACCGCTTCGGCAAGGGCCGCAAGGTCTTCGGCCGCCACTTGCCCATAGGCCGGCCCAGCCCCGAGCGCCGCGCCCCCGGCGCCGAGCGGATGCAGGCCGACCGGCTGGAACGCCGGTCCGGGACGATATTTTTCCGCCTCGATCCCCGGCAGGCCGGCAAGGACGGCGGACACCGCGGCCGGATCGAGATCGCGGCCGCGCGCGGTCGGTCCCATCGCCGAAAGGCGCAGCAGCAGCGCGACAAGCGCACGCGGTGCCATGCCGGCATCGAAGGTTCCGCCGGGGCGCGCCGTCACCGCCGTGCCGTCGATCATCAGCTGCCACGCGCCGCCCGCGCCGGCGGGCAGCGCGCGCAGGCGGAGGTCGGCGCTGACCGCATCGAGTGAAGAGAGGCCGCCGCCGTCGACGATCACGGAGAGTTTTGGTGCAAGCGTCGGGGAGAGGCCGGAAAGGGCACGGCGGAGACGCTCCGCCATTGCGAGGCTGTCGCCGGTCTCCGCCGGATCGAGCCCGGCGAGCGGCGGCGTCTCGATCGACACTCCGGCCTGGAAAGCAATGTCCTCGGCCTCGAGGAACTGGCGCAGCCTCCCGGCCGAGGCCTCCGTCAGGCCGCGGACCTGCAGGTTGCCGCGCGCCGTCACGTCGAGGAGGCCGTTTCCGAACCGACGCGCCGCGTCCGCAAGCACGCGCGTTTCCCGGACGGTGAAACCCGGCGCGGCGGGGCGAAGGCGCACGAGCAGGCCGTCGCCGGTCAACATCGGCGCGGCGAGCGAAGGGCAGGCACCCCGGCGCGATGCCACCGGGGCGGATGGCGCCGGCAGCGCGTCCTCGGGCCGTGTCGGTATCGCCCCTCCCCTCATTCCTCGAAATCCGCTCCCTTGGTCATCAGATAGATGTCCATGATCCAGCCGTGGCGCGCCCGTGCCTCGGCACGCGCCGCCAGTATCGCCCCCTTCACCTCGGCGAGCCGGCCTGACAGCGTAATCTCCATGTCGGTCCCGAGATAGGCGCCCCAGTAGATCAGGACGTCGGGATCATCGATTTCCATGAAGGCCTGGACACCGTCGAGCATCACCACCGCCGTCTGGATCCGCCCGGGAAAATTGTCGGCAAGCCGCCGCCCCGTGGTGATCTCCACCGGACGGCCGACCCGGTTCAGCGCAATGCGATGCCGGGCGGCGAGCGCCTGGATGCTGGTGATGCCGGGTACGACCGTGACCTCGAAGGCGACCCGCCCGCCCGTCTTCACCCGGTCGAGGATGCGGATCGTGCTGTCGTAGAGCATCGGATCGCCCCAGACGAGGAAGGCGCCTGTGCCGTCCTCGCCGAGTTCGTCCCGGATCAGCCGTTCGTAGATCGTTGCGATCGCCGCATGCCACTCGTCGACGCCCACCAGGTAGCCGAGATCGGAGCGGCGCACCGGCACGGCGAAATCGACCGTCCGGCTCGACGGATTGGTGACATGGCGGGCGCAAAGCGCACGGCGCTGCGCGGCAAGCGCCGCCTTTTCCTCGCCCTTGTCGGGGATGAACAGCACGTCGGCATCGTTCAGCACCCGGATCGCCTCCAGGGTGATCTGCTCGGGATGGCCGGCGCCGATGCCGACGATCGAAATTGTCCTCATGTCACCCGCACTCCCCGGCGGCAGGCTTTGACGGAAGCCATGCCCGGATGCAAGCCCTATTCGGGGGTCTCCGGCAGCCGCCAGTCGATCGGTGCAAGGCCGTTCTTCTCGAGGAAGGCGTTGGCTTTCGAAAAATGCCGGCAGCCGAAGAAGCCGTTATGGGCGGAGAGCGGCGAGGGATGCGGCGCCTTTAGCACCAGATGGCGCTTCGCATCGACGAAGGCCGCCTTCTTCTGCGCATAGGAGCCCCAGAGCAGGAAGACCGCCGGCGTCTCCTGCGCGTTGACGGCGCGGATCACCGCATCGGTGAAGGTCTCCCAGCCCTGCCCCTGATGCGAGGCGGCCTGGCCGCGCTCGACGGTGAGAACGCTGTTGAGGAGCAGCACGCCCTGCCGCGCCCAGCTTTCAAGAAAACCGTGCCGGGCCGGCGGAATGCCGAGGTCCTCCTGCATCTCCTTGTAGATATTGACGAGCGAGGGCGGGATGCGGACGCCGGGCCGGACACTGAAGCAGAGGCCATGCGCCTGCCCGTCGCCGTGATAGGGATCCTGGCCGAGGATGACGACGCGCACCGCGCCGAGCGGCGTCAGGTCGAGGGCGCGGAAATATTCCGAGCCCTTCGGGAAGATCACCCTGCCCTCCTCGCGGCGCTCCATGAGGAATGCCTTCAGCGCCGCCATGTACGGCTTCGAAAACTCCGGCGCCAGACTGGCCTTCCAGCTCTCCTCCAGCCTGATCTCCGTCATCGCCTGTCCTTTCGGTCGCTTGAATGGGCGCGACCTTGCCGCCTCGGTTGCTCGATCTCAATATATTTCTTTGAACATAGCGCTGGCGAAGGCGATGCGATCGATATATTCAGAAAAATACAACCGATCCGGCCAAGGGGAGATGACGATGCTGAGACGTGCGGTTCTTCGGGGGATTCTGGCGTGGGGGCTGCGGGCGGGCGCGCTCGCCATCGCGATGGTGGGGCTCGCCGGCCTTGCCGCGCCGGCCGTCGCCGAGCCTGTGACCGTCTTTGCCGCCGCCAGCCTCAAGAACGCGCTGGACGACATCAACGCCACCTGGAAAACGGAGAGCGGCAAGGAGGCCGTCTCCTCCTATGCCGCAAGCTCGGCGCTCGCCAAGCAGATCGAATCCGGCGCCCCGGCCGATGTCTTCATCTCCGCCGATCTCGCCTGGATGGACTATGTCGCCGAGCGCAAACTGATCAGGGACGACAGCCGCGCCGATCTCCTCGGCAATTCGATCGTCCTCGTCGGAGCACCCGACGCCAAGCCGGTCGAGATCGGCGCCGCGCTCGACCTCGCCGGCCTGCTGAACGGCGGGAGGCTGGCCATGGGCGCGGTCGATTCCGTGCCGGCCGGAAAATACGGCAAGGCGGCGCTGGAAAAGCTTGGGCTCTGGGCCTCCGTCGAAAAGCAGGTCGCCGGCGCCGAGAATGTCCGGGCCGCCCTTCTCCTCGTCTCACGCGGCGAGGCGCCGCTCGGCATCGTCTACAAGACCGATGCCGCGACCGACAAGGAGGTCGCGATCCTGGGCACCTTCCCGGACGACAGCCACCCGCCGATCGTCTATCCGGTCGCCGTCACCGCCGAAGCAAAGAGCCCGGACGCGGCGGCCTACGTCGCCTATCTGAGGACGCCGGCCGCCGCGGCCGTGTTCGAGCGATACGGCTTCACCGTGCTGAAGTGATCCGTTAACCTCCGCCGGCCCATGCTTGGGCCGGGCGGCGGAAAGGCGCGGGCAGACGGAACGGCGGATTTGGACGGGCTCACCCTCTCGGATGCGGAATGGACGGCGATCCGGCTCAGCCTGCGCGTCGCCACTGTGGCGACGATCGCGAGCCTGCCGGTCGCGATTTTTATCGCCTGGCTTCTGGCGCGCGGCCGGTTCTGGGGCAAGTCCGCGCTCAACGGTGTCGTCCACCTGCCGCTGATCCTGCCGCCCGTCGTCACCGGCTATCTGCTCCTGATCCTGTTCGGCCGGCGCGGGCCGATCGGCGCCTTCCTCGACGCGCATTTCGGCATCGTGCTTTCCTTCCGCTGGACGGGCGCGGCGCTCGCCTGCGCCATCATGGGCTTTCCGCTGATGGTACGCAGCATCCGGCTTTCGATCGAGGCGGTCGACGAGAAGCTCGAACAGGCGGCCGCGACGCTCGGCGCGGCACCCGTGCTGGTTTTCCTGACGGTGACGCTGCCGCTCGTGCTGCCGGGCATCATCGCCGGCATGATCCTCTCCTTCGCCAAGGCGATGGGAGAATTCGGCGCGACCATCACCTTCGTTTCCAACATCCCCGGCGAAACGCAGACGCTCTCGGCGGCGATCTACACCTTCACACAGGTGCCCGGCGGCGATGCCGGCGCCCTCAGGCTGACGCTGATCTCGGTCGCGCTGTCGATGGCGGCGCTGATCCTCTCGGAACTGATGGCGACGCGGGTCGCGAGACGGGTGGGCGGAGGATGAGCCTCGACGTCTCCGTGACCCACCGCCAGGGCGCCTTCACGCTTGAGGCGGCATTCTCCTCGACGGGGGGCGTCACCGCGCTCTTCGGCCGTTCCGGCTCCGGCAAGACGACGCTCGTCAACATCATCGCCGGCCTTGTCCGCCCCGCGACGGCGCGCATCGCGCTCGACGGCGACACGCTCCTCGACACCGCGCAGCGCATCGACGTCCCCGTCCATCGCCGGCGCTTCGGCTATGTCTTCCAGGAGGCACGGCTGTTCCCGCATCTCAGCGTCCGGCGCAATCTTCTCTACGGCCGCTGGCTGGCGGGCCTTGGCGGCTCGGGGCCGGAGGTCGACCGCATCGTCGACATGCTCGACATCGCACCTCTGCTCGCGCGCCGGCCGGCCGGGCTCTCCGGCGGCGAGAAGCAGCGCGTCGCCCTCGGCCGGGCGCTTCTGAGCGCGCCGCGCCTGATGCTGATGGACGAGCCGCTGGCGGCGCTCGACGAGGCGCGCAAGCAGGAGATCCTCCCCTATCTCGAACGCCTGCGCGACGAAACGGCGATCCCGATCGTCTATGTCAGCCATTCCGTGGCGGAAGTCGCGCGGCTCGCAAGCCGCGTCGTCATGATCGAGGCCGGCCGCGTCGCCGCCTCGGGCGATCCCGCCTCGGTGCTGAGCCAGCCGTCGCCCGCGATCGACCGGCGCGAGGCCGGAACGGTGCTCGACGGCGTGGCGGGCGAGCGCCATGCCGGCCTCGCCACCGTCGCAAGCGGGCCGCTCGTCTTCCGCGTTCCCGACCCGTCGCTCGACCCCGGCCGCGCCGTCCGCCTGCACATCGCCGCCCGCGACGTGATGCTGGCGATCCGCGAGCCCGAGGGACTGAGCGCGCTCAACATCTTTGCGGGACGCGTCGCCGACATCCGAATTCTGGGCGAGGAGGCCGACGTGATCGTCGACTGCGGCGGCACGATGCTCACCGCCCGGATCACCCGGCTCTCGCGCGACCTGCTGGCGCTGGTGCCGGGCCTTGCCGTGCACGCGATCGTCAAGAGCGTCGCGCTCGACCGGTAGGCCTCAGTCCGGCAGGCGGCGATGGGCTTCGAGCCAGTCGAGATCGGCGGCAAGCGCCGCGCCGGCTGCCGCCTCCATCGCACGGAAGCGCCGGATCAGGTCCTCGCCGAACGGCGTGACCGAGGCACCGCCGCCGCGGCTGCCGCCGCGCTGCGGCGCGACGACGGGCCTGGCGAACATCGTGTTGAGCGCGTTCACCAGTTGCCAGGCGCGGCGGTAGGACATGTCCATCGCCCGGCCGGCGGCGGAAATCGACCCGGTCTCGCGGATGTGCTCCAGAAGCAGGATCTTGCCCCGGCCGAGCCGGTCGGCGCCGGGAAAATCGATGCGCAGGACAGGCCGGAGATCCGGAGCGTCCGTCATCGCGTCACAGGCTCATGCCGCCGTCGATGACATGCACCTGGCCGGTCGTATAGGCGGCATGGTCGCTGCCGAGATAGACGGCGAGCGCCGCGATCTCGTCCGGCGTGCCGAGCCGGCCCATCGGCTGGCGGGCGATGAAGGCGGCGCGCGCCTCCTCATAATTGCCCTGCGCGCGCATGCGCTCCTCAAGCGACGGCGACTGCACCGTGCCCGGCGCGATCGCGTTGCAGCGGATGCCCTGCTTGATGTAGTCGGTGGCGACCGACTTGGTCAGCCCGATCACGGCCGCCTTGCTCGCCGAATAGACGAAGCGGTTGGCGACCCCCTTCGGCACGCCGGCGACCGAGGCCATGTTGACGATCGAGCCGCCGCCTTTGGCCAGCATGCCCGGCAGGAAGGCCTGGATCAGCCGCATCATCGAGCGCACGTTGAGATCGAAGGCGAAATCGAAATCGGCATCCGTGGCGTCGAGGATCGTCCCGGCATGGACGACGCCGGCGCAGTTGAACAGCACGTCGACCGGGCCGGTGCGCTCGGCGAAGGCGGCGATGTCGGCGGCGTTCAGCACGTTGAGCGTCTCGACCGCCATGCCGAGATCCGCGAGTTCGCCGAGCTTTTCCGCGTTGATGTCGGTCGCGGTGACCACCGCGCCCTCACGATGGAACGCCTCGGCCGCCGCCCGGCCGATGCCCTGCGCCGCCGCCGTGATCACCGCCCGCTTGCCGGCCAGAAGTCCCGCCATGTCATCCTCCGATGCGGCCCGCGGCCGCGTGTGTCGTTGCGTCAGGCATATCGCCGCAAAGACGGATGTCAAGCGAACGAGAGGGCTTTCCGCGCGGCGCCATTCCGCGCTAGAGAGAGTGTAGACACTTTTTCACCGGAACGCCCGCCATGCCCGGACCGCAGCTCGACCCGACAGTGACATCCTCCTCGATCCCGCCCAGCGCCGACGTCGTCATCGTCGGCGGCGGCGTGATCGGCGCGTCCACCGCGCTCTTCCTCGCCGAGCGCGGCGTCAACGTGGTGCTGTGCGAGAAGGGCGTGCTCGCCGGCGAACAATCGAGCCGCAACTGGGGCTGGGTGCGCGTCATGGGCCGCGACCCGCGCGAGATCCCGCTCGCCATGGCATCGCTGCGCCTCTGGGACGGGCTCGACACCCGCATCGGCGGGGAGACCGGCTATCGCCGCGCCGGCATCCTCTATATTTCCGAAACGCCGCAGGACGTCGCCAGCCATCGGCAATGGCTGGTTCACGCGGCGGCGAACGGCCTCGACAGCCGGGAGGTCGGCGCGGACGAGGCGCTCGGCCTGATGCCGGGCGCCACACGCCGCTATCTCGGCGGCATGGTGACGCCGAGCGACGCGCGGGCCGAGCCGCAGAAGGCCGTTCCGGCGATCGCGAAGGGGGCGATCGCGAAGGGCGCGGTGATCGTCACCGGCTGCGCCGTGCGCGGCATCGAGACGAGCGGCGGACGCGTCAGCGGCGTCGTCACGGAGAAGGGACGGATCGCCGCCTCGACCGTGGTGGTCGCCGGCGGGGCTTGGTCGCGGCTGCTGCTGAAGGGGATCGGCATCCGCCTGCCGCAGCTCAAGGTGCGCAACACCGTTTTGCGGACCGGACCGGTCGCAGGCGGACCGGAAGGCGCCGGGGCGACGGCGACCTATGCCTACCGCAAGCGCCTCGACGGCGGCTACACGATCGCCCATGGCGCGGTCAACGTGCACGGCATCGTGCCAGACAGCTTCACCTTCTTCCGCGATTTCCAGCCGGCCCGCAAGGCGCAGGGCGATGCCGTGCAACTGCGGCTGACCGCCCGCAGCCTCGAGGAACTGTTCGAGATCGGCACGGTGGCGCTCGACCGGCCCGGCGCCTTCGAGCGCCACCGCATCCTCGATCCGAAGCCGGACGGTTCGGCGCTGGCGGCGCTCAAGGCGGCGGCCGAGGTGTTCCCGATGCTGAAGGCGGCCGTGCCGCAGCAGGTCTGGGCCGGGCTCATCGACGTGACGCCGGACGCGGTGCCGGTGATCTCCACCGTCGAGGACATGCCCGGCCTCGTCGTCTCGACCGGCTATTCCGGCCACGGCTTTGGCATCGGCCCCGGCGCCGGCCATCTGACGGCCGACATCGTCACCGGCGCCGATCCGATCGTCGATCCGGCGCCGTTCCGCTATTCCCGCTTCATCGACGGCACCCCGATGACGATCGCGGCACCGGTCTCCGCCGCGGTCGGGCCTCAGCCCATCCGCTCGGACGCGTAGGAGCCGGGGCTCGCCGGGAAGACGATGGTCTTGTTGCCGTTCATGAACACCCGGTGGTGGATATGGGCGTGCACGGCGCGGGCGAGCACCTGGCTTTCCACGTCGCGGCCGATCGAGACGTAATCCTCGGACGATTGCGCATGGGTGATGCGGGCGACGTCCTGCTCGATGATCGGGCCTTCGTCGAGATCGGCGGTGACGTAGTGCGCCGTCGCGCCGATCAGCTTCACGCCGCGCTCGAAGGCCTGCTTGTAGGGGTTGGCGCCCTTGAAGGACGGCAGGAAGGAATGGTGGATGTTGATGATCCGGCCCGACATCTTCTTGCAGACGGCGTCGGAGAGGACCTGCATGTAGCGCGCGAGCACGATCAGCTCGGCGCCGGACTGCTCGACCACGTCCATCAGCCGGGCTTCCGCCTGCGGCTTGTTCTCCTTCGTCACCTTGATATGGTGGAAGGGGATGTCGTGGTTGACGACGACCTTCTGGTAGTCGAAATGATTGGAGACGACGCCGACGATCTCGATCGGCAGCGCGCCGATCTTCCAGCGGTAGAGCAGGTCGTTGAGGCAGTGGCCGAAGCGCGACACCATCAAGAGCACCTTCATCCGGTGCGCGGAATCGTGGATTTCCCAGGTCATGCCGAACCGTGTCGCGGCCGGTTCGAAGCCCGCCTTGAGCACGTCGAGCGCGATGCCTTCCTGGCTGATGAAGGTCAGCCGCATGAAGAACAGGCCGGTCTCCAGGTCGTCGAACTGCGAACTGTCGGAAATGTAGCAACCCTTCTCGGCGAGGTAACCGGTGATCGCGGCGACGATGCCGCGCGTGGACTGGCAGGAAACGGTCAGAACGTAGCTCGTCATCGGTTTGATCCCTCGTTTGAGATGCGACCCCGACGCTCTACTCTCGCGGAAAGCCGACTGTCGATCCAATCCGCGACATTCCCTAGAGCGCGGAGAGACAAATTCGGCTATTTGCCCTCAAGCGAAGGCCGCGTGTAGCGCCGGTCCTCGCGCGGCGTCAGCGAAAAGGCCTCGCGATAGGCGCGCGAGAACTGGCCGGCGCTGGAAAAGCCCGTGGCGAAGGCGATCTCGGAAATCGACAGAGGGCTCTGGCGCAGCAGCCGGCGGGCATGGTCGAGCCTTAAGGTTCGGTATTCCTTCTGGTAGGAGGAGGCGAGGTTCACGGAAAACAGCCGGTCGAGATGGCGCGTCGAAATGCCGGCGAACGCCGCCATCACCGAGCGCGGCAGCGGCGCCTCGACGGTCGCCGCCATCTTGTCGAGCACGGCGAGGAGTGCCGGATGGCGCACGCCGTAGCGTTCCGTCAGCGACGCCCGCTGCGGCGCACCGGAGCTCTCGACATGGGAATGCAGGAACCAGTCGCTGACCTTCATGGCGAAATCCGGCCCCATGCGCTCGGAAATCAGCGCATGCATGAGATCGAGCGGCGCCACGCCGCCGCCGCAGGTGATGCGGCCGGGCGCGAGCACATAGCGGGCCTGCCGCGGCTCGAGCCCGGGAAAGGCCTCGATCAGCGCCGGCGCGTGTTCCCAGTGGATGGTGAAATCCCGGCCCTCCAGCAGGCCGGCGGCCGCCATCAGGTAGGGCCCGCCGGAGATGCCGCCGATGCGGATCCCCTCGCGGGCAAGCTGGCGCAGGCAGGCAAGGACCGGCGCCACGTTCCAGTCGGACGGGCTGCCGCCGGCGCAGACGAAGACCGTGTGCAGATCGCCCGCCTTCGACGGCAGGCCTGACGCCGGCACGAGGACGCCGCCGGAGGCGGCCGCCGGCGCGCCGTCGAGCGAGAAGGCCTCGACGCGGTAGAGGTCGCGGCCCGCCAGCAGGTTCGCCGCCCGGAGCGGCTCGACGGCAGACGCATAGGACATCAGCGCGAAGCCGGGGACGAGGATGAAGCCGAACGTCTGCGACGGCGCCTGCGAAGCATTGCTCATGTCTCATGGCTATCATTGAATGTCCTTCACGCACAAGTTTTCCGCGACACACCTGTCATGATCAACTCATCGACAAGGACCGCCTCGCCATGCGCTACTCCGCATTTTCCGTCTTCCTCAACGCGCTGAAGGGCAACAGGGGCTGGGCGCCGGCCTGGCGCAGCCCGCAGCCCAAGACCCGTTACGACGTGGTGATCGTCGGCGGCGGCGGCCACGGGCTGGCGACCGCCTATTACCTCGCCAAGGACTTCGGCATCACCAACGTCGCGGTGCTGGAGAAGGGCTATATCGGCTCCGGCAATGTCGGCCGCAACACGACGATCATCCGCTCCAATTACCTGCTGCCCGGCAACAACCCCTTCTACGAACTGTCGATGAAGCTCTGGGAGGGGCTGGAGCAGGATTTCAACTACAATGCCATGGTGTCGCAGCGCGGCGTGCTCAACCTCTACCACACCGACGCGCAGCGCGACGCCTATACGCGACGCGGGAATGCCATGCGGCTGCACGGCGTCGATTCGGAGCTCCTCGACAGGGCGAAGGTGCGCGAGATGCTGCCCTTCCTCGATTTCGACAATGCCCGCTTCCCGATCCAGGGTGGTCTGTTCCAGGCCCGCGGCGGCACCGCGCGCCATGACGGGGTGGCGTGGGGCTATGCGCGCGGCGCCGACATGCGCGGCGTCGACATCATCCAGAACTGCGAGGTGACCGGCATCCGCCGCGAGCAAGGCCGCGTCACCGGCGTCGAGACCAGCCAGGGCTTTATCGCCTGCGGCAAGCTGGCGCTCGCCGCCGCCGGCCATTCGACCGTGGTTGCCGCGATGGCCGATCTTCGCCTGCCGATCGAGAGCCATGTGCTGCAGGCCTTCGTCTCGGAAGGCTTGAAACCCTTCATCGACACCGTCGTCACCTTCGGCGCCGGCCATTTCTACGTCTCCCAGTCCGACAAGGGCGGCCTCGTCTTCGGCGGCGACATCGACGGCTACAATTCCTATGCCCAGCGCGGCAATCTCGCCACCGTCGAGCATGTGGCGGAGGCGGGCGTGGCGATGATCCCGGCGCTGTCGCGCGTCCGGGTGCTGCGCGCCTGGGGCGGCGTCATGGACATGAGCGCCGACGGCTCGCCGATCATCGACAGGACGCCGGTCGAGGGGCTCTATATCAATGCCGGCTGGTGTTACGGCGGCTTCAAGGCGACGCCGGCATCGGGCTATTGCTACGCCCACCTGATCGCCCGCGACGTGGCCCAGGAAACCGCCCGCGCCTTCCGCCTCGATCGCTTCGCACGCGGGCGGATGATCGACGAAAAGGGCGTCGGCGCCCAGCACAACCTTCACTAGAGACAGTCAGGGTCATCATGAACCTGACATTCATTCGATTCTCTGTTGTCGTTTGTCTCTTCGGGATAACCGGATTCCACTTAATCCCGGACAAACTTTAAGGACCGCCCATGGCCAGCCTGATCTCCTGCCCGCATTGCGGCCCCCGCCCCAAGGAAGAATTCGGCATCCGCGGCGCGGCCGTTCTCCGTCCCGCCGCCGATGCCGCGCCGGAGGACTGGTTCGCCTATGTCTACCTGCGCGACAATCCGAGGGGGCGGCTTGCCGAATACTGGCACCATGCGTCCGGATGCCGGCGCTGGCTGGTGGTCGAGCGCGACACCGCCACCCACGAGATCCACTCCGTCCGCGACGCGGCCGCACGGGGAGACGCGGCATGACGCCCTATCGCCTCGCGACCGGCGGCCGCATCGACCGGACCGCGCCGCTTTCCTTCACCTTCGACGGTGCGCCGATGACCGGCCTTTCCGGCGACACGGTCGCCTCGGCGCTGCTTGCCAATGGCCGCCTGCTCGTCGGCCGCAGCTTCAAGTATCACCGCCCGCGCGGCATCCTGACGGCGGGCGCCGCCGAACCGAACGCGCTTCTCACCATCGGCACCGGCGGCAGGCGGGAGCCGAACACCCGCGCCACCGTCGCCGAGCTCCATGACGGGCTGGTGGCGGAAAGCCAGAACCGCTGGCCCTCGCTTGAATTCGACATCGGCGCCGTCAACGGCCTGCTGTCGCCCTTCCTCTCCGCCGGCTTCTACTACAAGACCTTCATGTGGCCCGCCGTCTTTTGGGAGCGGGTCTACGAACCCTTCATCCGCAAGGCCGCCGGCCTCGGGCGCGCGACCTACGAGGCCGACCCGGACGCCTACGACAAATGCTGGGCCCATTGCGACCTGCTCGTCGTCGGCAGCGGCCCGGCGGGCCTCGCCGCCGCGCTGACGGCGGGCCGCGCCGGTGCCCGCGTCCTCCTCGCAGACGAGGGCTTTGAAGGAGGCGGGTCGCTGCTCTGCGAGACGACGCCCATCGGCGAGACACCGGCCCCGGATCTGCTCTCCGGCATGCTTGCCGAGCTCGACACGCTGCCCAACGTCACGCGCCTCCAGCGCACCACCGTCTTCGGCTGGTACGACGACAATGTCTTCGGTGCCGTCGAGCGCGTGCAGAAGCATGTCGCGGCGATCGATCCGGACAGGCCGGTCGAGCGGCTGTGGCGCATCGCCGCCCGCCACGCGATCGTCGCGGCCGGTGCGGAGGAACGCCCGCTCGTCTTCGGCGGCAACGACATTCCCGGCGTGATGATGGCCGGCGCCATGCGCAGCTACCTGAACCGGCAGGCGATCGCCCCCGGCCGCGCCGCCGTCGTCTTCACCGCCACCGACAGCGGCTATGCGACCGCCGCCGATCTGGAGGCGCGCGGCGTCAGCGTCGAGGCGATCGTCGACAGCCGCGAGCATCCGCCGGCATGGACCGGCCGGGCGCCGGTGTTCAAGGGCGCCGTCGTCAGCGAAGCCCATGGCGGCAAGGCGTTGAAAGGCGTCACCATTTCCTGGAACGGCGGCAGCACCCGTGTCGCGGCGGACGCGCTGGCGATCTGCGGCGGCCACAGCCCGGTCATCCACCTCGCCTGCCAGCGCGGCGGCAAGCCGCAATGGTCGGACGGCGCCTCAGCCTTCCTCGCGCCCGAAGTCCGTGGCCTCACCCTCGCCGGTTCGGCCGCCGGCCTCGCGAGCATTGCCGCCTGCCTCGGCGACGGCGCGGCAAAGGCCGCGGCCGCCCTCGACGGACTCGGACTCGGCCTCGGCAAGGCCGCGCCCGCCTTCGCCGCCGTCGACGACGACACCCCTCTACGAAAGAGCATGTGGGCGGTGACCGGCAGCAGGGGCAAGGCCTTCGTCGACTTCCAGAACGACGTGCATGTCAGGGACCTGAACCTCGCCGTCGGCGAGGGCTACGGCCATGTCGAACTGGCGAAACGCTACACGACCAACGGCATGGCGACCGACCAGGGCAAGACGTCGAATGTCAACGCCATCGGCATCATCGCGGACGCGCGCCGCATCTCGCCCGCGGATGTCGGCACCACCACCTTCCGCCCCTTCTACACCCCCGTCAGTTTCGGTGCGCTGACCGGCAGCCATAAGGGAAGACACTTCCAGCCGGTGCGCCGCTCGCCGCTGCACGGCTGGGCGGAGAAGCAGGGTGCCGTCTTCGTCGAGACCGGTCTCTGGTACCGTTCCGCCTGGTTCCCGCGCGCCGGCGAGACCGGCTGGCGCGACAGCGTCGACCGCGAGGTGTTGAACGTGCGCGAAAATGCCGGGATCTGCGACGTCTCGACGCTCGGCAAGATCGAGATCTTCGGGCCCGATGCCGCCGAGTTCATCAACCGCGTCTACTGCAACGCCTTCCTGAAAATCCCCGTGGGCAAGGCGCGCTACGGCATCATGCTGCGCGAGGACGGCTTCATCTATGACGACGGCACGACGAGCCGGCTTTCCGACGACCACTTCTTCATGACGACGACCACCGCGCTCGCCGCCGGCGTGATGACGCATCTCGAATTCTGCGCCCAGGCGCTGTGGCCGGAACTCGACGTGCAGATCGCCTCCGTCACCGACCAGTGGGCGCAGATGGCGGTCGCCGGCCCGAAGGCGCGCGCGATCCTCGAAACGATCGTCGACGCGGACATCTCCGATGCCGCCTTCCCCTATCTCGCCGCCCGCGAGGTCTCGCTTGGCAGCGGCGCGCTTGAAGGGCGCCTGTTCCGCATCTCGTTCTCCGGCGAACTCGCCTACGAGCTCGCCGTCCCCGCCGGGTATGGCGAGGCGGTCGCCGATCTCATCCTTTCGGCGGGCAAGCAGCACGGCATCATGCCCTACGGCACGGAGGCGCTCGGCGTGCTCCGCATCGAGAAGGGCCATGTCACCCATGCCGAGATCAACGGCACGGTGACGCCGGGCGACCTCGGCTTCGGTCGCATGGTGTCGGCGCCGAAGACGGACTTCATCGGCAAGGCGATGCTCGCCCGCGAGGGGTTGCAGGATCCGGACCGGCCGAAACTCGTCGGCGTGCGGCCGCTAAACCCGAAGGACACGTTCCGCACCGGCGCGCATATCCTGAAGGAAGGCGCCGCCGCGACGCTCGAGAACGACCAGGGCTATGTCACCTCCAGCGCCTATTCTCCCCATGCGGGCTCGACCATCGGCCTAGCACTGGTGAAGCACGGGCCGGAACGCATCGGCGAGACGGTCGTCCTCTGGAATTCGCTGCGCGGCGAGATCGTCAGGGGCGTCCTCTGCGATCCCGTCTTCGTCGACCCTGACCATCGGAGGCTCCATGGCTGAGACCGTTCTTCATCGCCGCGCCGCCCTCGACGGCGTCCGCCACGGCGCTTTCGGCCCCGGCGGCGCGGATGGCCCGGGCGTGACGCTCGCCGCCCTGCCCGAGGGCACCGTGCTGCATGTGCTTGGAACGCGCGCGGCCGTGCCGGCGGAGATCGCCGCCCTGATGGCCGCGGAAGAGCTCGACCTGCGTGACGCAGCCCCTTCGCAATGGTTCGCCGTCGGCGACCGGCCGCTGCCGGCAGGACGTCTCGCCGCACTCAATGCGGCGCTGGCCGGACGTGCCCTGGCGATCGACCAGAGCCACGGCCGCGTGCGCATCGCGCTCGGGGGGCGCGCGGTACGGCGGACGCTCGCCAAGGGCACCGCGCTCGACCTCGATCCGGTCGCCTTCGCGACGGGCGCCTCGGCCACGACCCTTGTCGGCCATCTGACCGTTCACCTGACGCGGGTCGCCGACGAGCGCTTCGAACTGATGGTCCTGCGCGGCTTCGCCGCGAATCTCTTCGAGGATCTTTGCGGGATGGCGCGCGAATTCGGCCTTGTCGCGACGGGTGCGGAAGGCTGAGGGCCGGGGCATCCGCCCGAGGCACGTACCTCGAAAATTCCCCCGACATTTCAATCGTTTGAAGATTCGCGCCTGCGTCATTTTCGCACGCCGCGCGGTTGCCAAAGCACGGCCATGAAGTATTGTGCGGGCGGCTTCGCATGCCGGGGCCCGACGCATGGTCGCCGCGTCCCACGCGGTTCAGCGTTCATCGTCACGATTTGATCAACGGTCTGCCGCCTTGACCGGGCGGGAGACTGCGCGCACCCTCATGCCCTGCCCGCGCGGCAGGCCACAGGAATGGAGCAGGGGAGACTTCACGATGGCACTCATCACACTTCGGCAACTACTCGACCATGCGGCGGAGAACGACTACGCGCTGCCCGCGTTCAACGTGAACAACCTCGAATATATCCAGGCCGTCATGCGCGCAGCGGATGCAACCGACAGCCCGGTCATCCTGCAGGCGAGCCGCGGCGCGCGCTCCTATGCCGGCGATGCGTTCCTGCGCCACCTGATCCTCGGCGCGGCGGAAGAATATCCCCACATCCCCGTCTGCCTGCATCTCGACCATGGCGACCAGGCCTCCACCTGCATCTCGGCGATCACCAACGGTTTCACCTCCGTGATGATGGACGGCTCGCTCGAAGCCGACGGCAAGACGGTGGCGAGCTACGACTACAACGTCGCGGTCACGGCCGAAGTGGTGAAGATCGCCCATGCGGCCGGCGTCTCTGTCGAGGGCGAACTCGGTTGTCTCGGCAATCTCGAGACCGGCGCCGGCGACAAGGAGGACGGCCACGGCTTCGAGGGCAAGCTCTCGCGCGAGGATCTCCTGACCGACCCGGACCAGGCGCTGGATTTCGTCACCCGGACCGGCGTCGACGCGCTCGCGGTCGCCATCGGCACCAGCCACGGCGCCTACAAGTTCACCCGCGCCCCGGACGGCGACATCCTGTCGATCGAGACGATCGCGAAGATCCACGCCAAGCTGCCGAACACCCATCTCGTCATGCACGGTTCCTCCTCCGTGCCGCAGGACCTGCAGGACCTGTTCACCGCCAATGGCGGCCAGATGAAGCAGACCTGGGGCGTGCCGGTCGAGGAGATCCAGAAGGGCATCCCGCTCGGCGTGCGCAAGGTCAATATCGATACCGACCTGCGGCTCGCCTTCACCGGCACGATCCGCAACCACTTCCTGACCCATGCCGACAATTTCGACCCGCGCAACTATCTGAAGCCGGCGACGGCGCGCATGGTCGAGGTGTGCAAGGAGCGCTTCGTCGCCTTCCGCACCGCCGGCCAGGCCTCGAAGATCCGCGTCAAGCGCCTGCCGGACATGGCGAAAGCCTATGCCAAGGCGGCGTGACAGGCCGGCGTGATTGCCGTACATAACAGCCGGCAAGACACCGGCTGTTATGGAGGACGATCATGAAACTGCTGCGTTACGGGCCACCGGGCACGGAAAAGCCGGGGCTCCTCGACGCTGACGGCGCGATCCGCGACCTGTCCGGCGTCATCGCCGATGTCGCGGGCGACGCTATTGCCGATTTCGGCTGGGCGAACGGTCTCGACATCGCCGCCCTGCCGGTCGTCTCCGGCACTCCGCGCCTCGGCGCCTGCGTCGCCGGCACGGGCAAGTTCATCTGCATCGGGCTCAACTATGCCGACCATGCCGCCGAGAGCGGCATGGCCGTCCCGCCCGAGCCCGTCATCTTCATGAAGGCGACCTCGGCCATCGTCGGCCCGAACGACGACGTCGCCATTCCGCGCGGCTCGGTGGCGACCGACTGGGAGGTCGAACTCGGCGTCGTCATCGGCAAGACCGCCAAGTATGTCTCCGAGGCCGAGGCGCTCGGCCATGTCGCCGGCTACTGCGTCATCAACGACGTCTCCGAGCGCGACTTCCAGATCAGGCGCGCCGGCCAGTGGACCAAGGGCAAGTCCTGCGACACGTTCGGCCCGACCGGCCCCTGGCTGGTGACGACCGACGAGGTCACCGACCCGCAGAACCTGAAGATGTGGCTGACGGTCAACGGCGAGAAGAAACAGGACGGCGCGACGACCACCATGGTCTATGGCGTTGCCCATGTGGTGAGCTATCTCTCGCAGTTCATGTCGCTGCATCCGGGCGACATCATCTCGACCGGCACGCCGCCCGGCGTCGGCATGGGCTTCAAGCCGCCGCAATACCTGAAGGCCGGCGACGTCATCGAGCTCGGCATCGAGGGGCTGGGAACGCAGAGGCAGACCGTCGTCGCCGACTGAGGATCGCCGCCTAGAGCATGTCCGGTGATCACGGGATCGCCGGAGATGCTCTAAATCGTTCTTTTTGTCGCATTCTCCGACGCCGAAGCGATCACGCTTCGGCTGGAAATGCTCCAGCACGAATAAAAGAACCCGCCGGACAAGGTTCCGGCGGGTTCTTCTATTGAGGCTGTGGCGAAAGCGGATCAGAAGTCCATATCGCCCATGTCGTCCATGCCGCCGCCGGCATCCTCGGCGGCGGGTGCCTCCGTCGCGCCGGTTTCGGCGGCATTGGCCTCGTCACCGGAAAACATCCCGGCGATCGCATTGCCGAGCAGGACGCCGCCGGCGACACCCATCGCCGTCTGCGCCGCGCCGGCGAGGAAACCGCCGCCACCGCCGGAGCGCTGGAAGCCCTGCTGGGCCGCCGGCTGCTGTCCCCAGGGGCTCGCCGCGCCGACCGGCGGACGGGTGCCGGGAACGGGCCGCGGCGGCGCCGGCTGGCGGCTGCCGCCGAAGAGGCTGGAAAGCAGCCCGCCGCCGGAGGATTGCGAACGGTTGGCGGCCTCGTATTCGAGTTCCTCGATCCGCTGCTGCGCCGCGTTCAGCGCCTGTTCCTGCACGACGATGGTCTGGGCCATGTAGTAGGGGGCAGACGGCTGCCCGGCGATCCGCTCCTTGATGAAGCCCTCGGCCGCGGTGTCACGGCCGCCGCCCGATTGCCGTTCCACCTCGGAAAGCTTGCTGAACAAGCCCTCGATCGCCTGACGGTCATTGCTGTCCATGGTCTTGATGCTCCGTTTCTCGGTGTGCGGCGCGACTACTCGCGCTCGCCGGTGAAGCTCAGCAGCAGCTGGAAGATGTTGACGAAGTTCAGGTAGAGCGACAGCGCGCCGAAGACGGCCATCTTCTGCTGCGATTCCTGGTCGATGTTTTCCGCATACTGCTGCTTGATGTTCTGCGTGTCCCAGGCGGTCAGGCCGACGAAGACGACGATGCCGATGACCGAGATCGCGAACTGCAGGGCCGACGAGCCGAGGAAGATGTTGACGATCGAGGCGATGATCACGCCGATCAGGCCCATGATCATGAACGAGCCGAACTGCGCCAGATCCCGCTTCGTCACATAGCCGTAGAGGCTGGTGGCGCCGAACATGGTGGCGGCGATGAAGAAGGTGCGGGCGATGCTCGTGCCGGTGAAGACGAGGAAGACCGAGGCGAGCGACAGGCCCATCACGGCGCAGAAGGCCCAGAAGGTCGCCTGCGCGGCCGATGCCGACATGGTGTGGATGCGGAAGGAGAAGAAGAAGACGAAGGCAAGCGGCGCCAGCATCACCACCCATTTCAGCGGCGTCTGGAAGATCGGCACGTAGAGCGCCGGCGTCGAGCCGACGATGAAGGCGACGAGGCCGGTGATGACGAGGCCGGCGCCCATGTAGTTATAGACGCGCAGCATGTGCTGGCGCAGGCCCTCGTCGAAGAGCGCGGCCTGTTGCGCCGAGGCGCCGTAGCCGAAGCGCGGGTTCGTCATGTTCATTCGGAACACTCCTGTTTCAGGGTTGGTCAAAGGGTTCAGTAAAGGGTGCGGGCGAGCCGGACGGCCTCCTGGTCGAGCCGGCTCACCTGCGGTTTCGTCTCCGCCGCATCGGCCTCGTGGTCCGAGACGAGCGCATAGGCGACCTCGCCGATCTGCCAGTACACGGCGTCGACGCCGCCACTTTCGTAGTGGCTGACATTGCGCACGGCGAAGGTGCCGGGTCGCACGGCGAAGAGCGACAGCCGCCGCCCCTCCTCCGGCGTGATCGCCACCTCGACGCTCGGGCCGAAATCGGACGGGAAGATCTGCACGTCCGAGACGCGCCAGCTTTCGGGAAGATCCGGCAGCACGATCGCCGTCGCCGCGCGGATGTCGTCGGCGTCGAGCATTGCCGCCGGCGCCTGCGAGGCCATCGTGCCGCGCAGCGCCTCGGTGCGGTGGGCGCGGATCGCCTCCTCGACATAGGCCGGAACCGGCGTGGAGGCGACGACCTCCGTGGCATGGAAGGGCTGGAACGTCGCGTTCGCCACCCATCCCGCCGTCACCAGCGCCGCGACCGCCGCGATCCGCCGCAGCATCGACAGCATGCGGCCCTGCGACAGGCCGCGTTCGAGGCGCCGCGCTGCGTCGCGCGTCGCGGGCTGGACGAGGGTCGCCTGGTTGGCAAGCGCCAGGCGCAGCTCTCCGCGGATGCTCAAGTCCGCCATGACGCGCGCCGCGCCCTCCGGGTTCATCGACAGATGGGCCTCGACGGCGATGCGCCTTGCAAGGTCGAGCTGGTCGTCGACATAGGCGTCGAGGTCGCTTTCGAGGATCGGATCGGTCGCCGCGCCGGTCTCATTCCGTGTCATGCTGCGTCCCTCCGACGATTTTCAGGCGTGGCGCCATCGCCGCGCCGTCCTCGATGCTGCGCAGCCGCTGGCGCGCGCGCGAGATGCGCGACATCAGCGTCCCGACCGGGATGCCGAGCGCATCGGCCGCCTCCTGGTAGGAAAGGTCCTCGATCGCCACGAGATGCAGCGCCACGCGCTGCTCCTCTGGCAATGCATAGAAGGCCTCGCGCACCTGGGCGAGACGGACGGCGTGATCCTGTCCGGCCTCGATCGCCGCGCCCGCGAGCGCCTCGGCCGCATCGTCGTCGCGCCGGCGGTCGGCAAGGCGCTTGCGCAGCCGGTCGACATGGGTGTTGTGCAGGATCGAGAACAGCCAGGTGCGCACGCTGCCGCCTTCGCGGAAGGTCGAGCGGCGCTCATAGGCCTTGACCAGCGCATCATGCACCAGATCCTCGGCATCGTCCGGGCTGCGGACGAGCGAGCGGGCGTAACGCCGCAGCGAGGCGAGCTGGCCGATGACGTCGAACGGGCGGTCCTTCTGTTCCATGCCCCTGTATACGACGCCGCCTGCGGCTCCATTCCATCGCGCGGAAAAGTTTTTTTGCCGAAGCGCGGGCCGCCGTCGTCAGGCGGTTCCGCATCCGCGCCGGATGCGATAGCGTCGCGCCCGCGGCCGTCAACGGGAGGAAAAGGCATGCACGTACTGATCATCGGCGCGGACGGCATGCTGGGCCGCAAGCTCGCGGCGGCGCTCGCCGCCCCGGCAAGCCCGCTCGGCGCGATCGACAGGCTGAAGCTCGTCGACATTGCGAGCCCCCCGGCACCGGCCGGCCTGTCCGCCGTCACCGCGTCGGAGGCGGTGGATCTCTCCACGAAAGGCGCAACTGAGATGCTGATCGCCACCCGGCCGGATGTGATCTTCCATCTCGCCGCCGTCGTCTCCGGCGAGGCCGAGGTCGATTTCGACAAGGGCTACCGGGTCAATCTCGACGGAACCCGCGCGCTGTTCGAGGCGATCCGGCACGAGGGGCTGGAGCGCCCCTACCGCCCGCGCGTCGTCTTCGCCTCTTCCGCCGCGGTCTTCGGCGCGCCCTTTCCCGAGCGGCTCGACGACGACTGCGCCACGGCACCCCTGACGAGCTACGGTACGCAGAAGGCGATCTGCGAACTGCTGCTCGCGGATTATTCGCGACGGCGCATCCTCGACGGCATCGGCCTCAGGCTGCCGACGATCTGCATCCGGCCGGGCACGCCGAACCGGGCCGCCTCGGGCTTCTTCTCGAACATCCTGCGCGAACCGCTCGCGGGGCAGGAGGCGGTGCTGCCGGTCGCCGACGACGTGCGCCACTGGTTCGCAAGCCCGCGCGCGGCGGTCGGCTTCTTCCTCCACGCCGCGACCCTCGACCTCGAGACCGTCGGCCATCGCCGCAGCCTGATCATGCCCGGACTGTCCGCGACCGTCGGCGACGAGATCGAGGCGCTGCGGCGCCTTTCGGGCGAGGCCGCCGTCCGGCTGATCCGCCGCGAACCCGATCCGCTGATCGAGCGGATCGTCAGCGGCTGGGCGGAGCGCTTCGACGCGGGACGAGCGCTCGCCCTCGGCTTCACGGCGGAGGCGACCTTCGACGAGATTCTCCGCGTCCATGTCGAGGACGAACTCGGCGGCAGGGCGTAAGCCTTTCCCGGGCGGCGGGCGTCTCTGCGCAAAACCTTGCTGAGCGCGGCACGATGTAACCCATTTGGGTGATGCGCCGTTTCGGAGCAATGCTTAGCCTGTCCTGAAACAAGGATAGGTGAACCATGCCGCACATGGAACTGGAGGATGTCCGTCCCGGGTTCAACATTCACGGAGGCGACGCGATCGAGCAATGCGACCGGCTGACATCCGACCTTCTCGACCGCTGGCAGCCGCTGGCCGACTGGGCCCAGGCGCGGGCGGAAAGCCATCTCGATCTGAGCTTCAAATCGGCGGCGACCGGAATTGCGCCGCGCATCGCCGGCCATGACCTGCTCGGCCGGCGCATCGCCGGCCTCAATTTCGCCTCCCACGACGCGCTCGCCTTCTCCTCCGATCCGCGCGTGGTGGCGGCCTGCTGCCGGGCCGCGGAAATCCACGGCGTGCATTCCGCCGGGTCCGCCGCGCAGATGGGCCTGACCGGCATCACGCTCGAACTGGAGCGGCGGATGGCGGCGTTCCTCGGCATGGCGGAGGCGATCCTCTTTCCGACGGGATGGAGCGCCGGCCAGGGCACGCTGCGCACGCTGGTCGGGCCCGAGGACCACGTGGTGATCGACAGCCTGACGGAAGCCGGCCTGATCGACGCGGCGATGGCGGCGACGCCGAACGTCCACCGTTTCCCCCACCGCTCGAACGCGGCGGTGGAGCGCAGGCTCGAGGCGATCCGCCGCGGCCGCTCCAATGCCGGCATTCTCGTCGTCACCCAGGCGCTGTCGCCGCATGAGGGCACAAGCCCGGACGTCGCGGCGCTGCAGGCGATCTGCCGGCGCCACGGCGCCATTCTCCTCGTCGACGTCGCCCACGATCTCGGCTCGCTCGGCGAGACGGGGCGCGGCGTACTGGAGGAACAGGGAATGGTCGGCAAGGTCGACGTGGTCATCGGAACGCTGTCGCGCGCCTTTGCCTCCAATGGTGGCTTCGCCGCGAGCAACCATCCCGGTCTCAAGGCGGCGCTGAAGGTGCATGCCTGGCCGATCGCCGCGAGTTCGGCGCTGGCGCCGATGCAGGCCGCCGCCGCCGTCCAGTCCCTGGCGATCGCCGCAAGCGCGGAGGGCCGGACATTGCGCGAACGGCTGAGGATCAATGCGGTTCGCCTGCGCGAGGGATTGATCGGCCACGGGTTCAAGGTGCTTGGCCGTCCGGCCGCGACGATCCCGGTCGTCCTCGGCGACAATGCGCTGGCGCGGCAGATGACGAGCACGCTGGTGGCGAACGGCGGCATCATCAACCTGCTCGAAGCGCCGGCGGTGCCGCGCGACAAGGCGCGCTGGGTGATCCAGATGATGGCGAGCCACGAGGATGCGGACATCGACCAGTTCGTCGCCCTTGCCGTCGAGGCCCGCGCCCATGCGCAGATGAAGGTTTTCGGGCGCCTCGGCTATCTGCGGTAGCCGGCCGCGCGCCTCAGCCCTCCTCCCGGCGCAGCGCCGGGTGCACCACGGGTTCCTTGCGACGGAAGGCAAAGGCGCGTGCGATCTCGAAATAGTTGCGGAACACGTAGCCGCCGCTCATCGCCCGCCACTCCTGCCGCCGCTCGGCATAAAGCGCCGGCAGCCGGTACCAGGGGGCCGCCGGCATCCGGTGATGCACCAGATGCAGGTTGTTGTTGAGGAAGAGCAGCGCCAACGGCGAGCGCTCGACGATGATCGTCCGCCCGTCCGGACGCTCCGACCACTGGTGCTCGCAATAGGAGCGGACGGCGATCAGCGACAGGCCCCAATAGGCGGCCGTCAGCGCGTAGAGCCAGACGGGAACGCCGAAGAGGGCGTGGACGAGGAACACCACCACCGCAAGCCCGGCGAGATGCAGGAGCCAGGCGCGCCGCACGGCACGATCCCGCGCGATGAGCGGCAGGTCGTTGACGAGGAACCCGACGACGCTTAGCGCCGGGCCGACGACGAGCCGTCCGACGAAGGTGTTGTTGACCTCCAGGAGGCGCTTCAACGTCTCCGGCAGCAGCGCGTGGTCGCCGAGCGCCCTGTAATAGCTCTCCGGATCGTCATAAGGATCGGTCAGCCGCTCGTCGGCGTGGTGTTTCAGGTGCAGCACCTTGTAGCGGCGATAGGGATAGAACAGCCCGATCGGCAGGCCGACCAGCATCTCGTTGAGATGGCGGTTGCGGGTCGGATGGCCGTGCAGCGCCTCGTGCTGCAGCGAGGAATGCAAGGCGATGGCGACGGCGAAGAGCGCCATCGCCAATAGCGGCTCGACCGGATAGACGACGAGCCCGGCGAGAAACCACAGCGCATAGCAGGCGGCGATGAGGCCGAGCGTCGGCCATTCGATCGCCCACCGTTTCCGCCGTCGCGCGCCTTGCCTCACCGTCGTCGTCCCATCCATCTGATTCCCGTGCGCCGAGCCTTGCAAGGCGCGGCGCGCGGCGGCAAGGCGACAATGGAGAGATTCTGTTGATCTTGATCATCAAACACTGCATGTGATGATGATTGTCACCATCGGGGTGAAACATGGACAAGCGCGAACTTTCCCGACGTTTCCAGCAACGGCTGAAAACCCTGCTCCTGCGCGACGGCACCAGCCAGTCGGCCTTCGCATCCGCCGTCGGCATCGACCGGTCGGCGCTGTCACAGCTTCTTGCCGGCCCCTCGGCGCGCTTGCCGCGCGTCGAGACGCTGCTCAACATCGCCGAGCATCACGGCGTCTCCCTCGACTGGCTGCTGGGATTGAGCGAAGACGAGGGCGTCACGGGAAAACTGCGGCCGAGCTTCGAGATCGAGGAGGTCGAGCAGTCCGCCCTCGGCGAAACGCTGCTGATGACATGGCATGCCGAGGCGGAAGGATCGAAGATCCGCTACGTGCCGCAACGCATCCCCGACCTCGTGCGCACGGAAGAGACGATCACCTATGAGACCCGCCTCGCCGGGCGCAAGCCGGACGCGCAGCGCAACGAAACCGCCTTCCGCCTCGACTACAACCGTCAGCCGGGAACGGACATGGAGGTCTGCATGCCCGTGCAGACGCTGGAGGATTTCGCCGCCGGCAACAACATCTGGGGCGGCATGTCGCGGGAAAGCCGCCGCCGGCAGCTTCGCCACATGGCGGCCCTGGTCGACGAACTCTATCCCTCCTTCCGCCTCTACCTCTTCGACGGGCGGCAGCGCTTCTCGATCCCCTATACGGTCTTCGGCCCCTATCGTGCCGCGATCTTTGCCGGGGAGATGTATCTCGTGCTGAACGCCAAGGAATCGGTCATGTCCATGCAGCGGCATTTCGACGGCCTCATCCGCGTCGCCACCGTGAATGCGCACGAGACGGCGGGCTTCACGGCATCGCTCGCCGAGCGGCTCTGACCATCGATCGCTCGGGCAAGACGGAAAGGGCCGGCGCGGAAAACCCGCGCCGGCCCTGGAAGAACGGGGAAGAGAAAGGACGCTACTCCGTGCCGAACTTCTTCACTTCCATGAAATTGACGGCCGTGCCGCTGAAGCGGCCCGTGTCCATCGTCGCCGGGCCGGAGGAGAAACCCGCGGCATAGACCGTCGTCGGCGCGGCGCGCATCGAGCGGCTGACGAAGCGCGGCGCCTTGACCGGCTTCGACAGGCTGGCCATCCGGCCGGTCGAGAGCGCCCATTCCGAAATGATCTTCTCGGTCAGCACCGGTTCGGCCGTGCGCGCCGTAGCCGGCGCCGTCGCGGCGGCATCCTTGCCCGTCGGACGCGTCGCCTTGGTCACGGCCTTGCGGCCGGTGTCGAAGGCATCGTCGAAGACCATCGCGCGGGCATCGGCGCTCTTCTGCGGCGCGAAAGACGCCATTTCGACCGGCGGGGTGAAGCGCTCGCGCGGCTTCTCGACAGGAGTGGCGAGCGCCACGCGGGTCGAGGCGGCCGTCGGCTGGGCCGCGGGCTCGTCGGCGACGGCAACCGCGGTCGGGTCCGGGGAAAGATCGGCGGCGGCCGTCGCGGCGGAGCGGTCGGCGAAGGAAGGGATCGCCACGTTCGCCTCGGCGACGGCGAGCAACGTTGCCTCCGCCACCGGCCGCATCGCCGGCACCGGAACATGGGCAAGCTCGGCGGCAGCCTCGGGAACGACGGCGGGCATGGCCTCCGGCGTCAGCGCGGCGGTCTCCACAGCGGTTCCGAGCGTCTCGACGCGACGATCGCGCAGCGAGGGCACGGGAATGGCCGAGGTCGCGACGCCGTTGAACTGCTGTTCCATGGCGGAGGTCTGCGGCAGGGCCGCGGCGATCGCCTCGGCGGCGGCATTGCGCCGCTGCTCGACAAGCGCCACTTCGGTCGGCGTGTCGGCCGGCAGGGCCCGTGCGGTCAGCACCGGACGGTTCGCCGGAACGGGCGCGGCGAAGGACGGCGTTTCGGCGGGCGCGACGGCGGCGACCACCGGCTCGGCCTCGGCCTGCCGGATCGTCGCGCGGTTGCGCGGTGCGGGCTTCTCGGCGACGACGGTTTCGCCGCTCGAGATCGCATTGGGCTCCTCGTCCTCGTCGCCACCGGCGCCGAAGAGCATGGCGAAGAGGTTCGGACGCTTCTTCTCGACGTCGCCCGGACCCTTGGCGCCGCCGCCGGCAACCTGGATCGCATCGGCGCCGACGCGGCGCTTGTAGTCGGCCACCGCCTGGTCATAACCCGGCAGCGGCTTGCCGTCGGAGGGAAGATGCAGCGTCTTGCCGTCCGGGAAGAGCCGGACGAGTTCGGTGCGGCTCATGCGCGGCCAGGCACGAACACCGCCGACATCCATGTGCACGAAGGGCGAGCCGGAGGTCGGATAATAGCCGACGCCGCCCACCTGGAACTTCATGCCGATCTCGCGCAGCGTCTTCAGCTTGACGTCGGGAATGTAGAAATCCATCGCCTTGCCGAGCATGTGCTGGCTCTTCTTGGCGACGCCCTTCGAGCGCGAGCGCAGCATGCCGTTCGTCTCGGGCGACCGGTAGGCGGAGACGACGTGGATGTAATCGCGCGAGCCGCTCTTCTGGTAGACCTCCCAGACGAGATCGAGCAGGCGCGGGTCCATGCGGGTCGGCTCGTTGCGGCGCCAGTCGCGCAGGAACTGGCCGATCTGCTGCAGACCCTTCTGGTCGTAGCGGCCGTTGCGCTTGAAGGTGATCGCCGCCTTCTCGCGCGTGTGGATGAAGTAGAGCTTGAGGGTGCGGGTCTGTCCCGCGGCCTCCGCCGGCGGGGCCACCGGCGGCAGCACCGCCGTCAGCGCGATGAGAAGGGATGCGAGAAATCTCGGCACCTTGCGAACCAGTGCGGCCCGACCGGTATCACGACCGTGGCCGCCTGCGTTTTTCAGTCCGAACAATGTTTGCAACTCTATCCCCGTCCGATGGTCGACATCGCGTGCCGCCCCAATGACCGTCAATTGCGGTAACACAATGACATTTATGCCACAGTCGCTGCCTTTCCTTATAATATAGTGAACAGCTCACTAACAAGGTCTAAACGACACGCGGCACCAAACGGGGAGTTTGGGGCAAGTTTCAGGCTTTTCGGCGGTATTTCCCTCGGATCATGGCGGCAATCAGGCGGCATCGCGCAAAGGATCGTCGGGATCGATCCCGTAATCCTTCAGCTTGCGATAGAGGGTCGAGCGGCCGATTCCGAGCTTGCGCGCCACCTGGCTCATCTGCCCGCGATAGAGCTTCAGCGCGAAACGGATCAGTTCCTCCTCGACATCGGCGATCGTTCGCACGTCGCCCTCCTCGCCGATCGTGGCGATGGCCATGTCGACATGGGGTGCCGCGCGCTGAGCCGGGCTCGCGGCGGGCGGCGGCGCAACCGCCTCGGGAACCGGCGGCACGAGAACCGGACCCGACGGGACGGCCGCCGCCTCCGCCGTGTCGTTCCAGACGATCTGGTCGCGGCCGGCGCTGGCAAAGCCCGGCACCTGGGCCGCGATCTGCGGGAAATCCTTGACCGTCAGTTCCGGCCCGTCGGCAAGGATGACGGCGCGGAACAGGGCGTTCTCGAGCTGGCGGATGTTGCCCGGCCAGTCATAGGCGGTCAGAAGCGCCATCGCGCCGTTCGAGACGCCGACCGGCCCGGCCATGCGCTGCTCGGCGGCGAAGCGCTCGACGAAGGAGCGCACGAGCACGGGAATGTCCTCCTTGCGCCGGCGCAGCGCCGGGATGGCGATCGGGTAGACATTGAGGCGGTAATAGAGGTCCTCGCGGAAGCGGCCCTCCCGCACCTCGTTGATCAGGTCCTTGTTGGTGGCCGAGATCAGCCGCACGTTGACCTTCACCGCATGGCGGGCGCCGATCGTCTCGATCTCGCCCTGCTGGACGGCGCGCAGGAGCTTCACCTGCACGTCGAGCGGCAGGTCGCCGATCTCGTCGAGGAACAGCGTGCCGCCGTCGGCCTCGGCGAACTTGCCGGTGTGCTTCTCCGTCGCCCCGGTGAACGCACCCTTTTCGTGGCCGAACAGGATGCTTTCGACCAGATTGTGCGGGATCGCCCCGCAGTTGACCGTGACGAAGGGCCGGCTCGACCGTTCGCTCGCCGACTGGATCGCACGCGCCACCATTTCCTTGCCGACGCCCGATTCGCCCTCGAGCACGACCGGTATGTTCGATTGCGACGCGCGCCGGGCGAGGTCGATGACGCGGATCATCGCTGGGCTCGCCGAGACGATGTCGTCGAAGCCGGTGGAGGCGGAGCGGGCGCGGCGCGGCGCGCGCAGGCGCCCCTCGCGCTGCTCGAGCTTCAGCGCATTGCCGATGGCGACCGAGAGCCGTTCGGGCGAGACCGGCTTGACGACGAAATCGAAGGCGCCGGCCTGCATCGCCCGCACCACCGTCTCGATGCCGCCCTGACCGGTCTGGACGATGGCCGGCGTCTCGATCTGCCGTTCGGCCAGCGCCTCCAGGAAAGCGTGGCCGTTCATCTCCGGCATCATCAGGTCGAGCAGGATGACGCTGATCAGTCCCGGCCGGCGCTCGAGCATGTCGAGGCCCAGGCGCCCGTTCTCGGCGGCATGGGGCACATGGCCGAGACGCTCGATCATGTTCGTCAGCAGACGGCGCTGCACCGGATCGTCATCGATGACGAGAATATGGGATCCCATGTAGCCTCCTGCTTGAATGCTGCCCATGCTCCACCATTTCGAAGCGGACCATGCCGATGATTCCTGTCACGAAGGCCTGAAAATCCTCTTTTGAGAAAGACTTGCATTTTACGCTTTCTCAACGTTACCAGAGGACGGGGATGCGGATGCCGCAAGGCACGGCCGGTCCCAAAGGAGATGCCGATGTTCCGTTCCTGCCCGCCGCCCGATCGTTTCACGCCCGTTTCCGCTCCGGCGGCGGAGGGCGCGTCCACTGCCGCGCTCGGCGAACTGCCGGTCTGGCGCCTTGACGATCTCTATCCCGCCCCGGATTCCGCCGCGTTCCGCGACGATCTCGCGACGGCCGAGGAGGAGGCCCGCGCCTTCGAGGCGCGCTGGAAGGGGTGGCTTGCGGAGGCTGCGACGCGGATCGGCGAGGAGGGCCTCGGCGCGGCGATCCGCGCCTTCGAGGCGCTGGAGGACCGGACCGGGCGGATCGCCTCCTTCGCCGGCCTCACCTATTTCTCCAACACGGCCGACCCCGCGAACGGCAAGTTCTACGGCGACGTCCAGGCAAGACTTACGGATCTGTCGAGCCACCTCCTGTTCTTCGCGCTGGAACTCAACAGGATCGAGGATGCGCTGATCGAGGCCGCCGTCGCGAACGATCCGCTGGTCGCCCATTACCGGCCGTGGATCGCCGATCTCCGGCTCGAGAAACCCTATCAGCTCGACGACCGCATCGAGCAGCTCTTCCTCGAGAAGTCGATGACGGGGGCCGCCGCCTTCAACCGGCTGTTCGACGAAACGCTCGCCGCGCTCACCTTCGAGGTCGACGACAGGACCCTCGGCCTCGAACAGACGCTGAACCTGCTGCAGGATGCGGCCCCCGCGACGCGCAGGACCGCGGCAATGGCGCTGGCGAAAACCTTCCGCGCGAATGCGCGCATCTTCACGCTGGTCACCAACACGCTCGCCAAGGACAAGGAAATCTTCGACCGCTGGCACGGTTTCGAGGACATCGCCGACAGCCGGCACCTTTCCAACCGCGTCGAGCGCCCGGTCGTCGAGGCGCTGGCGAAGGCGGTGATGGAGGCCTGCCCGCGCCTGTCGCACCGCTACTATGCGATGAAGGCGCGCTGGCTCGGCGTCGAGGCGCTCGACTTCTGGGACCGCAATGCGCCACTGCCCGAGGCCGACGACCGGCTGATCCCCTGGGACGAGGCGCGTCGCACCGTGCTCTCCGCCTATGGCGCCTTCTCGCCGGAGATGGCCGAGATCGCCGGCCGTTTCTTCGACCGCGGCTGGATCGACGCGCCGGTGCGTCCCGGCAAGGCGCCGGGCGCCTTCGCCCATCCGACCGTGCCCTCGGCCCACCCTTACGTCCTCGTCAACTACATGGGCAAGCCGCGCGACGTGATGACGCTCGCCCACGAGCTCGGCCACGGCGTGCACCAGGTGCTCGCCGGTGGCCAGGGCGCGCTGATGGCCTCGACGCCGCTGACGCTTGCCGAGACCGCCTCCGTCTTCGGCGAGATGCTGACCTTCCGTGCCCTCCTCGACCAGACGACCGACCGGCGCACGCGCAAGGCCATGCTCGCCCAGAAGGTCGAGGACATGCTGAACACGGTGGTGCGCCAGATCGCCTTCTACGAATTCGAGCGCCGCCTCCACACCGCGCGCCGCGAGGGAGAACTGACAAGCGAGGACATCGGCGCCCTCTGGCTGTCGGTTCAGGGAGAGAGCCTCGGGCCGGCGATCCGGATCAGCGAGGGCTACGAGACCTACTGGTCCTACATCCCCCACTTCATCCATTCGCCCTTCTACGTCTACGCCTATGCCTTCGGCGACTGCCTGGTCAATTCGCTCTATGCGGTCTACCAGAACAGCGAGGCGGGCTTTCAGGCGAAGTATTTCGACCTGCTGAAGGCGGGCGGATCGAAGCACCATTCGCAAGTGCTGGCGCCCTTCGGGCTCGATGCCGCCGATCCGTCGTTCTGGGGCCGGGGCCTGTCGATGATAGAAGGGCTGATCGACGAGCTGGAAGCGTTGGATAAAGGCTGATCCGAGAGAGGCCGGGAGACCCTTGCCGACCATGCGCGAAAGCCCGCCCTATGTGCTCTTCCGCGACGACCGCGCCGGCGAGACGACGCTTTTCGCCGCGCCGGAGGAAATCGTCACCGTGCGCCGCGCCGCGGATTTCGCCGACGGCCTTCGCCGGATCGAGGCGGCTAGGGATGCGGGAAAATGGATCGCCGGCTTCATGGCCTACGAGGCCGGGCATCTGTTCGAACCGAAGCTCGCTCCACTTACGGTCGACGATCGCGAAACGCCGCTGATGTCCTTCGGCGTCTTTTCCGGCCCGGCAGCCGGCGACCATCCGCTGGCGCAACCGCGGCAGCGGACGGAAAACGCGCCCCTTCTCACCGAGGCCGTCGCCGCCTGGGATTTTCCGGCCTATGAGCGCCGTTTCGCCCGGCTGCACCGCCACCTGCGCGAGGGCGACTGCTACCAGGCGAACCTGACCATGCCGGTCCACGCCCGCTGGACCGGCGACCCGCGCGCCGCCTTCTGGTCGCTGATCGAGCGGCAGCCGGTTCGCTACGGCGCGCTCGTCCACCTGGACGGCCCGATCCTCCTGTCGCGCTCGCCGGAGCTCTTCTTCTCGGTCGACGCCGAGCGCATGATCGAGACCCATCCGATGAAGGGCACCGCGCCGCGCGGCGCCACGCCGGAAGAAGACGTCCGCATCGTCCGCGCACTGCGCGAGGACCCGAAATCGCAGGCCGAGAACCGCATGATCGTCGACCTCCTACGCAACGATGTCTCGCGCATCAGCGAAGTCGGGACGCTCGACGTGCCGGCGCTCTTTGCCGTCGAGGCCTATCCGACCGTGCACCAGATGGTCAGCCATGTCCGCGCCCGTCTCGAGGACGGCGTCGGCATCACCGACATCTTCCGCGCGCTCTTTCCCTGCGGCTCCGTCACCGGCGCGCCGAAGATGCGGGCGATGGAGATTCTGCACGCGCTGGAAGAGGGTCCGCGCGACGCCTATTGCGGCGCGATCGGCGTCATCGCGCCGGACGGGCGCATGCGCTTTTCCGTCGCCATCCGCACGATCTCGCTGTTTGACGACGGGCGTGCCGTCTTCAATGTCGGCGGCGGCATCGTCTTCGATTCCGACGCGCGGGCGGAATATGCGGAATGCCTGCTGAAGGCGCGCTTCGCCGTCGGTGACGCGACGATCGCGCCATGACCGCCTTCGACCTGATCGAGACGATGCGGTTCTCGCCGGACGCCGGCATCGTCCGGCTGCGGCTGCATCTCGAACGGCTGCGGCGGTCGGCGAGACGGCTCGGCTTTGAAGAAGCCGAGGCGGCCGAGGCGCGGCTTGCGGAAGCGCTCGGCCTCCCGGTCGCCGCACTGTGGCAGGGCACGGCCGATAGGGGCGGAGAGGAACTGCGCGTGCGGCTCACCCTGTCGCGCGAGGGCGCCATCGCTGTGACCAGCGCACCCTTCACGCCGCTTACCGGCGATGCGGCGTGGAGCGTGGCGATCGCGCAGACGAGGCTCGGTTCCGGCGACCGGCTGCTCCGCCACAAGACCACGCGCCGCGCCGTCTATGAGCGCGCGCGCGCCGAGCGGCCGGCATCGGAGGCCGACGAGATGATCCTCCTCAACGAGCGCGGCGAGGTCTGCGAGGGCACGATCACCTCGGTCTTCCTCGACGACGGCTCCGGATGGCTCAAAACGCCGCCGATCGCCTGCGGCCTGCTCGCGGGCGTCTTACGCACCGAGCTCATCTGCGCGCGGCGCGCCCGCACCGGACGCATCCTGCCGGGCGACCTTGCCGGCGGCCGGCTTTTCGTCGGAAACTCGCTGCGCGGGCTGATCCCGGCACGCCTCGTTTCGGCCTGAGCCGCCGATCGCCACCGGCCGGGCCTTTATTGTGACAGCAATCTGTGCTCTAGCCCTTCGCGAACGAAACCGCATGCCCAGCATGGCTTCAGACAATGGAACGGAGATCCGGCAGAAAATGAACGAGACCACCTATCCGGTATATGGCGAAATCACCGGCCCGGTCGTGATGATCGGCTTCGGCTCGATCGGCCGCGGCACGCTGCCGCTCATCGAACGGCATTTCACCTACGACAAGAGCCGGATGGTCGTCATCGATCCGCGCGAGGACGCCGCCGACACCGAGATCCTCGAACGCCACGGCGTGCGCCACATCCGCGCCCACGTGACGAAGGACAACTACAAGGACCTGCTCGAGCCGCTGCTGACCGAAGGCGAGGGCCAGGGCTTCTGCGTCAACCTCTCGGTCGACACCTCCTCGCTCGACCTGATGAAGTTCTGCCGCAAGCTGGACGTGCTCTACATCGACACGGTCGTCGAGCCCTGGCTCGGCTTCTACTTCGACAAGGACATGAAGAACGCCGAGCGCACCAACTATGCGCTCCGCGAGACCGTGCGCCACGAGAAGAAGAAGCATCCGGGCGGCACCACCGCCGTCTCCTGCTGCGGCGCCAATCCGGGCATGGTCTCCTGGTTCGTCAAGCAGGCGCTGGTCAACCTCGCCACCGACCTCGAACTGAAATTCGACGAGCCGGCCCAGGAAGACCGCGAAGGCTGGGCGAAGCTGATGAAGAAGGTCGGCGTCAAGGGCATCCACATTGCCGAGCGCGACACCCAGCGCACGATCAACCCGAAGCCGCTCGACGTCTTCTGGAACACCTGGTCGGTCGAGGGCTTCATCTCCGAAGGCCTGCAGCCCTCCGAACTCGGCTGGGGCACGCACGAGACCTGGAAGCCGAAGAACGCCAAGGAGCACAAGAAGGGCTGCAAGGCTGCGATCTATCTGGAACAGCCCGGCGCCAACACCCGCGTGCGCACCTGGTGCCCGACGCCCGGCCCGCAATACGGCTTCCTCGTCACCCACAACGAGTCGATCTCGATCGCCGACTACTTTACCGTCCACGACAAGGACGGCGACGCCAGCTACCGTCCGACCTGCCATTACGCCTATCATCCGGCCAATGACGCCGTGCTGTCGCTGCATGAAATGTTCGGCAATGGCGGCAAGGCGCAGCCGGTGCTCCACGTGCTCGACGAGCACGAGCTGGTCGACGGCATCGACGAGCTCGGCGTGCTGCTCTACGGCCATGACAAGAATGCCTACTGGTACGGATCGCGCCTGTCGCTGGAGGAAACCCGCCGCATCGCCCCCTACCAGAACGCGACCGGCCTGCAGGTGACCTCGGCCGTGCTCGCCGGCATGGTCTGGGCGCTGGAGAATCCGAAGGCCGGCATCGTCGAGGCCGACGAAATGGACTACCGGCGCTGCCTCGAGGTCCAGCGCCCCTATCTGGGCCCGGTCGAGGGACACTATACCGACTGGACCCCGCTCGAAGGTCGCCCGGGCCTGTTCCCGGAGGACATCGACGAGAAGGATCCGTGGCAGTTCCGCAACATCCTGGTGCGTTGATCGCGCATCGACCCGCCGTTTTGGAAACGCCCGGCCCGGCCGGGCGTTTTGCCGTTCGGGGACGGACCCCGCCGTTGCGCGCCGCGCCCTTGCTTTCGGGGCGCGATCGCGGCATGGTTTCGACACCTCGGCCGGCAACCGTTGCGACGGCCGGCCGCGACAGACAGTCCAGGGATGCGTTCATGAAGCCTTTCGCCGTGCTCACCGTTCTTGCCGCCGCCGGCAGCCTTGCCGCCTGCCAGTCGGCGCCGATCCGCGAGATCGACCGCCCGGCGCCGGTGCGCGCCGCGCCGACGGTCGAGGGGTCCTGGGTCGACCCGAACGGCATCGTCTCGACCTTTGCCGGCGGCACCTTCAACACCCGCACCACCGACACCAACCAGCTGCTTGCCTCCGGCAACTACATCCATGTGTCGCCACAGCTCGTCGAGATCAACATGACCTCGCTCGTGCGCAAGACGCAGCAGAAGGTCGCCTGCCAGCTCGTCACCGCGTCACAATTGAACTGTACGACGGCCGCCGGCGCCCAGTTCTCGCTGGCGCGCCGGGCGTAGCCGTCGCCGGGGCTTTCCGCCCTTTTCGCAAGGCCTTGTCCGATGGCCGGCGCCGCATAGATAGTCCGTTACGAAGCAGGCGCGACCGGCCCGGCCCGCGCGCCTGCCTTGGGCCCAACCATCGGAGACAGTCATGGCCAGAAGTTTCGCATCCGGATTGATCGGCGCGTTCGCGCTCGCCCTTTCCGCCGGCACCGCGCTTGCGGACTACGAGCTCAACATCCTGCACATCAACGACTTCCATTCGCGCATCGAGTCGATCAACACGTACGATTCGACCTGCTCGGCCGAGGAGGAAGGCAAGAACGCGTGCTTCGGCGGCGCCGCGCGGCTGAAGACGCTGATCGACCAACGCCGCGCCGCACTTTCCGGCAAGAACGTGCTTCTCCTGAACGGCGGCGACAATTTCCAAGGATCGCTGTTCTACACGACCTACAAGGGCGTGGCGGAGGCCGAATTCCTCAACCTGATGAAGTTCGACGCGATGACCGTCGGCAACCACGAATTCGACGACAGCGAGGACGGCCTGGCCGGCTTCCTCGACAAGGTCGCCTTCCCCGTCGTCACCGCCAATGTGCTGGCCGGCTACGAATCGAAGCTCGGCGACCGGGTCAAGCCTTTCGTCATCCTCGATGTCGGCGGAGAAAAGATCGGCATCGTCGGCGCGGTCGCCAACGACACGCCGGAACTCGCCTCGCCCGGACCGAACGTGCTGATCGGCGACGACGTCGCTTCGATCACCGCCGCGATCGAAGAGGTGAAGAAGCAGGGCGCCAACAAGATCGTCGCGCTGACCCATGTCGGCTATCCGCGCGACCTCGCGGCGATCGCGAAGATCCCCGACGTCGACGTGGTCGTCGGCGGCCATTCGCACAGCCTGCTCTCCAACACGGACGAGAAGGCGGAAGGCCCCTATCCGACGATGGTCGACAATCCCGGCGGCTACAAGGTGCCGGTGGTGCAGGCCGGCGCCTATGGCAAGTATCTGGGCGACCTCGTCGTCACCTTCGACGACGCCGGCGTGGTGAAGGCGGCGACCGGCGCGCCGATCCTGGTCGACGGGTCGGTGACGCCGGACGAGGCGGTGCTCGCCCGCATTGCCGAGCTCGGCAAGCCGATCGAGGCGCTGCGCGCAAAAGTCATCGGCCGCAGCGAGGCGCCGATCGACGGCGGGCGCGACACCTGCCGCGCGCAGGAATGCGAGATGGGCAACCTCGTCGCCGACGCGACGCTCGACCGCGTCAAGGGCCAGGGAATCACCATCGCCTTCGCCAATGGCGGCGGCCTGCGCGCCTCGATCGATGCGGGCGACGTGTCGATGGGCGAGGTGCTGACCGTGCTGCCCTTCCAGAACACGGTCGCGACCTTCCAGCTGACCGGCGCGGACATCATCGCGGCGCTTGAAAATGGTGTCAGCCAGATCGACGAGGGCGCCGGGCGCTTCCTGCAGGTGGCGGGGCTCAAATATTCCTTCGACCGGTCGAAGCCCGCCGGCGGGCGCATCCTGTCGGTCGAAGTCAGCGAAGGCGACGGCTTCGTGCCGCTCGATCCGGCCAAGACCTACGGCGTCGCCGCCAACAACTACCTCCGCTCGGGCGGCGACGGCTTCTCGGTGTTCGCGGAAAAGGCCCGCAACGCCTATGACTATGGCCCGAGCCTCGAGATCGCCGTCGCCGACTACCTGACGGCGCACACTCCCTACAAGCCCTTCACCGACAGCCGCATCACGGAAGTGAAGGAATCGACGACGCCGGCGGCGGAAATGACGCCCGAGGCCGCGGCCGAGGCGAGCACGCCCGTGACGGAAGCGCCTGCGACGTCCGAGCCCGCAGCCGCACCGTCGAACGACGAGGCGACCGCGCCGGCGACGGCACCGGAGGCAGGCGCGGCCGACACGCCGGCGGAAATGGCGCCCGAGCCCGGGACCGCAAGCCCAGCAACCGAGGAGCCGGCAGCCGCGACCCCGTCGACGACCGCACCGTCGACGCCGGAGCCTCAGACCGCGGACCCCTCGGCCACAACGCCCGCCGGCGAGGCGGCAACGCCTCCGGCCGCGACCACCACCACCGAGCCGCAGGCGACCACCACCGAGCCGCAGGCGACCACCACCGAGCCGCAGGCGACCACCACCGAGCCGCAGGCGGCAAGCCCGACGACGGAGCCTGCGGCCGACACCGCCACGGCGGACCAGCCGGCCGACCTGAAGCATGTCATCGCTGCCGGCGATACGCTCTGGGATCTCGCCGTCCGCTTCTATGGCGACGGCACGCTCTGGCCGACGATCTCGGAGGCGAACGGCAAGCCGGAACCGCGCCGCCTGCCGATCGGCGCGGAACTCGACATCCCGGCACGGTGACGGGGTTTGTCGACGGGTTTTGTCGACGGGGCTTTTTCCGGGACATTATGTCCCGCCGCTTCGGCCGGCGCGGGGTTTCCCGCGCCGGTTTTTCTTTCTAGATAGCATAAACCGCCGCCGCCATCGCACGTAGAAGGCGGCGAACCCCGTCCACCACCGGAAGCCCGCCATGCAGCCGAATGCCGAGATGATCGCCGTCAACCACCCGCCCGTCGCCTTCGGCAAGGTCGGCGTGCTGCTCGTCAACCTCGGCACGCCGGACGGAACCGACCCCGTGTCGATGCGGCGCTACCTGCGCGAATTCCTGACCGACGGCCGTGTCATCGAATGGCCGAAATATCTCTGGTATCCGATCCTTTTCGGCATCGTGCTTCGCACCCGACCCGCCAAGGTCGGCAAGGCCTACCAGTCGATCTGGAACACCGACCGGAACGAGAGCTACCTGCGCACCCATACCCGCAGCCAGGCGGAGAAGATGGCGGCGTCGCTCGCCGGCCATCCCCATGTCGTCGTCGACTGGGCGATGCGCTACGGCCAGCCCTCGATCGCGTCGCGGATCGACGCCCTGCACAAGGCGGGATGCGAGCGCATCCTGCTCTTCCCGCTCTATCCGCAATATGCGGCGGCGACGACCGCCACCGTCAACGACAAGGCCTTCGAGGCGCTTCTGAAAATGCGCTGGCAGCCGGCGCTGCGCACCGTGCCGCCCTATCACGACGATCCCGTCTATATCGACGCGCTGGCGAGATCGATCACCGCCCACCTCGCCACGCTCGACTGGGAGCCGGAGGTGGTGCTGACCTCGTTCCATGGCATTCCGAAATCCTATTTCACCAAGGGCGATCCCTATCACTGCCAGTGCATGAAGACGGCGCGGCTCCTGCGCGAGCGGCTCGGCTGGACGAAGGAAAAGCTGATGGTCACCTTCCAGTCGCGCTTCGGGCCGGAGGAGTGGCTGCAGCCCTACACCGACAAGACGGTGGAGAAACTCGCAACGGACGGGGTGAAGCGCATCGCCGTCATCAATCCCGGCTTCGTTTCGGACTGTCTCGAGACGCTGGAGGAGATCGCGGTCGCCGCCGGAGAGACCTTCCATCATGCCGGCGGGGAGAAATTCACCCATATCCCCTGCCTCAACGACGGGCCGGACGGGATGCGCGTGCTCGAACATGTCGTGCGCCGCGAACTGCAAGGCTGGGTGTAAAAAGGCAGCAGGCGCGAAATTTCCCGGAAGGACAGGAAATAATCCGGCCGGCCGGACCGTTCTGTCCCTAGCGTGTGCCGGAGATACGGGAGATCCGTTTATCCCGGGAAGACAAACGACAACAAAAGACGATAGGGTCTGTCCGGTTCAGAACGAGCCTGGCAGATCCTCGATTGGTGCTGCCAGCGACTCCCGTGGAAGAAGGGAAAGACCATGCCGTTTGCCGGACTCGACATCGTCGTCATCGCCTTTGTCGTCGTCGTCGTCCTCGTGCTCTTCGCCGGCATCAAGACGGTGCCGCAGGGCTTTCGCTTCACCGTCGAGCGCTTCGGCCGCTACACCCGGACGCTTGAGCCGGGCCTCAACCTCATCGTCCCCTTCATCGACCGCATCGGCGCCAAGATGAACGTGATGGAACAGGTGCTCGACGTGCCGACGCAGGAGGTGATCACCCGCGACAATGCCAGCGTCTCCGCCGATGCCGTCGCCTTCTACCAAGTGCTGAACCCGGCCCAGGCCGCCTATCAGGTCTCCGACCTGCAGAATGCCATCCTCAACCTGACCATGACCAACATCCGCTCGGTCATGGGCTCGATGGACCTCGATGAACTTCTCTCGAACCGCGAGGCGATCAACGACCGGCTGCTGCATGTCGTCGACGATGCGGCGAACCCGTGGGGCATCAAGATCACCCGCGTCGAGATCAAGGACATCCAGCCGCCGAAGGATCTGGTCGACGCCATGGCGCGGCAGATGAAGGCCGAGCGCGAGAAGCGTGCGCTAGTGCTCGAAGCCGAGGGCGCGCGCAATGCGCAGATCCTGCGGGCCGAGGGCGCCAAGCAGTCGGCGATCCTCCAGGCCGAAGGCCAGCGCGAGGCCGCCTTCCGCGACGCCGAGGCACGCGAGCGGCTGGCCGAAGCGGAAGCCAAGGCGACGCGCATGGTCTCCGAGGCGATCGTCGACGGCGACGTGCAGGCGATCAACTACTTCGTCGCGCAGAAATATGCCGAAACGCTGTCGGCGATCGGCAGCGCGCCGAACAGCAAGGTGGTGCTGATGCCGGTCGAGGCGTCCTCGCTGATCGGCTCGCTCGGCGGCATTGCCGCCATCGCCCGGGAAGTGTTCGACGGCGATGCGCCGGCAGCGCAGACAAGGCGCCGGGCCGCGGCCACGCCCGAGATACGCCGGCCGATCGACCCGACGCAGTCGGGCGCCTGACATGGTCGAACGGATCGCTCTCGAACTCGGCCCCTGGACCTGGTGGGTGCTCGGCCTCGTGCTGCTCGCCGCCGAGATCGTCGTGCCCGGCGTCTTCCTGATCTGGATCGGCATCGCCGCCATCCTCGTCGGCGTCCTCTCGCTGATGCTCTGGGATGCCGGCCTCTGGAGCTGGCAGGTGCAGCTCCTCGTCTTCGCCCTGCTCGCCGTCGCGACCACGCTGGTCGCCCGCCGGCTGATGGCGCGCGACACGACGGCGACCGACGAGCCCTTTCTCAACCGCCGCGCCGACAGCCTCGTCGGCCGCACCGCCGTGCTCGGCGAACCGCTGGCCGAGGGGCGCGGCCGCATTCGCCTCGACGATTCGGTCTGGATCGTCGAGGGGCCGGACCTGCCAGCGGGCACCCGCGTGCGCGTCGTCTCCGGCAAGGGGCCGCATCTGCAGGTCGAGCCGGCAAACCTCTGATCCGGACCGCATTTTCCCCGCTGGTCGCCCTGCTGCCGCCCTCTCCGAAAGGATTGGTTAACCACGACGGTTTACATTCGGGCAATCTTTCGCAGGGGCATTCGGCACATGGCGCCAGCAGATTCAGGCAGGTTGGACCGGCACAGCCGCCGTCCCGCCCGGGCGGCATGGCTGCTCGTCGCCGCCGGCTGCGCGCTCGGGCCGGTCCCGGACGCCCTTGCCCAGAGCGTTGACGGCACGACCGGCAGCGTCGCCGCCACGCCGCTCTCCGCCGGCGAGGATACGTTGCGCGGCCCGGTGGAGGAGACCGCCGCAACGGCGGCGATCCCCGCCGACGACGGCCTTGATGTCGACCTGCTGCCGGAGGATGTCGGCCGCATCAACCGGGCGGAAGGCACGGTCGACGGCCTGCGCCCGCGCTTCGGCGACGATGGCAGCGACGCCCCCGGCATCCGCCTCGGCAGCTTCACGCTGAAGCCGTCGCTGAGCCAGACCGTCAATCACGAAAGCCGGCGCAGCGGCGGTTCGCGCACGAGCCGCAGCTATCTCGAAACCGGCCTCAAGGGCACGCTCACCTCTGACTGGTCGCGCCACGCGCTTTCCGTCACCGGCGAGGGCTTCTACCAGCGCAATGTCGCCGGCAGGGGCGAGACCGATCCGCGCGCCAGCATCGACGCGGCGCTGCGCCTCGACATCAGCCGCGACACGACGGCGACGCTGAAGGCCGGCTACGATTTCGAGCGCGAGGATTCGACCGATCCGAACGCGATTTCCGGCGCCAGCGTCCAGTCCGGCATCCACACCTACAGCCTCGGCGCCGACATCACCCGCGACTTCGGCCTGCTGCGCGGCACGGCCGGCGTCGATTTCGAGCGTTCCCTCTATGGCAATGCGAAGCTCTCCGACGGCTCGACCCTGTCGCTCGCCGACCGCGACCGGGCCACGGGGACGCTGCGCGGCCGGATCGGCTACGAGATCTCGCCCGCCCTCATCCCCTTCCTCGAAGCCTCCCTCGGTGCGTCGCGCTACGACCTTCGCCGCGACGCGCTCGGCTTCGAGCGCTCCTACCGGACCTATGCCGGGCGCGGCGGCGTAGAGATCGACCTCGGCGAGAAGCTGCGCGGCGAATTCGCGCTCGGCTACGAGACGGTCCGCTTCGAGGATGCGCGGCTGAAGGACCTGAAAGGCCTGACCTTCGACAGCCGCATCGACTGGTCGCCGCGCCGGGGTACGGACCTGTCGCTGAACCTGATCACAGCGGTGGAGCCGTCGACGACGGCGGGCGAAAGCGGCGCGCTCGCCTATACGCTGCGCAGCGGCCTCGCGCACGAGCTGCGCTCCGCGCTCGTCGCCCGGCTGACCAACAGCTTCACCTTCCGCGATTATCCCTCGGGCGGCACGCTTGCCGACGAAACGGTCTGGTCGGTCGGCGCCGGCCTCACCTGGGACCTCAACCGCTATTTGGCGCTGACCGGTGACGTCTCCTTCGAGCGCACCAAGCCCTCCGGTGGCTCGGCGAGCGACGTCGCCCGCATCGGCGTCGGCCTGACGCTGCGGCGCTGAGACGGCTCAGCCGCCGATCATCAGCTTGACGACCTCGTCATGGGTGGTCTCGGAGATGTTGCGCTCGCCGGCGACGATGCCGCGCCGAAGCACGACGATCCGGTCGGACACGGCGAAAATGTCCTGAAGGTTGTGGGAAATGAAGACGACGCCGCGCCCCTGCGCCTTCAGCGACTTGATCAGCGAGACGACCTTGCGCTGTTCCGGCACGCCGAGCGCGGCGGTCGGCTCGTCCATGATCAGGATGCGCGCGTTCCAGTAGACGGCGCGGCCGATGGCGACCGCCTGGCGCTGGCCGCCGGAGAAATTGCTGACCGGCGCGTCGAGCCGCTTCACATGGAAGTCGAGCATCGCCATCGTCTGGCGCGCGGCCTCGGCCATCGCCTTGCGGTCGATGACGGGCAGGAAGCCGAAGACCTTCTTCATCGGCTCGCGGCCGAGGAAGATGTTGGCGCCGATCGTCAGATTGTCGGCGAGCGCCAGATCCTGGTAGATCGTCTCGATGCCCTTCTCGCGCGCGTCCTGCGGCGAGGAGAAGGTGACCGGCTGGCCCTCGATCAGGATCTCGCCCGATGTCGGCGGATAGACGCCGGAGATCGCCTTGATCATCGTCGTCTTGCCGGCGCCGTTGTCGCCGGCGAGCGCCACGACCTCGCCGGGACGCACGACCATCGAGCAGTCGTCGAGCGCGCGCACCGCGCCGAAATGACGGGAAAGGTTGCGGACCTCGAGCAGCGGCGTGACGGAACTATTCATCTTGCTTGGCTCCGCTGAACCGGCGCTGCGCCTGGTCGATGAGAACGGAAATGATGATGACGACGCCGACGGCGATGAACTGCCAGAAGGGTTCGACGTCGAGGAAAACCAGGCCGTACTGGATGACGGCGATGACGAGCGCGCCGGCGACGGTGCCGAGGATCGAGCCGGAACCGCCGAAGAGGCTGGCGCCGCCGATGACGACCGCCGCGACGCAGTCAAGCAGCAGCGGCTCGCCCGCCTGCGCCGCGCCGGCGGTGAAGCGGGCGGCATAGAGCGCGCCGCCGAGGCCGGCACAGACGGCGGAGAGAACGTAGAGCCTCAGCAGGTGACGCTTGATGTCGATGCCGGCCCGGCGCGCCGCCTGCTGGTTGGCGCCGATCGCGTAATTGTGCTGGCCGAAGCGTGTCTGGCTGAGCAGGTAATGCATGACGAGCACGAAGAGCGCGGTGACGATGACGAGATACGGCACGCCGAGGAAACGGCCGTTGCCGAGCATGGCGAAATATTCGTTCTTCACCGGCACCGTCGTGCCGCCGGCGAGCAGGAAGGCGGTGCCGCGCGCCACGCCGAACATGCCGAGCGTCCCGATGAAGGGGGGCACCTTCAGGCGCGAGATCAGCAGGCCGTTGATCATGCCGGGAATGGTCGCGACCAGCATAGCGACCAGGATGCCGAACAGCATGGCCATCGGCAGCGGCATATAGAGGCCGGCGACATTGGTCATGTGCGCGGCGACGACGGCGGCGAGCCCCATGATGAAGCCGAGCGACAGATCGATGCCGCCGGAGATGATGACGAAGGTCTGCCCGACGGCGAGCAGCAGCGGCGCGACGGCGAAGATGGCGATCGACTGCCAGTTGAAGGAGGAAAAGACAAAGGTGGCGCCGAAGGCGGCGCGGGCCCAGATCTCGAAGATCACGACGAGGGCCGCGAGGAACAGCCAGGCCCGCAACTGCGCGATGCGCGCGATCAGGGTCTTCGTCTGGTCGGCATGGTCGGCCTGCGGGGCGACATGCGCCTCCGTCCTTGCGGTCTCCGCCTTCGGCGGCTCGGCAGCGGTGCTTGTCATGGCTCGTCCGGAAATGTGACGGCATGCGCGGCGTCCCGCCGCGACAGGCCCTTCAAGATGTTCACGAAGGCGGAAACGGCCTCGGCGAGGCCATGGCCGGCGTCCGTCGCGGGACGCCGGCCATGGTCAGGATCAATCCGAATAGATGTACTTCGCCACGTTCGGATCGGCGACATTGCCCTTGTCGATCACCGTGAAGCCGGTGCCGATTGCCGTCGGGATCGAGTTGCCGGTCAGGTGGGCATAGGCCGACATCACGCCGAAATAGCCGATCTCGGCCGGATGCTGCGCGATCGCGACGTCGACGAGGCCGGTGTTGATGTTGTCGACGATGCTGGTCGGCGCGTCGAAGGCGACGACGCGGATCTTGCCGCTCTGGCCGGCCTGCTGCACGCCGTTCGCGGCACCGAGCGCCGAGAACAGGTTGGCGCCGAACACGCCGACGAGGTCGTAATTGCGGGCGAAGACGGCCTGCAACTGAGAGGCCGCCTTGTTCGCGTCGTTCTCGTTGTACTGGGTCTCCAGAACCTCGATGCCCGGATGGTTGGCGGCGAGCTCTTTCTTGAAGCCCTCCTCGCGCTGGTCGGTCGTCGAGATGCCCGGCTTGACGTTCGAGACATAGACCTTGCCCTTGCCGCCGACGGCGGTCGACAGGGCGCGGGCCGCCATCTCGCCGCCGAGTACGTTGTCGGAGGCGATATAGGCGAGCGGGAAGTCGGCGTCGCCGGCACCGGTCTGGTAGACGCCCGAGCCGATGAAGGTGTCGACGGTGATGACCGGGATGCCGGCATCGGCCGCCTTCTTCAGCGGCTGGATCAGCTGGTCCTTGTCGGTCGGCGCGATCAGGATCGCATCCGGCTTCTTGGCGATGACCGCGTCCAGCACAGGGACCTGCGTCACCGGGTTGAAGTCGGGCGCACCCTGGAAGACGAGATCGGCGCCGACAGCCTTGGCAGCGGCTTCCGCGCCCTTGCGCATGGTGATGTAGAAGGCGTCGGTGGTCAGCCCCGGAATCAGGGCGATCGTAAATTTCTTGTCCTGCGCGACGGCCTGGCCGGCCATCGACACGGTTGTGATCAGCGGCAAGGCCGCGGCGGCCTTGAGCAGTGAACGGCGCTCCATGTGGTTCTCCTCCCTCTGAGAGCATGTTCGGAAATCGGGCCGGCTCCACCTCCATAGCGCCGGGTACGCACATCATCGCGGCGACGGCATCGCTCCGTCAAGCGCAATTTCTTCCAGAAAAAAATTTCTTGCTTCGGAACACATGTCCCCGCGCTGTTCAGCATCCCCCGCGGCACGAATCACGCGTCTGACAGACGGGAACGCATGTCCTCCTCATGCGAGGGCAATTAAAACGTTATAAACGCCGAACCTGTCAAGAGACCGGTCAACGGATTTCCTTTAATCATTACAAATAACTGTTTTAAAAGGATGTTCTTGGATATCTTCCGCTATACCGACCGTGTGCGGCGCAATATTTAAAACGTTTGCAATTTGCCGCCGGCGCGCTAGCCTGCCGCAGCCGAGCCCGAGAGAGGACAGCGTGACGCGAGCGCCAAAATCCAGGAGATCCTTTGAGACGACGATGGTCGAGGCCGGCGGCAAGCCGACGCTACGCACCATCGCCGCCCTCACCGGCCTTGCGGTGCCGACCGTCTCGCGCGCGCTCGCCAATGCGCCGCAGCTCGCCCAGGAGACCCGCGACCTCGTGCGCAGGGTCGCCGAGGAGGTCGGCTACATGCCAGACCGCGCCGCCCAGCGCCTGCGGACCGGGCGCACCAACGTCATCAGCCTGCTGCTCGACGCGCATGAGGAAATCCTCGGCTTCGGCACCTCGATGCTGCAGGGCCTGACGCGCGCGCTCGGCGGCACGCCCTACCACCTGATCGTCACGCCGAATTTCCCCTCGGACGGGCCGACCGATCCGCTCGCCTTCATCCTGCGCAACCGGCTGGCCGACGGCGTCATCTTCACCCGGACCGAGCACTTCGATGCACGGGTGCGCCTCCTGCTTGAGCGCGGCTTTCCCTTCGTCACCCACGGGCGCACCGAGTTCACCACGCCCCATGCTTTGGTCGATTTCGACAATTCCGCCTTCGCCTACGAGGCGACACGCCGCCTGATCGGCCGGGGGCGGCGCAAGATCATGATCATCCTGCCGCCGACACGGCTGATGTTCGGCCAGCACCTGATGCACGGTTTCATGCGCGCGGTGCGCGAGGCGGGCGTTTCGCACGAGATCGCCGAGGCGGTGACGCTCGACAGTCCGGCCGGCGCGATCCGCGCCTTCGTCAAGCAGCGCCTTGCCGGCCTCGATCCGCCGGACGCGCTGGTCTGCGGCGGCGAGGTCTCGGCGCTGGCCGCGATCGCCGGCATCGGCGATCTCGGCATGGGCCTCGGCCGGGAATTCGACATCATCGCCAAGCAAACCTCGCGCCTGCTCAGCGAAATCCACCCGGGCGTCGAGACGATCTACGAGGATCTGGCCGCCGCCGGCGAGGCGATGGGCACGCTGCTTTTGCGCCAGATCGGCGGCGAGCCGGTGGACGGGCTGCAACAGATCCTGGCGCCGCGCTTCGACATTCCCGCCGACTGAGCGCTCGCGCTCGGGCTGCCCCGGAAATCAGCGTCCGAGCGCGGCGAGATACCCCTTCACCGCCGCCGGGAAGCCCACCAGCAGCGCGTCGGCGGTCAGCGCATGGCCGATCGAGACCTCGGCAAGGTCGGGGATCGCCGCCTTCAGGCCGGGAAGGTTCTGCATCGTCAGGTCGTGCCCCGCATTGACGGCGAGACCGGCCGACAGGGCCGCGTCGGCCGTCTTCGTCAGCGCCTCGATATGCGGGCGGATCGCCTCGGGCGTGAAGGCGCCGCCATAGGGGGCGGTGTAGAGCTCGACCCGGTCGGCCCCGACCTCGCGGGCGAGCGGCGGCACGGCGGGATCCTCGTCGATGAACAGCGAGACGCGGATGCCGAGCGCCTTCATCCGGTCGACGGCCGGGATCAGGATGGCGCGGTTGGCGGCGACGTCCCAGCCATGGTCGGACGTCGCCTGCTCGGGACTGTCCGGCACGAAGGTCACCTGATCGGGCTTCGCCTGCTCGACGAGATCGAGGAAATCGGCGCTCGGATAGCCCTCGATATTGTATTCGATGCCGGGAAAGTCGCCGCGCAGCATCGCCTCGAGCTCGAAGACATCGGTGCGGCGCACATGCCGCTCATCCGGGCGCGGATGCACCGTGATCCCGTCGGCGCCGGCCTCGAGCACCAGCCGCGAAATGCCGGTCACGCTCGGCCAGGGCAGATCGCGCCGGTTGCGCAGCTGGGCGACGGCATTGACGTTGACGGACAGATGGGTCTTCACGGCCTGATGCTCCGATGGATGGACGGGCACAGATGTATCGGCGGAAGGCACGGAAAAGCAAGCCGTTTCAGGCGGATTTCGCCTCCGGCGGCGCCAGCCGGTCAAGGATGGCGCGGGCCGTCGCCGCATCGGTGACGAGCGCGTTCACCATGCCCGAACGCACCGCGCCGATGATGCCCGCCGCCTTCTCCGGCGTCGCCGCGACGGCGATGACGAGCGGCGTGCGGCGCAGCTGCTCGGGCGAGGCGGCGATCATCGCCGCCTGCCCCTCCCAGGTGAGGATCGCGCCGTCCTCGTCGACGTAATGGCGGATGACGTCGCCCTTCGCCCGCTTCAGCGCCTGCTCGCCCGGCGTCGCCGCGCTCGCCTCCGGCGGATTGACCGCATGGGTCAGGCCGACGCCGACGATCGCCGCATCGAGCCGGTCCCACAGCGACAGCGTCTCCCTGACGCTCGCATCGGCGAGAAAGGCCTCGCGCAGCTCGGGCGAGGACATGTAGGGTGCATGCAGGAAATGCGGCGTGCCGCCGGTCTGCTCGGCGGCGAGCCGTACGAATTCGTTGATCTGGAAATGGGCGGCGGCCATCTGCATCCCGCCCGTCATCGGCACGGTGACGATGCCGGGCAGGCGCGGCAGTCCGGCGAGCACCGTCTCGCGCACCGCCCTGCCCCAGCCGATGCCGAGCACCGAACCGGCCGACAGTCCCGCGTCCCGCAACATCTGTGAGACGGGCGCCCCGAGCGCCCCGAGACCGCCCGCCTGCGGCAGATCGACCACCGACGCCTTCCTGAGCCCGAGCCGCGCGACCAGCTCGTCGCTGATCTCCTCCGGCAACGCCAGATCGATCACCTCGATGCGGACGATGCCGACCGCGCGCGCCTTCTGCAGCATGCGCGAGATCGTCGCCGTCGAGACGCCGAGGCGCCGGGCGATGTCGACCTGCGACATCTCCGCCTCGTAGTGCAGCTTGGCGACCATGTGCAGCATGGCGCGCGAGGCGGCATTTTCCTGGCTGGGCGGCACGGACAGCTTGCAATTCCTTTCTGCAATGTGTTACATCATCGCCATCGGCAGGGCCTTTGTCCCCCAGAATTCCCAAAACCGCAATGCGGCGCAAGGATGGCCGGCGCGTTTTCGCGCATTTCCGGCGGCCGCTCATCGGCGGGCCCGGACGCGACACTGAGGGGGCATGCCCTGCGGGACGCGCAACGCGACCCCGGCGAGGCCTTGCACGATGACAGGAAGACCGGCAGACGGGTGCGGATCGCGCGCCGGCCGGATCAAGGATGCCCGGCCTCTCCCGGGCCGAGAGACCAGGAACGGAACAATGGCACGGATGACGACGGCCGAACGACGCGGCTACCAGCAGATCTGCGGCGCGGACGGCGCGATGATGGTGATCGCCTGCGACCAGCGCGGCAGCATGCGCACGCTGCTCTCCTCCGATCCGGAGGAACAGGCGAGGATCTCCAACGACATGCTCGGCGACACCAAGGCCGACATCACCCGCTATCTGGCGAGCAAGGCTTCCTGCGTGCTCGTCGATCCGGTATGCGCCGTCCCGAAACTCGTCGACGACGGCCTGATCGCCCGCGACACCGCGCTCCTGATCGGCCTCGACGCGTCCGGCTGGGACACCTCGCCCGAGGGCTACCGCCTCTCGAAACTCGTGCCCGGCATCACGGCGCGCAAGGTGCGCGAACTGGGCGGCACCGGCGGCAAGATCATGGTCTACCTGCGCGGCGACCTGCCGGCGGCCAACAGCCACAATCTCGACATCCTGCGCCGGTGCATCGCCGATTTCGACGCCGAGGACCTGCTGCTCGTCGTCGAGTTTCTGACCTACCAGGTCGAGGGCGAGACCAAGGACGACTACAAGGCGAAGGTTCCAAGCCTGATCGAGGACGGCGTGCGGCTCTCGCTCGACTGCGGCGCGAAGGTGCTGAAGATCCCCTATCCCGGCACGCCGGAGGCCTGCGCCGCCGTGACGCATCTGGCCGGCGACGTGCCCTGGGCGGTGCTCTCGGCCGGCGTCGACCACGAAACTTTCCTCGGCCAGGTCGAGATCGCCATGCGCAACGGCGCCTCCGGCGTCATCGCCGGCCGCTCGCTGTGGAAGGACTGCATCTCGCTCGACCGCGCCGTGACGAAGGAGAGGCTGGAGACGGTCGCCGTCTCCCGGCTGAGGGAGATCCAGGCGGTCATCGCCCGCTACCGTACCGTCCGCAACGCCGCCTGAGGACCGACGACGATGGCGGCGATCGGCATCGACATCGGCGGCACCAACATCCGTGCCGCCCGCGTCTCCGCCGAAGGGACAATTCTCGCCAAGGTCTCGGCGCCGAGCGGACCGGATGCAGCGCGCGCCGTCGACAGGATCCTTTCCCTGATCGCCGACATCGATGCGCCGGAGGTCAGGGCGATCGGCATCGGCGTGCCGGGCCGCGTCGACCCGCACCGGCGGAGGGTGCTGTCCGGCGGCTATCTCGACCTGTCGACGCTCGACCTCGCCGGCATGGTCGAGGAGCGGACCGGACGGCCCGTCCACATCGACAATGACTGCAGCATGGCGCTCGTCGCCGAAATGGCCGTGGGCGTGGCGCGCGGGCGCGGCGAGGTGGCGATGCTGACGATCGGCACCGGCATCGGCGGCGCGCTGGCGAGCGGCGGGCGCATCCTGCGCGGCAGCCGCACCGCGGGCCAGCTCGGCCACATCACCATCGACATTCACGGACAGGAATGCCTGTGCGGGCGGAGGGGCTGCGTCGAGACGACCAGTTCCGGCACGGCGCTGCGGCGGCGCATCACGCAGGCCGGGCTGGCGCGGGAGACGACCGCCGGCGATCTGATGGCGCACGCCGCCGCCGGAGACGCGGTGGCGCAGGCGATCCTGACGGACTGGGCCGCGCCCCTGCGCGCCGCGATCGACACGCTTTCGGCAAGCGTCGATCCGGAACTGGTGCTGCTCGGCGGCGGTCTCGGCCGCGAAGCCGCCAGCGCCCTCGAACGGATACCGGCCGGCTCGGGCTGGTTCCGCCCGCAGATAGAAGCCGCCGCCCTCGGCGACGACGCCGGCGTCATCGGCGCGGCCCTTGCGGCGCTCGGGTCCATCCGTCCCGCCGGAAAGCGCGCGGTGCTCGTCAACGGCGTCCCCGCCGCCGGCAAGAGCGGCGTCGCCGGTGCCCTCGCGCGGGCGACCGGCTGGCCGGTGCTGGCACTCGACACGGTCAAGAACCCCTTCCTAAAGGAACTCGGCGGCGGCGACCGCGCCTTCAATCGCACCCTCGGCCGGGCGAGCTACGCGGCGATCTTCTCGATCCTGCGGGATGCGCCGGACGGCACAACCGTCATCATCGACGCCTGGTTCGGCTTCCAGCCGATTGAGACGCTGCGATCCCACCTGGAGACGGCCGGCGTAACGGCGATCGCCGAACTCTGGTGCCACGCGCCGCCCGAGGTGCTGGCCGAACGCTATGCCGCCCGGCTCGACAGCCGCCCGGCCGGCCATCCGGGCGCGGACTATATTCCGGAACTCGTGGCGCTTGCCGGACGCGCCGCACCGACCGGCCTTGCCGACGCCTTCGCGATCGACACGACGGAGACATTCGCGCTCGACCCCGTCCTTGCCTTCGTCCACGCCCGCCTCGGGGCCTGAGCGCGGCCCCTCCCGCCCCCGCGCACACGCACGGGGCAGACGAGAAGCGCCCAATAAGTCGCGTTGCGAAAAGGCACAATTTCAGCTATTTGCGATATGTTCATAACCGCCATGCGATGGTCGGACGCACCGCCGCTTGCCGGCGGCGACGGACGTCGGGCAGGGCAACCGAATTTTGACATGATTGTCGCATGGATGTGCGTCGACGGCCGGGCAAGGGATGGGCGCCGGCATATTTCAGAAACAGTCGGTTGAGACGTATGCGTCCGTCCTCGACGCGGGGCTTCATTCAAGGGTTCATGCCGTGAGCTATTTTTCCAAGAAGACGACCTCGGATTCCGATCCCGGTCAGGCGCTGCGCTCCTGCTGGTCGGCCTTCGTCGGGGTCTTCATTGCCAGCGTACTGATCAATATCCTCTATCTCACCGGCTCCTTCTACATGCTGGAGGTCTACGACCGCGTCCTGCCGAGCGGCAGTATCCCGACGCTGATCGCGCTCAGCATCCTGGCCCTCCTCCTCTATGGCTTCCAGGGCGCCTTCGAGATGGTGCGCGGCCGCATGCTGGTGCGCATCGCCGGGGCGCTGGACGAGGTGATGGGGCAGCGCATCTACCGCGCCGTCGTCCAGTCGCCGCTGAAACTCAAGACGCAGGGCGACGGGCTGCAGGCGCTGCGCGACTTCGACCAGGTGCGCGCCTTCCTGTCGAGCACCGGTCCGGGCGCCTTCTTCGACGCCCCCTGGCTGCCCTTCTACATCCTGATCTGCTTCCTGTTCCATCCCTGGATCGGCATCGTCGCGATCTGCGGCACGGTGATCCTGATCGCCCTCACCTTCCTCACCAATCGCGGCACCGCGGGCCCCTCCAAGCTCGCCGCCGAGACCGGCAGCCACCGCAATGCCTTTGCCCAGGCCTCGCAGCGCAACGCCGAGGTGATGCAGGCGATGGGCATGATGGGCCGCATGTCGGCGATCTGGGAGAAGCGAAACGGCGCCTATCGCGAACAGAACCGCGTCACCTCCGACGTCGGCAACGGCTATGGCGCGGTGTCGAAGGTGTTCCGCATGGCGCTGCAATCCGGCGTGCTCGCGACCGGCGCGCTGCTCGTCATCGAGGGGCAGGCCTCCCCGGGCATCATCATCGCCGGCTCGATCCTGACGGCGCGGGCGCTCGCGCCGGTGGAACTGGCGATCGGCAACTGGCGCAGCTTCGTCTCGGCCCGGCAGAGCTGGGCGCGGCTGAAGGACCTGCTGAAGGCGCTGCCCGAAAAGGAAAAGCCGCTTGCCCTGCCTGCGCCCGGCGACCGGTTGAGCGTGGAAGCGATCGCGAGCGGACCGCCGGCGGCGCAGAAGCTGACCATCGCCGAGGTGAGCTTCTCGGTGCGAGCCGGCAGCGCGCTCGGCGTCATCGGCCCGAGCGCCTCGGGCAAGAGCACGCTCGCCCGCGTCATCATCGGCGTCTGGCCCGCCTATCGCGGCTCGGTGCGCCTCGACGGCGCCGCGCTCGACCAGTGGGACCCGGATATCCTCGGCCAGCATATCGGCTACCTGCCGCAGGATGTCGAGCTCTTCGCCGGCACCGTGGCGCAGAACATTTCCCGCTTCATCGATGATCCGGACGCAGACACGGTCGTCGCCGCCGCCAAGGCCGCCCGGGTGCACGACCTGATCCTCAAGCTTCCGAACGGCTACGAGACCGACATCGGCGACGGCGGCGCGGCCCTTTCGGCCGGCCAGCGCCAGCGCGTCGCACTTGCCCGCGCCCTCTTCGGCAACCCCTTCCTCGTCGTGCTCGACGAACCGAACTCCAACCTCGACGCCGAGGGCGAGCAGGCGCTCGCCGAGGCGATCATGGGCGTGCGCATGCGCGGCGGCATCGTCGTCGTCATCGCCCACCGGCCGAGCGCGCTCGCCAGCGCCGACATGGTGCTGATGATGCAGGACGGCCGCGTGCAGGCCTTCGGCCCGAAGGAAGAGGTTCTGGCGCAGGTGCTGCGCCGCGACAACCAGGCCGTTCCCGGCCCCCGCGCCGCGCCGCTGAAGGTCGTCGGCGAGGGACAACAGGAAGCAGCGCAATGACGAAGACAATCGAAGGCGACACCCGCACCCGCGCCTCGCGCCGGTCGCTCGGCCGCCACATGCTGGCCGTGACGGTTCTTGCCGGCGCGCTGGTGCTCGGCATCGGCGGCTGGGCGGTCACTTCCGAGCTTTCGAGCGCCGTCGTCGCCCCCGGCACGGTGATCGTCGAAAGCAATGTCAAGAAGGTGCAGCACCTCTCGGGCGGCATCGTCGGCAAGCTCTTCGTCAAGGAGGGCGACCGCGTCACGGCAGGCCAGGTGCTGCTCACCCTCGATGCGACGACGGTTGCGGCGAACCTGTCGATCGTCGAGAACACGCTTGCCCAGCTCTATGCCCGGCGGGCGCGGCTGACGGCCGAGCGCGTCGAGTCGACGGATTTCACCATCCCCGAGAACCTCGCCGACCTGACATCGGCCGAGAATGTCGAGAAACTGGTCGAAAGCGAGCACAAGCTCTTCGACAGCAAGCTCAGCGCGCTTGCCGGCATGCGCAGCCAGCTGGTGGCGCGCAAGGCGCAGCTCGTCACCGAGGCCGAGGGCCAGACGGTGCAGATCACCGCGATCGAGGCTTCGCTGACGCTGATCGACGAGGAACTGACGGGCGTCGATTCGCTCTATTCCAAGGGGCTCGTCGCCTTCCAGCGCGTCACCAGCCTGAAGCGTCAGAAGGCCGAGCTCGAGGGCGAGCGCGGCGCGCGCATCGCCGCCCGCGCCCAGGCCGCCGGCCGCTCCTCAGAGATCGACCTGCAGATCCTGCAGCTCAACGAGGACCGGCGCGAGGAGGCGGCGAAGGAGCTGACCGAGGTCGAGGGCCGGATCGCCGAATACGAGGACCGGCGCATCGCCGCGCAGGACCAGATGCGCCGCCTCGACATCCGCGCGCCGATCAGCGGCCGGGTCTACCAGCTCGCGGTCCATACCGTCGAGGGTGTCATCAATCCGGGCGAGACGCTGATGCTGGTCGTTCCGGAGGCCGACAACCTCACCGTCGAGGCCAAGATCGCCACGCACGACATCGACCAGATCCGCATCGGCCAGCCGGTCGAGATCCGCTTCAGCGCCTTCAATCAGCGCACGACGCCGGTGATCGACGGAGAGGTCGTCAACATCGCGCCCGATCTCGTCACCGACCAGCGCAGCGGCATCAGCTACTATCCGCTCCGCATCCAGCCGAAGCCGGAGAGCCTCGCCAAGCTCAAGGGCCTGGCGCTCTATCCGGGCATGCCGGCCGAGGTCTTCATCAAGATCGCCGACCGGACGGTGATCTCCTACTTCGCCAAGCCGCTGACCGAGCAGATGCACCACGCCTTCCGCGGAGAGTGATCCTGCCTCGAAGATGGAACCTGACATGAAAACGGGCCCGATCGGGCCCGTTTTCATGTCGCGGATGGCGTCGGACGGTCAGAGACCGCCGACGAGATCCTTGAGAGGCGCCTCGACCAGCGCGCGGATATCCTCGCGCTCCAGCGCGAAGGCGACATTGGCCAGGATGAAGCCGTCCTTGGCGCCGCAGTCATAGGTCGTGCCACGGAAATGATAGGCGGCGAACTGCTGCCATTCGGAGAGCTTCAGCATGCCGTCGGTCAGCTGGATCTCGTTGCCGGCGCCGCGCTCCTGGGTGGCCAGAATCGGGAAGATCTCCGGCTGCAGGATGTAGCGGCCGTTGATGAAGAAGTTGGACGGCGCCGTGCCCTTGGCCGGCTTCTCGACCATTTTGGTGATGCGGAAGCCGTCGCCGATGCGGTCGCCGACACCGACGATGCCGTATTTGTGCGCCTGGTCCGGCGCGCACTCCTCGACGGCGATGACGTTGCCGCCGCTCTGCGCGTAGAGCTCGACCATGCCCTTCAGGCACCCCTTCTCGCCCTTCATGATCATGTCCGGCAGCAATACGGCGAAGGGCTCGTCGCCGACGAGCTCGCGGGCGCACCACACCGCATGTCCAAGCCCCAGCGGCGATTGCTGGCGGGTGAAGCTCGTCGTGCCGGCGGTCGGCAGGATCGTGTCGAGCAGGGTGAGTTCGGCCTGCTTGTTGCGGTCGCGCAGCGTCTGTTCCAGCTCGACCTGGATGTCGAAATAGTCCTCGATCACCGCCTTGGAGCGGCCGGTGACGAAGATCAGGTGCTCGATGCCGGCTTCAAGCGCCTCGTCAACGACATACTGGATCACCGGCTTGTCGACGACGGTCAGCATTTCCTTCGGCACGGCCTTGGTCGCGGGAAGGAACCGGGTTCCAAGACCGGCGACGGGAAACACGGCCTTGCGAACCTTACGCTTGTCACGCATTGACACCTCCATCGGGAAAATTCTGGCATTCATTGCCGTTGCGCACCGCCGGCACGCCCGGAAACTGCTTTAACGGCAATGTGTTCCTTTTTTACCAACGCAGACAGCGGCGCCGGCGCATGGTAAAGAGTTTGTTGACTCCGTTTAGGTAACCTGACGACATCGGCTGTATTTTCGAGTGCCGCCGGAATCGACCGAGATCTGACGAAGATCTTTCAATGTGTGCGCGATGGACCACAGACAGCCATCGATTGCGCGGAGAAAAGGAACCGAGAACCGATGAACACGAACCGTCATTTTCGTCTTCGCAGCACGCTGGCTGCCCTGGTGATCGGCGCGGGCGCGCTTCTGATGTCCTCCCCGTCCCGGGCCGACCCGGATTTCCAGCAATGGATCAACAGTTTCTATACGACCGCGGCGAAGAGCGGCATCAGCGAGGCGACCTACCGCAAGGCCTTTGCCGGGGTCAAGTCGCCCGATCCGGATGTGCTTGAAAAAGCACGCTACCAGCCCGAATTCAAGCACAAGATCTGGGAGTATGTCGATTCCCGCGTCAATCCCTACACCCGCGGCGTCGGCCAGCAGATGGCGGAAAAGCACCAGCGCACACTCGCCGCGCTGGAGCGGCATTTCGGCGTCGACCGCTCGATCCTGCTGGCGATCTGGTCGATGGAATCGAACTACGGCGCCGTGCTGGAGAAGACCGAGCGCCTGCATTACGTGCCCCGGGCGCTGGCAACCCTTGCCTATGCCGACAAGAAGCGGGCGAAATATGCGCGCACCCAGCTGATCGCCGCGCTGAAGATCCTGCAGAGCGGCGACATCACGCCGCGCGAACTCACCGGCTCCTGGGCCGGCGCCATGGGTCACACCCAGTTCATCCCGACGAGCTACCTGCTCTATGCCGTCGATGCCGACGGCAACGGCCATCGCGACATCTGGAACTCCGTCCCGGACGCGCTGGCGACGGCCGCCAACCTGCTGAAGAAGAACGGCTGGCGGCCCGGAGAGACCTGGGGCTTCGAGGTCGTGCCGCCGCGCGGCGCCGGCGACTATGTCGGCCAGACGAAGACGCTGGCGCAATGGGCCGCGCTCGGCTTCGCGCGGCCGAGCGGCAAGGGGTTTCGCAATGGCGACCAGCGCGCCATGCTGAAGATGCCGGCCGGCGCGAACGGGCCCGGATTCCTGATGACCAAGAACTTCTTCGTCATCAAGAACTACAACAATTCCGACTCCTACGCGCTCGGCGTCGGCCTGCTGGCCGACCAGATCGCCGGCTTCGGCGGCATGGCGCAGCGCTGGCCGCGTCCGGACGGCACGCTCGACATCCACGAGAAGTTCGAGTTGCAGACGCGCCTCAAGGAACTCGGCTACTACAGCGGCGAGGTCGACGGCAATTTCGGCTCCGGCTCGAAGGCGGCGATCCAGACCTTCCAGAACCGCAACGGCCTGCATCCCGACGGCGAGCCGACCCAACTGCTGCTGCGCGCGCTTCGGAACTGAGACCATGGCCTGGCGCAGCGGCCGGCCGGCCGTCAGGCTCGGCCTCGCACTCGCCGCGCTGGCACTCGCCTGCGCGGCGGTCGGTCCCGCCGCCGCCCAGGAGCGCCAGCGCCGCACCCTGCTCGACATCATCTTCGGCGCGCCGAAGCGCGCCGCCGTCTACGAGCAGAACGGGTCCGTCTACGAGGTCGAACCGGCGCCGCAGCCGGAACGGCGCGTGACGCGGCCGCCGCGCAAGAAGACGGCGCCTCCGGCGGCCGCGCCGGTGGCGGTCGAGAAATCGGCGGATGCCCGCGTCGTCCTCGTCGTCGGCGATTTCATCGCCGGCGGACTTGCGGAGGGCCTGACATCGGCCTTCGAGAAGACCGCCGACATCAAGGTGGTCGCCCGCGCCAACGGATCTTCGGGGATCGTCCGCAAGGATTACTACGACTGGCAGGCCAATCTCGCCGACCATATCGCCGCAGAAAATCCTTCCGTGGTCGTCATCAGCCTCGGCGCGAACGACCGGCAGCAGATGCGCGGCGGCGAAAGCCGCGACAAGCCGATGAGCGATGCCTGGATGGCGGAGTACAGGCGGCGCGTCGATGCGCTGATCGGGCTTGCCCATAGCGGCGACCGACCGGTGATCTGGGCAGGACTGCCGCCCTTCCAGTCGCGTGCGATGACCGCCGACATGGTGACGCTGAACGGCGTGTTCCGCACCGAGATGGAGCAGGCCGGCGGCAGTTTCGTCGACATCTGGGACGGTTTCGTCGACGAAAGCGGCGCCTTCGTCTCGACCGGCTCGGACGTCAACGGACAGCAGGTCCGCCTGCGGGCCGCCGACGGCATCAACCTGACGACGGCGGGAAAGCGCAAGCTCGCCTTCTATGTCGAGGGCAAGATCCGCGACCTGCTCGGCGTTGCAGACGGCACAGGTGGGGGCGAGGCGGCAAAGAGAGCGGGCGATGCGGTCGCGGCCGCGCCGTTGCCGAATGAACCGGTGCTCAGGACGCCGCCGATCGACATCGCCGACCCTGAGCTCGACGGCGGCACGGCGCTGCTCGGAGGCACGCCCCTGCCGGTTTCCGCGCAGAAGACCCCGCGCGACATGCTGGTCGAGCGTGGCGATGCGGGCGAGCCGCCCCCGGGCCGGATCGACGATTTCCGCCTGGCGAAGCCGTCAAGCGTGATCAGCAATCCGGTGATCCGCAACTGACGCAGATGAAGGCGCGCTTCGGCATAAAGCCATACGACGCAGGCGGGAAGACGAAGCCGTTTCCGCTCCCGTTCCGTCGTCCGCGCCGACAAATGCTGCCGGCGGATCAGGCCGGCAGAACCGTCGATCCCATCAGCGCCTCGTCGATCGCGCGCGCGGCCTGGCGGCCCTCGCGGATCGCCCAGACCACCAGTGACTGGCCGCGGCGGACATCGCCGGCCGCCCAGAGCTTGTCGACGGAGGTGCGGTAGTCGCGATCATTGGCGATCACGTTCGAGGAACCGCGCTTGTCGGTGTTGATCGACAGGGCCGTGCCGAGATCCTTGAGCACGCTGTTGGTGAAGGGTCCGCGGAAGCCGATGGCGATGAAGGCGAGATCGGCCTTGATGAAGAATTCCGTGCCGGCGACCGGCTTGCGGCGGTCGTCGACCTGGCAGCACTTGACGCCGGTGAGCACGCCGTCCTCGCCGACGAATTCGAGCGTCGCCACCTGGAACTCGCGCACGGCACCCTCGGCCTGGGAGGAGGAGGTGCGCATCTTCGTCGCCCAGAACGGCCAGACGGCGAGCTTGTCCTCCTTTTCCGGCGGCTGCGGGCGGATGTCGAGCTGGGTCACCTTGACGGCGCCCTGGCGGAAGGCGGTGCCGACGCAGTCGGATGCCGTATCGCCGCCGCCGACGACGACGACATGCTTGCCGCCGGCGAGGATCGGATCGGACGGCCAGCCGACGCTGTCGATGTTCTCGCGCCCGACGCGGCGGTTCTGCTGGACGAGATAGGGCATGGCGTCATGCACGCCGAAGAAATCGACGCCCGGGATGCCGGCATCGCGCGGCGTCTCGGAGCCGCCGCAATAAAGCACCGCATCATGGCCGGCGATCAGGCTTTCCGTCGTCACGTCGACGCCGACATTGACGCCGCAATGGAAGGTGACGCCCTCGCCCTTCATCTGGGTGACGCGGCGGTCGATGAAGTTCTTCTCCATCTTGAAATCGGGAATGCCGTAGCGCAGCAGGCCGCCTGGCTTGGATTCACGCTCATAGACGTGAACCTCGTGACCGGCGCGGGCGAGCTGCTGCGCCGCCGCCATGCCGGCGGGACCCGAGCCGATGACCGCGACCTTCTTTCCGGTCTTCGTCACCGCCGGCTGCGGCACGATGTAGCCCATCTCATAGGCCTTGTCGGCGATCGCCTGCTCGACCGTCTTGATCGACACCGGCGCATCCTCGAGGTTCAGCGTGCAGGCCTCCTCGCAGGGCGCGGGGCAGACGCGGCCGGTGAATTCGGGGAAATTGTTGGTCGAGTGCAGGTTGCGGATCGCCTCGTCCCAGTTGCCGTTGTAGACGAGGTCGTTCCAGTCCGGGATCTGGTTGTGCACCGGACAGCCGGTCGGGCCGTGGCAATAGGGAATGCCGCAATCCATGCAGCGCGCCGCCTGCTTCTGCACCTCGGCATCCGACATCGGCAGGGTGAATTCGCGAAAATGGCGGATACGGTCGGAGGCCGGCTGATACTTCGCCAGCTGCCGATCGATTTCCATGAAACCCGTGACCTTACCCATACCTGCCCCCTTACCGCACCACCACGGCCGTGCCCGACACCGATACCATCAGCATCGAGCCGCTGGACCCGGTGGAAACTGTCTCATAATCGATGTCGACGCCGACGACGGCATTGGCGCCGAGACGGCGCGCCTCGTCCTCGAGCTCGCGAAAAGCGGTCTCGCGGGCTTCCCGCAGGACCTTCTCATAGGATGCCGAACGGCCGCCGACGATGTCGCGCAGGCCCGCGAAGATATCCCGGAAGATGTTGGTTCCGAGAATGGCCTCGCCGGTGACGACCCCCTTGTAGTCGACGATCGTGCGGCCTTCGATGGTCCCCGTCGTGGTGACGACCAGTCCGCTCATTCAGCCGCCTCTGCCATCTTCATCCGTTCCATGTCTTCCAGCGCGCGGCGATACTCGACCGGCATCACCTTCCGGAATTTCGGCCGGAACTCGGTCCAGTGGTCGAGGATCTCTTTGGCGCGCGGCGAGCCGGTGTAGTGGAGATGGTTGGAGATCAACTGGTAGAGCCGCTCCTCGTCATGACGGGTCATGTCGCCGGAAACGTCCACCATGCCCTTGTGCATCAGATCGCCGCCGTGATGGTGCAGCTTCTCCAGCATGTCGTCCTCTTCCGGCACCGGCTGCAATTCGACCATGGCCATGTTGCAACGGCGGGCGAAATCGCCCTCCTCGTCCAGCACATAGGCGACGCCGCCCGACATGCCCGCCGCGAAGTTGCGGCCCGTCTGGCCGATGACGACGACGACGCCGCCGGTCATGTATTCGCAGCCATGGTCGCCAACGCCCTCGACGACGGCGATCGCGCCGGAATTGCGCACGGCGAAGCGCTCGCCGGCGACGCCGTTGAAGTAACACTCGCCCGAAATCGCGCCGTAGAGCACCGTATTGCCGACGATGATCGATTCGTGCGGCACGGTGACCGCTGCCTCCGGCTGGCGGATGATGATCCGCCCGCCCGAAAGCCCCTTGCCGACATAGTCGTTGCCGGCGCCGATCAGCGTGAAGGTCACGCCGCGCGCGAGGAAGGCGCCGAAGGACTGGCCGGCCGTGCCGCGCAGCGTCACGGAGATCGTGTCGTCCTTCAGGCCCTTGTGCCGGTAGCGCTTCGCCACCTCGCCCGACAGCATCGCGCCGGCCGAGCGGTCGATGTTCTTGATCTCGACGTCGATCGCAACGGGCGTCTTGTTCTCGAGCGCCGGCATGGCTTCCGCGATCAGCCTGCGGTCGAGGATGTCGACGATCGGATGGTTCTGCCGCTCGGTCCAGTAGGTCGCCTCCTTCGGCGCATCGACCTTGTGGAAGATGCGGGAGAAATCGAGGCCATTCGCCTTCCAGTGCGAGATCAGCCGGTCCTTTTCGAGCAGTTCGGACTGGCCGATGATCTCGTCGAGCTTGCGGACGCCGAGCGAGGCGAGGATCTCGCGCACTTCCTCGGCGATGAAGAAGAAGTAGTTGACCACATGCTCGGGCGAGCCCTTGAAGCGCTTGCGCAGCACCGGGTCCTGCGTCGCCACGCCGACCGGACAGGTGTTCAGGTGGCACTTGCGCATCATGATGCAGCCGGCGGCGATCAGCGGCGCGGTCGAGAAGCCGAATTCGTCGGCGCCGAGCAGCGCGCCGATGATGACGTCGCGGCCGGTCTTCAGGCCGCCGTCGACCTGCAGCGCGATGCGCGAGCGCAGGCCGTTCAGCACCAGCGTCTGGTGCGTCTCGGCAAGGCCGATCTCCCACGGAGAGCCTGCATGCTTCAGCGAGGTCAGCGGCGAGGCGCCGGTGCCGCCGTCGAAGCCGGCGATGGTGATATGATCGGCGCGCGCCTTGGCGACGCCGGCGGCGACCGTGCCGACGCCGACCTCCGAGACGAGCTTGACCGAGATGTCGGCCACCGGATTGACGTTCTTCAGATCGTAGATCAGCTGTGCCAGATCCTCGATCGAATAGATGTCATGGTGCGGCGGCGGCGAGATCAGGCCGACGCCGGGCGTCGAATGCCGGGTCTTGGCGACGGTCGCGTCGACCTTGTGGCCGGGCAACTGGCCGCCCTCTCCGGGCTTTGCGCCTTGCGCCACCTTGATCTGCAGCATGTCGCCGTTGACGAGGTATTCCGCCGTGACGCCGAAGCGGCCGGAGGCCACCTGCTTGATCGCCGAACGCTCGGGGTTCGGCGAGCCGTCATAGAGCGGGAAGTAGCGGTCGCTCTCCTCGCCGCCCTCGCCGGTGTTCGACTTGCCGCCGATGCGGTTCATGGCGACGGCGAGCGTCGTATGCGCCTCGCGCGAGATCGAGCCGAAGGACATGGCCCCGGTCGAGAAGCGCTTGACGATGTCGGCGGCCGGCTCCACCTCGTCGATCGGGATCGGCTTGCGGCCGAGCGCCTCCGCCCCCTTGATCGAGAACAGGCCGCGGATCGTGTTCATCCTGAGCGAGGTGGTGTTCACCATCTCGGCGAATTCGCGATAGCGGTCCTGCGCATTGCCGCGCACGGCATGCTGGAGCGAGGCGATCGCATCCGGGGTCCAGGCATGGCCCTCGCCGCGCATGCGATAGGCATATTCGCCGCCAATGTCGAGCGTATGCGCCAGAACGGGATCGCTGCCGAAGGCGGCCTTGTGGCGCTCGAACGTCTCGCGGGCGATCTCCGTCAGGCCGACGCCTTCGATCTGGGTGGCGGTGCCGAAGAAATACTTGTCGACGAACGCGGAGGAGAGCCCGATCGCGTCGAAGATCTGGCCGCCGCAATAGGACTGGTAGGTCGAGATGCCCATCTTGGACATGACCTTGAGGATGCCCTTGCCGACGGCCTTGATGTAGCGGTAGACGACCTCGCTGCCGTCGACCTCCTTCGGGAATTCGCCGCGCTTGTGCATGTCGGTCAGCGTGTCGAAGGCGAGGTAGGGGTTGATCGCCTCGGCGCCATAGCCGGCAAGCAGGCAGAAATGGTGGATCTCGCGCGGTTCGCCGGATTCGACGACGAGGCCGACCGAGGTGCGCAGGCCCTTGCGGATCAGGTGGTGGTGCACGGCCGCCGTCGCCAGCAGCGCGGGAATGGCGATCCGGTCCGGCCCGATCTGCCGGTCGGAGAGCACGATGATGTTGTAGCCGCCCTTGACCGCCGCTTCCGCCCGCTCGCAGAGACGGTCTAGGATGTCCGGCATGCCTTCGGCGCCGCGCTCGACATCATAGGTGAAGTCGAGCGTCTTGGTGTCGAACCGGTCTTCCGTATGCCCGATGGAGCGGATCTTCTCGAGATCGCCGTTCGTCAGGATCGGCTGGCGCACCTCCAGCCGCTTGGCATGCGCCGCGCCCTCGTGGTCGAGGATGTTCGGGCGCGGTCCGATGAAGGAGACGAGGCTCATCACCAGCTCCTCGCGGATCGGATCGATCGGCGGGTTGGTGACCTGGGCGAAGTTCTGCTTGAAATAGGTGTAGAGCAGCTTCGACTTCGACGACATCGCCGAAATCGGCGTGTCGGTGCCCATCGAGCCGATCGCTTCCTGACCGGTGGTCGCCATCGGCGACATCAGCAGCTTGGTGTCCTCCAGCGTATAGCCGAAGGCCTGCTGGCGATCGAGCAGGGAGACGTCGCGGCGCAGCGCCCGCGGCTCGACCGGCTTCAGGTCCTCGAGGATGAGCTGGGTATTGGCCAGCCACTTGGCGTAAGGGTGGCGCGCGGCGAGCTGCGACTTCACCTCCTCGTCCGAGATGATGCGGCCTTCCTGCATGTCGATCAGCAGCATCTTGCCGGGCTGGAGCCGCCACTTGCGCACGATCTTCTCCTCCGGAACGACCAGCGTGCCGGCCTCGGAGGCGAGGATGACGCGGTCGTCGTCGGTGACGATGTAGCGGGCGGGCCTGAGGCCGTTGCGGTCCAGCGTCGCGCCGATCTGCCGGCCGTCGGTGAAGCAGACCGCCGCCGGCCCGTCCCACGGCTCCATCAGCGCCGCATGGTATTCGTAGAAGGCCTTGCGCTCGGGCGACATCAGCGTGTTGCCGGCCCAGGCCTCGGGGATCAGCATCATCACCGCATGGGAGAGCGAATAGCCGCCCTGGACGAGGAATTCGAGCGCATTGTCGAAACAGGCGGTGTCCGACTGGCCTTCGTAGGAGATCGGCCAGAGCTTGGAGATGTCGGAGCCGAAGAGCGGCGAGGACACCGAGGCCTGACGCGCCGCCATCCAGTTGACGTTGCCGCGCAGCGTGTTGATCTCGCCGTTATGGGCGACCATGCGGTAGGGATGGGCGAGCTTCCACGACGGGAAGGTGTTGGTCGAGAAGCGCTGGTGCACGAGGGCAACGGCCGACTCGAAGCGCGGGTCGGAAAGGTCCCTGTAATAGGCGCCTACCTGATAGGCGAGGAACATGCCCTTGTAGACGATCGTCGAGGACGACAGCGACACGGGATAGAAGCTGCTCTCCTCGCCCTTGTACTCGTCATAGATGCGGTTGGAGATCACCTTGCGCAGCGTGAAGAGGCGCCGCTCGAACTCCGCATTGGTCGCCGCATCGCGGCCGGCGCCGATGAAGATCTGCACATGGCGCGGCTCGGTCGCGGCGATGTCGGGCGCCTTGGAGAGCGACGAATTGTCGACCGGCACGTCGCGGAAGCCGAGCAGGACCTGGCCCTCCTCCTGCACCACGGCACGGATCACCTCCTTGAAATGGGCGATCCGCGTCTCGTCCTGCGGCATGAAAATGTGGCCGACGGCATATTCGCCCGCCTTCGGCAGGACGACGCCCTGGGCCGCCATCTCCTCGCGGAAGAAGCGGTCGGGGATCTGCACGAGGATGCCCGCGCCGTCGCCCATCAGCGGATCGGCGCCGACGGCGCCGCGATGGGTAAGGTTTTCAAGGATGAACAGGCCGTCCTTGACGATCTGGTGCGACTTCTGCCCCTTCATATGGGCGACGAAGCCGACGCCGCAGGCATCGTGCTCGTTCCTCGGATCGTAGAGCCCCTGGCGCACCGGCAGGCCGGAGGCGGAAACGGGGGCTTTGTCCGCCGTCGCTTCGCGCGTCGCAGACCGAACGTCCCCATCCCGTGATGGCGTCATCATCGTCATCATGTCTCTCCTTCTTCCCGAACCCGCGCGGACGGTGCTCGCCGTCGGCATGGGCGCCCTGGCGCGGTCGCAGCCCCGCCTTTCCAATCGTCATCGTTGCATGAACCGGATCGCGCCGCAAATGCTGCGTTGCCGCAATTACCGAATTTTCCGCGGGCGCGCCGCGCCCCGCACGCATGCCAAACGGCCGTGTCGGCCGGACAGCGGACGGAGCCTCGCATCCTGACGGAAGCCTCCCTGCGTCTCGATCAAAATAGGACAGTCTTGCTGTCCTATTTCTCGGGTTCTATGCCAGAAACCGTTTGCCGCCGCAAGGGCGCGCAAGAAAAATATTCAGCGCGAAACGATCGAACATTACGTAATATTCTCTTGAATTGAAATAATATGTCGCAAACTGCGCTCTCTCTTTCATTTGCTTTCAAAGGATCGCGATCCTTGGACGGGGCCGTACCCGCCGATGCGCCTTCCCCGCGGCAAAATTCCTTCCGCTGCGGCGACGAATGCTCTAGGGTCGCGCCCGCCCGGCGGAGCCATGTTTCCCCGACCAATCGCAGGACCTTCCATGATCTTCTCTTCCGACAACTGGGCGGGCGCCGATCCCGTCATCGCCGAGCGCCTGGCGGCAGCGGCGTCCGGCTACCAGCCGGCCTATGGCACGGGCCCGCTCGACCGCAAGGTCGAGGCGACCTTCTCGGAGATCTTCGAGCGCGAGGTGGCGATCTTCTTCGTCGGCACCGGTACTGCGGCCAACTCCCTGGCGCTCGCCAGCGTCAACCGGCCCGGCGGGCAGGTGTTCTGCCACCGCGAGGCGCATGTGGCCGTCGACGAATGCGGCGCGCCGGAATTCTTCTCGACCGGCAGCCGTCTGGTCGGCATCGACGGCGCTTTCGGCAGGATGGATCCGGCGGCACTCGACGCGGCCGCGCGGCGCGCGGCGGCCGGCTCGGTGCACAACGGGCAGGCGATGGCGATCACCCTGACCCAGGCGACGGAAGCCGGCACGACCTACACGCTCGACGACATCGCCACGATCGGAGCGATCGCCCGGGACCACGGCCTGCCGCTGCACATGGACGGCGCGCGCTTCGCCAACGCCCTCGTCCATCTCGGCACGACACCGGCGGAGATGACCTGGAAACGCGGCGTCGACCTCCTCTCCTTCGGCGCCACCAAGAACGGCTGCTGGTGCGCCGAAGCGCTCGTCGTCTTCGATCCGGCCAAGGCGGCGCCGCTGCACTACCTGCGCAAGCGCTCCGCCCAGCTCTTCTCCAAATCCCGCTTCATCGCCGCCCAGTTCGACGCCTATTTCGAGGACGGACGCTGGCTGAGGCTGGCCGCCCACGCCAATGCGATGGCCGCACGGCTGGCCGACGGCATCGCCGCCGCCGATGCGGCCCGGCTCGCCTGGCCGACCGGCTCGAACGAGGTCTTCGCCATCCTGTCGCAGGCGGCGGCGGAAGGACTGCGGGCCCGGGGCGCGGTCTTCTACGACTGGCCGGCGCCGCACGGCGTCGTGATCGGCGCGGACGAGGTGATGATCCGGCTGGTCACCAGCTTCGCCATGCAGCCGGCCGATGTCGACGCCTTCATCGCCGGCCTCTGAGCAAACGGAAAACGGCGCCCCGGGGACGGGACGCCGCTTCTTGACATCAGACTGTTCCTGGACCGCGATCCGTCAGAGCGCGCTGGCCTCGATCTGGCGGGCCTGCGAGGAGGCGGCGACGATCTCGATGCGGCGCGGCTTGGCGGCTTCCGGGATCTCGCGCAGGAGATCGATATGCAGGAGGCCGTTCTTCAGCGACGCCGCCTGGATCTCGACATGGTCGGCAAGCTGGAAGCGGCGCTCGAAGGCGCGCTTGGCGATGCCGCGATAGAGGAACTGGCTTTCCTCGGTCTTGTCCTCGGACTTTTCACCCTTCACCGTCAGCGTGTGCTCGCGCGCCTCGATGGAGAGTTCGCTCTCGTCGAAGCCGGCGACGGCCATGGTGATGCGGTAGGTGTTCTCGCCCGTCCGCTCGATGTTGTAGGGCGGATAGGTCTGGGACTGGTCGGGCTGGCCGAGGCTGTCGAGCATGGTGAAGAGGCGGTCGAAGCCGACGGTGGAACGATAGAGGGGAGAGAAATCAACGTGACGCATGGTGTCCTCCTTGGAGCAACGGTTGCGATGGTCATCAGCCCTGCCGCCCCGCTCGTTCGGCGGCGGCCCGGGCGCTGCACGGGCCCGTCATCGGCGCCCGTGACAGGGAAATGGGAACGCCGTTTGCCCGCTTCAAGACCCCGACGGCACGACCGCCGCCGGATTTTCGTCCCCCGCTGAACCGGACATGAACGGCGCGTTCCGGCTGCGTTCAACGGCCCCGTCCTATCACGCCGACAAGGGGACATCCCCGGCGCCTTCAAGGGAGCGACGTCCCTTCTCCCGACAGGGGCGCGCCGGAAGGGGCGAAATGTTCATGGTCGCCCCTTCCGGCATTTTTCCTTAACCGGACCCGTGCGACATTCGAGGCGGCGCGTCCATTAAGCGGGCGCAGGGCAGGAGAAGCGAGGAGCGGGACAGTGCAGGACGTTTCCGACGTCGCGGCGCGCGCGGCGGCTCTTCACGCCACCCCGGACAATCCGGTGCCCTCGGGGGCAGCGCCCGGGCGCTTCTTCGGCGAAGGCGGCCTCAGCATCCGCCACGCGATCTTCCGTCCGGCTCTTTCCCGCGCCCTCGGCACCGTCGTGCTGCTGCAGGGCCGCAACGAGACGATCGAGAAATATTACGAGACCATCGCCGAGTTGACCGCGGCCGGCCTTTGCGTCGCCACCTTCGACTGGCGCGGACAGGGCGGCTCGGGCCGCCTGCTGCGCAGCCTCAGGCGCGGCCATGTCCGCCGTTTCGCCGACTACGAGCGCGACCTCGTCACCTTCCTCGACACGATCGTGCTGCCGGACACGCCGCCGCCCTATTTCATCCTCGCCCATTCGATGGGCGGGCTGATCGCCCTGTCGCTCGCGCCGATGCTCGCCTCGCGCATCGAGCGCATGGTGCTGGCGGCGCCCTTCACCGGGCTCGGGGCGCAGATCCTCGGCGAGCGGATGATCCGCAGCCTCGCCGGGACCGCGACGCTTGCCGGCCTCGGCATGCTGCCGCTGACGCCCGATCGGGCCCAACGCGGTTTCGAGGTCAACCTTTTGACCTCCGACCGGCGCCGCTTCGAGCGCAACCTGGCGATCTTCGCCGCCCATCCGGAACTGGCGCTCGGACCCCCGACCGCCCGCTGGCTGCACGAGACCTTCGGCGCCATGCGCCGGGTGCTGCAGCGCGAGCACCTGCACCGCATCACCATCCCGACGCTGATCCTCGCGCCCTCGGCCGACCTGCTGGTGCCGCATGCCAGCACGCTCGCCCTCGCCGAGCGGTTCCGCGCCGGGCATCTCGTCGTCATCGACGGCGCCCGCCACGAGCTTCTCCAGGAGGCGGACCGCTATCGCGCCCCGGCGATGGCCGGCATTCTCTCCTTCATCCCGGGAAGCGACGCGCCGCCGGAAACGCTCGAGGCCTGACCTCAGCCGGAAAGCACCGCCAGCGCCGCCGCATGCAGGGCGGGATTGGCGGCGGCGACGACGTTGCCGCCCATCTCGGCCCGGCCGCCGCTCCAGTCGGTGAAGACGCCGCCCGCCTGCTCGACGATCGGGATCAATCCGCCGACATCATAGGCCTGCACGCCCGACTCGACGACGAGATCGACATGGCCGGCGGCCAGCAGCGCGAAGGCATAGCAGTCGCAGCCGTAGCGGGTCAGGCGCACCTGATGTCTGAGCGCATCGAAGCGCTGCCGCGCCTCGCCCTTGTGCAGATGCGGCGAGGTGCTGAACAGGATGGCATCGGCCAAGGCCGTCACGGCGCTGCTGCGCAACCGCCGTTCGCCCTCCGGCCCGCGATAGACGGCGCCCTCCCCGTCGGCGAAGTAGCGCTCCCCGGTGAAGGGCTGGTCCATCAGGCCCATGACGGCGCGGCCCTTGTGATAAAGGCCGATCAGCGTGCCCCACATCGGCACGCCGGAGATGAAGGCGCGGGTCCCGTCGATCGGATCGATCACCCAGACGTGATCGCGCTCGAGACCCGTCGATCCGTATTCCTCGCCGAGGATGCCGTGATCGGGAAAGGTGTCGCCGATCAGGGCGCGGATCGCCGCCTCGGCGGCCCGGTCGCCCTCCGTGACCGGGTCGAAGCCGCCCGCCTCCTTGTTGACGATGCCCGTGCCGCTGCGAAAACGCGGCAGGGTTTCCTTGCCGGCCGCATCCGCGAGCCGGTCGAAAAACAGTCGATCAGGTCTCATGCCGGTCCGTCTCCGCATCCGTGATGTTCGGCCTGATATCCGCTATAGCAGAATTGTGTCCGCGCGCCATCCAGCGCGCCGCAGCGCCCCGCACTGCGGAAAGTGAACAGAATTTCATCGCCGTCGCGATGATTTTGGAGGCACGTGCCTCAGGGATAGGCAAAAGAATATCCTGTTTTGTTTCAGGGACTTCGACGAAAGTCGCAAGATCAGATCCCTCGGACGCCGAGCAAAAGCTCTTGACAATTGTGCGTCGCAGCAATACAGTCGGGCTACAGTCACTTGTGGCTGTAAATACCCTCCTTGGGTGTTTCCTCCCTAGACTTGGCCGCGCCCAAAGGCGCGGTTTTTTTTGGCGGCGGACGGGCGACGACGATCTGGAGAGAGGCCTATTCGGCGGCGAGCGGCAGATAGGCGCCATAGGCGCTGACATGCTCGGCGAGGTCAACCATGAAGCCGGTGAGGATGCGGGCGAGATCGTCGAATTGCGGCTTCTTCCGGAAGGTCACCTCGTCGATATAGAGGCTCCGGTTGATCTCGATCTGCAGCGCGTGCAGCCCGCGCGCCGGACGGCCGTAATGTTCGGTGATGAAGCCGCCTGCATAGGGCTTGTTGCGGGCGACCGCGAAGCCCTGGCCCTCCAGGAGCCCGATCGCCGTCTCGGAAAGCTGGGTCGCGGCGCTGGTGCCGTAGCGATCGCCGATGATGAAATCGGGTCGCTGGCCGGAGCCGGACAGGCGGATGTTGCCGGGCATCGAATGGCAGTCGACCAGAATGGCGAGCCCGAACTGGACATGGGTGCGGGCGATCAGCCGGCGCAGGCAAGCGTGATAGGGCTTGTAGATCGTCTCGACCCGCTCGAGCGCCTCCTCGACGGGAAAGCGGCGGGCATAGATCTCCATGTTTTCCGCCACGAGGCGCGGCACCGTGCCGAGGCCGCCCGCGACGCGCATCGAACTGATATTGGCATGCGGCGGCAGGTGCCCGTCGAACATGCGCGGATCGAGTTCGTAAGGCTCGCGATTGACGTCGAGATAGGCACGCGGGAAATGGGCAAGCAGCAGCGGCGCGCCAAGGTCGGGAGCGGCGGCGAAGAGTTCGTCGACGAAGAGATCCTCGGAGCGGCGAATCGACAGGGCGTCGAGCCGAGACTGGTCGAGGAAATGCTTCGGGTAGGAACGGCCGCTGTGAGGCGAATTGAAGACAAGCGGGATGGTCTGCGTTTGCGGTTCCTTAACCTCGAACAGACCTTGCGCCGCGCCGATCCCCTCCATTTCCGCCCTTGTTCCGTTCTCGGCCGCCATCCGTTGATGCAGCCATGTTGCCAGTTGGCCGATGCTGTGTCCATAGTCTCGCGGCGTGAGCTTGCGCGGGGTTGACCCGGCCTGTTCACGGGATATTTACCCCCCTGTAGCTTTATGGAAAGCTGAACTCTCAAGGGTACAGAAGTCAGAATCTATGGCCGACAACATGACTGTGAAAATCCTCCTCGCGGAAGACGACAACGACATGCGCCGCTTCCTCGTGAAGGCGCTGGAAAAGGCCGGCTACAAGGTCTCGTCCTATGACAATGGCGCGAGCGCCTATGACCGGCTGCGCGAGGAACCCTTCTCGCTGCTCCTCACCGACATCGTCATGCCGGAGATGGACGGCATCGAGCTCGCCCGCCGGGCGACCGAACTCGACCCCGATCTCAAGGTGATGTTCATCACCGGCTTTGCCGCGGTGGCGCTCAATCCGGATTCGAAGGCGCCGCGCGACGCGAAGGTGCTGTCGAAGCCCTTCCACCTTCGCGATCTGGTCGACGAAGTCAATAAAATGCTTGCCGCATAAGCACTTGACAGGTTTCCGGCCCCGATTGAAAAAATCCGTCAGAAACCTGTTGACGCCGCGGCGCATTCTATGGTCTATGCCGCGTCACTGGATGGGCGTGTAGCTCAGCGGGAGAGCACTACGTTGACATCGTAGGGGTCACAGGTTCAATCCCTGTCACGCCCACCATTCGAACCCCTGATAACGTTGAAAAATCCGCTTCGGCGGGTTTTTTCGTTTCAGGAGGGTAACACGCTACTGACACGCTGGTGAGCGTCGGGACCGTGTAGGACAGGTTCAATTCCTTGAAGTAGGCGTCGATGGCCTGCCTGCCCTTGGACAGGTAATCCGGATCGTACTCGGCGTAGTCCTCGGTGACGCCCGGTATCTTGTGGCCCAGCATCCCCTTCACTTCCCATGCAGGGACAGCACGCTTGCGAAGCTCCTTCGCCATCGTGTGCCGAAGGCTATAGGGCGTGATCTCGGATGACAGCCCTGCCCGCTCCACAGCTTTCTCAAAGGTCTTCTTCACGCTCTTCACGGGTCTGCCGTTCCACATGACGAAGGCCGGGACATTCATAGCCCGAACGAACGGCAGGAGCGTGTCGGTCAAGGGCACGGTCGGGCGGTACTTCTTCGTCTGCTTTCTGCCCTTCGGGTTCAGCCGCACAAGCCTGTCCTCAATGTTGATCTGGGCCGGGGTAAGCTCAAGCACGGCTTCCGGTCGGGACAGGGTGTTCAACATGATCATGCTGAAAGTGAAGACGTGCGGCCACTGCTGAACCTTCGTGAGGAACCGGCGCATTTCGCTCTGGCTAAGGCGATATGGTTCCTTGGCATCGCTGCGGTCGGATACGGTCATGATGTGCGGCGCTGATTTGATCTCACCACGCTTCCACGCCCTGTTTACGGCGGCGCTGCCTACCGACAACACGCGGCTGACATAGCTTTGCTTGAAGCCCTTGGCCCGCATCCACGCAACGAACTCTTCCTGCCGTTCGATAGCCAGTTCGGAAACCATGGACGGCCCCCAGAAGTCGAGCCAATGAACAAGGGCATGGCGTGCGGCTTCTTCGGACGGAAGGTTGATGGCGTGCTGCTCGTAGTACCGGGTCAGGACCGTTCCTAGCGGCATGTCTGCCGTGTCGAAGTCCTTCGGCTTCATACGAGCCTGAACGAACTCGTAGAGAGCTATTTTTGCTTCTTCAAGGTCTTTAGTGCGTAGTGATGCGCGGCGTGTTTGTCCAGTTTCAGGGTCAAACCATCCGGCTTTGTAGACGGGGGAACTGCTGTGGAGAGTGAGGAAGTATTCTCCGATTTGGAACCGTTCTTCGGCCATGACGCTAAACTCTCTCTGTAGGCTTCAAGTTGTTCAATGCTGTATTGGTATCCGCCGCCGATCTTGTAGAAGCCGATTTCGCCGCGCTTCCTGATCCGGGCTAGGGTGAACTTCGAGACGCCTAGCCATGCAGCGGCCTGCTTCTCACTGCGCATGTGGGCCGATCCGGGCTTGTAGGGCGGGTCTGCCGATTGCTGGGCCATCTTGGCGAACTGAAGCCCCTTCTTCGGGGGGGTCTGGGGCGGGAACTTCGATAGGGTGCTTTCAGGCATCGCGGGTGCCTTCAAGCAACGGCGTGTTGCCGGAAACTCCAGATGGATTGGCGAACTTTTCAAAGCCGCTGCCGGTCTTCTCGCCTTCGCGAATGGCTGACAGAATAGCGACAATCTCTGCGCTCATGGAGCGGTGATTGCGGATCGAACGATTTCCGGCCCACTCTTTGATTTCCATGGGAAGACGGATGCTTGTTGAATGGCGGTTGCTCATGCTGATAACTCCGGTATGAGAGTGTATTACATTTGAATACCTGTAATCATATGCATTCAAATGCATCACACATCAAGAGGGACTTGTGCCTTGGCTGAAAAACTATCCGACGCCACAAGCATGCGTTTGCCTGTCAGTCTCCGCGAGAAGCTGGAAAGGGCCGCAAAACGGGGCGGGCGATCAATGAACGCTGAAATCAGACTGCGACTAGAACAGAGCTTTGGAAAAGCATCGGGGGAAGGCACGGAAAGCGCTGCCGATTGGGAACTCGGTGAGCTGCGGGCTGAACTGGTCAGCGTCAAAGCGCAACTGGCGACATTGACCAATCGTGTGGACCGGATCGACAAGTCCGATCATTAAAATTTTCGTCAAATACGAGATGTGCAATTAGTTGCAATTGGGAACTAAGCGAGATGACGGTGCGAACGTGTCGTGCACCTACTCTCTATCCCCGAGCTGCCGCATGCCTTTGGCCCCTTGCCGCGCCCATTCGTCCCAATAAGGAAAGCGTTGCTTCAGGAAATTTTTCCGTTCATCGGACACGTATGGAGTAAGCGAGACCGCATCCTCTTTGCCCGTGATAGATAGTCTGTACTCCGCGTGTGACGGACCTAGTTCAATTGTTGGTGGCATCGACACGGCTCTAAATCGCGTGCCATCGAATTTCACGGTCATGTATTGCTCATGATCCTTGATCGGGCGAAGGCGATCAAAAGTCATATAATACTCATTTGACCGCTGAAGTCGTGGGCGCTTTGCGGCCAAGTCGTCCTGTCCTTCAAACTCTGCACGCCGACCGAATATAAGGACGTACTGCGGGAGGAAGGTGCGGCGATGGAAATAAGACGGACCACAATAGTGTTCTAAGAACGCATCCTGATTTCGTGGCTTCTCGAACCACATACGCCACTCGGTTAGCTGATTTTGTGCCTGCGTAAACGCGGCTGTTGGCTGTCCATCTTTGCGAAACCAACGTTTGGATGGTGCTTCGATCTCAATAACCACGGCGTAGGTAGTGCCGCTATCCGTCGCGACCCACATGAAATCCGGTATGCGTGAATTGAAGCCGGGAAGTTTCGGCTGAGCGATCAGTGCGCAAGGGTAACAAGAATGCCCCGAAGGTCCGGACATGCTTTGTCCGCCCGGAACCATACAAGGGTGCCGTTCCAAGAACGCCTGAATGTTCGCTTCAACTTGACCTTCGGGAGAGTTTAAAAGCTCGTGCCACTCCCGCTCTACAATTTGGGCGTATTCATCCCAATGCATAGCGGATGCGGGTGGCGTGGCCATTTCATAAGTTTTTGCGAAGACAAGAGCCATTCATGTTGAATACTCACAATGTCAACCTTTGTCATCCGTTTCGGCTCCCGGCCCCGCGGAGGTCTCAGGCAAGCTGGGCGAGCTTTTGGCCTTCGGTTCGCCAGAACCTCTCTGGACGCTGAAGGGCAGCATCAACGGCAGACGCGACATGTTGTTCTCAGTCCGCTCTTGCCGAGGGCAGCCAACAGCCGCAAACAACCGATGCGGCGCATATTTATTGGATAGAACTTTGACCACCGAAGCAAATCGGATAGGCATCATTCCTGTAAACTTGGGGGACGATGCGGACTTATGCCGACACTGCGATGGTTGACGAGGGAAGATGACATCAGGGCTGCCGGGGCAGTGCCCTACCGGCTGCTAGAGGAAGTCGCCAATCTCGGCTACGGCGACCGCGATAACGGCAATATGCTTATTCAGGGCGATAACCTCGACGCCTTGAAGGCGCTGCTGCCCTTTTACGCCGGGCAGGTGAAGTGCATCTACATCGATCCGCCCTATAATACCCGCTCGGCCTTTGAGCATTACGACGACAATCTGGAACACAGCCAATGGCTGGCGATGATCTGGCCTCGGCTGGAGTTGCTGCGCGAGTTGCTGGCCGAAGATGGCAGCATCTGGGTCAGCATCGACGATAATGAGGGACATTACCTCAAGGTCGTGATGGACGAGGTGTTCGGGCGGCGGAACTTCGTTACCACGGTCATTTGGCACAAGATGTTCTCGGTCAAGAACTCGGCGCAGTATTTTTCCGAAGACCACGATTATGTGTCGGTCTATGCGCGCAACAAAGACATCTGGCGCCCAAACGAGCTTCCACGCTCCGAGAAGCAAGATGCGATGTATAAAAATCCGGATAACGACCCTCGCGGCCCTTGGACCTCCGGCGACTTCTCGGCTCGAAACTTCTATGGGGCAGGAACCTACCCTATCACCAATCCTGCGGGTCGCGTGATCGCGGGTCCACCGCCGGGCATGTATTGGCGCTTCTCAAAGGAGAAGCTGGCTGAACTTGACGCAGACAATCGCATCTGGTGGGGAAAAGATGGAAACGGCGTGCCTCGCTTGAAGCGGTTTCTCTCCGAAGTGAAAGGTGGCCGGGTTCCGCAAACCATTTGGCAACACGCGGAAGTAGGACACACCCAAGAGGCGAAGAAGGAAGTCGTGGCTCTGGACGCTGACGACGTTTTCACAACTCCGAAGCCGGAGCGATTGCTTCAGCGCGTGCTGACCATCGCTACTAAGCCCGGCGATCTCGTGCTGGACAGCTTCCTCGGCTCAGGCACGACGGCGGCAGTCGCGCATAAGATGGGCCGTCGCTACATCGGTATCGAGATGGGCGATCATGCCGCGACCCATTGTCAGCCGCGCTTGAAAAAGGTCGTAGACGGCGAACAGGGGGGTATCTCGAAGGCAGTGAACTGGCAGGGCGGCGGCGGCTTTCGCTATTTCCGGCTCGGCGCGTCGGTGTTTGACGAGACCGGGCAGATACGCCCCGACATCGAGTTTCCCGTACTCGCGGCGCATGTGTGGTTCTCGGAAACACGGCAACCGTGGTCCCGGCCCGATCCGCTGTCGCCCGTTCTCGGCGTCCATGACGGGCGGGCCTATGCTCTGCTCTACAACGGCATTCTGGGCGACAAGTCAGTGAGCGGCGGCAATGTGCTGACCCGCAAGACGCTGGCCGTGATCCGTGCCGCGCTGCCGGAGGGCTTCTCCGGTCCCGTCACCGTCTATGGCGAACGATCCGCGCTGTCCGACACCACGCTGGCGAGCGAGCAGATCAGCTTCAAGCAAACCCCTTATGATGTGAAGGCGCGGGCGTGATGGAACTCAAGACCTACCAGACCCAGACGCTCGCAACTTTGCGCAAGTTCCTTGAACAGGCTCGCGTGGTAGGCCCCGGAGCGGCCTACGAGGCCATCGTCGCCGAACCCGAAATGGCGAAACGGCTGAAAGGCTTTGCAGGCTCATACAAGGCTTTGAACGGCTCGGGCGAGACGCCCTATGTCTGCCTGCGGCTGCCCACCGGCGGCGGCAAGACCGTGCTCGCAGCTCACGCCGTCAACATCGCCAAGGAGACGTGGATCGAACGCGACTTTCCGCTGGTGCTGTGGCTGGTGCCCACGACCACGATCCGCAAGCAGACCGTGGATGCGCTTAAAAATCCCCGCCATCCATATCGCGCTGCGCTGGACGATGCATTCGCCGGTCGCGTCCGCGTGTTCGACATCGGCGATTTCACACAACTCCTGCCGCATGACCTGCGCTCGAACTGCTGCGTCGTCGTCGCCACGATCCAGACGCTGCGCGTCAAGGACACCGAGGGCCGTAAGGTCTACGCCCACCACGAAATGCTGGAACCGCATTTCACCGGCGTACCCGACAGGATGCCGGGGCTGGAGTTAATCGAAGATGGCAGGGGCGCGGGTACGATCAAGTTCTCCTTCGCCAATTTGATGCACCTGCACCAACCGCTGATGATCGTTGACGAGGCGCACAAGGCTGTTACTGGACTGTCGCGGGAAATGCAGAGCCGCGTGAACCCGACCGCCATCATCGAGTTCACCGCGACCCCGCGCACCAACTCCAACATCCTGCATTCGGTCTCAGCTCAGGAACTCAAAGACGAGGAAATGATCAAGCTGCCGGTCATGCTCGCCGAGCATCAGACATGGCAGGCTGCCGTCACCGGCGCAATCTCGAAGCGGGCCGAACTTGCAGAGGATGCCAGCCGGGAACGTGACTACATTCGTCCCATCGTCCTGTTTCAGGCCCAGAACAAGGATGAGGAAGTCACCGTCGCCGTGCTCAGGCAGCACCTGATCGATGTGGAGGGTATCGAGGAGCACCGTATCGCTGTTGCCACCGGCGACCAGCGTGAGCTTGATGGCATCAACCTGTTCGATCCCGACTGTGAGATAGATTTCATCATCACGGTCGAGGCGCTGAAGGAAGGCTGGGACTGCTCCTTCGCCTACGTGTTCTGCTCAGTCGCCAACATCCACAGCGCCACCGACGCCGAGCAACTACTGGGGCGCGTGCTGCGTATGCCCTACGCCAAGCGGCGGTCGGTTCCGTCGCTCAACCGTGCCTATGCCAATCTGACCTCGAAATCGTTCTCGGAGGCCGCTTATGCCCTGCGCGACAGGCTCGTCGCAATGGGTTTCGAGGAAGGCGAGGCCGAGGACAACATTCTGCCGGAGCAGCTTGACCTCAATGAAGGTCTGTTCGGCCATGCTCGCCGCCCGCAGCCGAGCGTTGCCGTATCACTCGACGCCCTTCCCGCCGCCGTGAAGGAACTGGAAGCTGCCGCGCCGTCCAAGGTCCGCGTCACTGCCGGGGAGGATGGCAAGGCCGTAGTGAAAATCACCGGCTTCCTCAGCCCTGCCGAGAAACAGAAGTTGATCGCGGCATTGCCCAAGGCGGAAGCGGGAGGCTTCTCCGAACAGATTGCCAGTTACGAGGCGGAGCACCTGCATCAAGCCTCGCCTGCCGAGCGGGGCGAGACCTTCATCGTCCCGGCGCTGATGGCATGGGTACAGGGTGAGCTTGAACTCGCCGACACCGACATCCTCATGGAGTATCACGACTGGTCGCTCGCCGACCATTCGCCAAAGCTGGAGGCCAAGGACTTCGCCATTCAGGCGACGGCGGACACATTCGAGATCGACATCGACCAGCAGCGGCTGTTCGTGAAGCACGCCGACCAGAGCGCCCAGCTTCTGCTCGACATCCCTGTCGAAGGCTGGAGCGAACAGACGCTTGTGCTGTTCCTCGACCGGCAGGTGCGAGACAAGTTTATCGGTCAGGGGGAACTGGTCCGCTGGTTGACCGAGTTGGTGAACTGCCTGACCGGGCCGCGCAACATCCCGTTGTCGGCGCTGATGCAGTGCAAGTATCCGCTCGCCCGCAAGGTCAAGGAGCGTATCACCGAAATCCGCGCCAAGGAACGCGAGGGCGTCTATCAACGCTCGCTGTTCGCGCCGGAGGCCAAACCCGAAATCTCCTTCGACAGCGGCTTCGTATTCGCCGACGACATGTTCGCGGGCGTCCGCACCTATCGCGGCTCCTATCGCTTCTCGAAACACTTCACCGGCTGGGATCAGGTCGCAGCCTTCGATGGTGCCGACGATGGCGAAGAACTGAACTGCGCCAAGCTGCTCGACAGTTTGCCCGCGGTGAAGCACTGGATCAGGAACGTGCCGAAGCATCCCGCCGCGTTCTGGCTACCCACCGCATCGGGCAAGTTCTACCCGGACTTCGTGGCTGAACTGACTGATGGCCGTATCCTCGTGGTTGAATACAAAGGTGCGCATCTGACCGATGCCGCCGACACGGACGAGAAACGCGCCATCGGGGCGCTGTGGGAGAAGGCCAGTGACGGCAAGGGGCTGTTTCTCATGGCCGAGAAGCAGGTGGACGGGAAGGACGTGCGGGGGCAGATGTTGGCGAAGGTTCGCTAGGTCACATTCGCGGTGCAGCTAAATCCTTTACCTCAACGACCATGCGACAGCATTTTTACTTGTAGCTGGCCAGCGATGTAAGTCCGCTCAACTTCATGCACCATTAAAGTGCTTATCCGGGACGCTCACTATTTTTCCAAAATTGAAAGCTAGCCTGAGAAACGCTAGAAAAGACCATAGGAAGATAGTGAACCAGACCGCGACGGCCCGGTACCCCCAACTGTCGCCAGAAATCAGTCCCGGCTCGGTGACAATTAAAGGTATCGTTGCAAAGGTTAGAATGAAGCCCGAATAGATCGCTCGTTTGATGTAGCCTATGAACAAGCGCATCGCACGGGTTCCGCGAAGCGCCGCAATGAAGCCGTCGCTCTTGCCAACAACGAAGCCATAAACCGCGAATGCAAAGCCCGTCTGTATGGCAGCCCAGCCAAAAATAGCACCATACAGCCCTTGACTTTTCCAGCGACCAGATGCGAATTCCCCCGAAATTCCACCTGAAAACACGAACAAGAGAAAGCCCCCCACGAGTGCAAAGCCTAGTGGCGACCATTGTTCAAAAAGTAGGCTGAACGATAGCTTGCTATCATTCTGTTGGTTATCTGGCATTTAAGACTTGCCTTAAGATGCCCGCTCGGACCTGATAGTTTCTTTCTGGATCATTGCGTGGAAGGTCTGTTTCGCGCCGCTCCGAAAGTACTTCGTCAATAAGGTTGATGTCTTCGACAGGTTCGTCATCGTCAGTTTTCACAGATGCCCGCAGTGACCGAACATCACCCCCGCCGCCTTGGAAGAGACCAAAAAATGCGGTTGCGAGCTCTTTTGCCGCAGGTCCAAGCGACCCCTTATTATTACCCATGCCCATTTCAATTGTGATGACTGGTGCGTTGTAGGCTTCACCGAGCTGTTGGAACGTCTGAGCTACCGACGCCCCCTGTGGCTCGATTGCTCCTAAATGGTTTGGGCTTGCGATCCCGATACGCAATTTTCGTACTGGACTTTCGAGAAACTTCTCCCAGTTTTCGGCATCAAGCTGCGGCGTGATACGATATGCAAATCGTCCGTCGATTTGGAGAAGGTAGTCCATCACTCGACCCGGCGATACGATCCGCGTGTCGTATTGGATCGCCAACGTATGGTCGTTCGGTCGAAATCGGAATGCAACACCGCTACCTAGGGGGTTGTCAATCTCCAACCCTCTCACGCCATCCTGTCGAACCTCAAACGGGAAGTTCGTGTCACTGACACGAATGAACTCTCCTTGAACCTCACCACCAGCATCAACTGCATGTCGCTCAAGGCGAACTACATATCCTTGGCCGACTTGAATTTGGCGCTGTGGGTAGTCACGAGCATTGATTTCGGCCAATGCGTCAACGAGCATCGGCACGTTGCCGTTCATCCGTTCGACAGTATAGAAGCGAAATGACAGTTTATTCGACATAAAGGCCCCTCCCGATGTGACACTACGGCGGCAGTTGGATGCTCGTCAAACGGGAAATATGAAGAAAGCATAACGGCATTGATAACTTTCCCACACTAATCGAGAAGTTCTACGCTTATGTTCCGGCAGTCACTTGTTGCACCTTTCATCATGCTCAACGAGAGCCTCGGCGCGTCCGACCTGTCAGGAAGCCCGATGTGCAGGAATGCCATGAAGGTGCTTGGCCGAGCCAGTGAGGATGGCGGCATCCTGCTCACCAAGTCCGGTGCGTTCAATCGCAAGTTCGTCACCTGGGCGGCGGAGGATTTCCGCTGGCCCGGCTTTGAGGCGGAGCAGCTCTATGTCGTCAACAAGGTGCTGAACGAGCAGGACTTCCCACCCCTTGCCATCATGCACGAGCTTCTGGTCGGCGCACGGCTGATCCGCCGCTACAAAGGCAAGGCGCTGCCGACAAAGGCGGGCAAAACGTTGCTCGGCGACCCCGGCGCATTGCAGGCCGAACTGTTCGACACCTATTTCACCGGCTACGATTTTCTCGGCCACGAACGGTTCCCCATCGACCACGACGACGCCGACTTCGTGCATTTCCTCGGGGTGATAAAGAACCGGCTCGATGACTGGATGCCGATGACGGAGCTGGCGGGCTGGTGCTTGCCGCTCGACCTCATCACCAACTATCGGTTCAGCCCGCTGGAGGATGCCTGCTACTACCTTCTGTCCCGCCTCATGCGCCCGCTTCTGTGGCTGGGCATGATCGAGCGCCATCCCGATACCGAGAGATATGGCAGCATCTATGACCGCCGCTATCGCAAGACGCCGCTCTTTGGCCGTTTCCTGCATTTCAATTTCACAAGGGCGACGAGCGGGACCGTCCATTGACGCCATCACGACGGGGCAGCAACCATGACCACGAAGGGAGCCGCAACATGAAATTCATTTTGACCGCACTGGCATTGGTCGTCGCCGCTATGCAGTGCAGTCATCGACGATCCTACAGCCCCAGGCGCTTTTTGGCCGCGCTCTGGTCTTTCACGCATTGCTCGACACCTTCCCAATAGTCGCCAAACGCCTGTCTGCAGAACTGCATGATGGGATCGGCTACGGTAGCCTGGCGCGCAATCTCCTCGTTCTTCTGCCCGAAAACGAACTTGGTGCCGCTCTTCTGAAGGACGGCGCAATCCAGCGCCGCAGTTTTTGTCGTCTCCTTCACGCACACGCTCATCACGTTCTTTTTCCATTGCTGCGCATACTGGTCAGCAAGGCCGGGTTCGTTCTCCGGAAGAAGTTCGCTCTTTCGAAAGCCGGTTTCATGGATTTCAGAAAAGCAGGTCAGGGCGCTCTCGATGCTGGACATCTTCACACAGAGTTTCGCGAGGCGCTCGACATCATACTGAATGCAGCAGTCGGCGTCCTTGGCGAAAATCTTCCGGCATTCCGCAGCCACAGGCCGGTCTCCAAGGACCGCTTCGCAGGTGCGTTGCTGGTCCTCGCGCTGATTTTGCTGGGCAAGGGTAGGGTCGGCCATGAACGCGAACGCCAATACCAAAAGCCATTTCATCAATGCCATCACGTCTCTCTTTCGCCTGTTTTGAAGCCTGTCGCGCCGACTGCAACCTTGCCGTTAGCACCCGTTAATAGGGAATTATACCCGCTGAGACTGACTGCAATTACCTCGCCATAACGATACACGTCACTCAATACCGATAGCATTCCAGCCCCGCTTGGTGCGGAAGGTGCGGTGGCTGGTGAAGGCAGTGATCATCTTGCCATTGGCGTTCACGTACCGGACTTCGATAGCCGAGTAGAGCGTTTTGATCTGCTCGACCTCGATGGGCCTGTCAATCACGACGCAGCCACCGATCTGCTCGATCAGGTGAGCGCGGTTCGTATCCAGTAGCCCGCGAGCGTTCTCCACGTCGGACGGGAAACGGCACAGGAAACCGGTGCGGGCATTGTACAGGTTGTAGCCGACCTTTGGCGTGAAGCCCGATACCTTCTCGATCTTCGGCTGCGGCTTGTCCACCTTGTTGGCGTTGTAGAGCTGGACCTCCATGTATTCACGCATTTCACGGCCTTCCTGACCGGCCTTCAGTATCTCGGTCCAGCAAGCAGCGTCTGCGCTCTGGGTCGCTTCCTTCAGGTTCTGTTCGGACACGCCCACGCGGTCGAGGTAGGACGTCGCCGCTTTGCTCCAGCAGTTTTCCAACTGCTCGGTCTCGGATGCCTGCGCCGCGCCGATCATCGTGGCCGTCGCCAGCAGGGCTGCTGCAATCAGTTTCATCGTAATCGTCTCGCAAATGGTTTAATCGGTTTTCTCAGCAAAAACCGTACAACTATCCGAGTTTATATTTGCTTTCGCATTAAGGTCGGTTTGCAGCTTTCGACCCGTATTTCACTACGGGTCTATGGACACCAAGACGAGGTTGGGCCTCCGGCTCAAGGCAATCCGTAAAGAGAAGAAGCTGACCCAGGACGAACTGGCCGCACGTATGGGGCGTTCGGTCGATGCCTTGTCCAACCTTGAGCGTGGCAAAAGCCTGCCGAACTTCACCACCATTGAGCTGCTATGTCAGGCTCTCGACATTCCCCTCAAGAGCCTGTTCGATTTCGAGGAAGCGGGCCTCTCCAGACGAAAAGCGCAGCTTCTCGAAGAGCTCCAGTCGATTGCGCGGGGCCTGTCCGATGCTGATCTGGAACTGGCGATTGAGCAAATCAGGGCGCTCAGTCGGCGCGGCAAATGACAGGACTATAGCACTCGGGCGGCAGCATTGTCGGCGAACAGGTCGGCGTCCCTGATATAACGTGCAAGGCTGGCCTCGGATCGATGGCCCGTCACCTGTCGGATTTTGTAGGTCGATGCCCCAGCTTGCGCCGCCGAGGTCGCAAAGCCCGCTCGCAGCGAATGGCCCGAGAACAGGGTGGGATCATATCCTGCCGCCGCGATACGGGTCTTGACGACATAGTTCACGCCCTCGCCGGAAATTCGCCAACTGCTGAGATTTCCATGCTTGTCGATGAAGGAGAAGATCGGCCCTTCGTCGCGCCCGGCCAGCACCAACCAGTCCTTCAGGGCAGTCACGGGGCAGTGACGGGTTCGACCGAACGGAACCGCGATGGTGCGTCCTTGCGCTTCCTGATCGGTTTTCGAGCGGCGGATGGTGACGATCACTCCCTTGGCGACGAATTCCACGTCGGCCACATCGAGCGCGGCAAGCTCTGATCGGCGCATGGCGGTGGCGAAGCCGAGCAGGAGCAGCGCCCGGTCCCGGACATCCTTCGGTCGGTCGCCGAGCTTGTCGAGGGCCGCGAACAGATCGTCGCGCAACAGCGCCTTTGCTTGCCGCTGGGCGACACCGAATGTCCGCCTGATGCCTCGGATGGTGGATTTGACCAACTCGGACTTTACCGGGTCACGAGCGCCGATTGCACGGTGAGCCTTGGAGATCGCGGCGAGATGCCGCCGTAATGTGGCGACCGCGTAGATACCGGCCTTCTCGGCGAGGTATTCAGCAACATCCTGCGGGGAGGAAGGGATTTGCCGCCCAGACGCTGCATAGACTGCCAGATCGGCAGCATAGGCGCGTTTTGTTGCCGGAGCGATAGAATAGGAGAGGAGATCGTGAACAGGCGTGGAAAGCCCTTGGAAAGGCTGGCCCACGAAATTGCAATTAATTGCACAAAGTTCATCTATGCGCCGGGCTGTGCAATTAATTGCAATTTTATCGCCGCCCGTCTTTCCATCTGATGAAGCCATCATGTCGGATTTTACGGAACGGGCGATTTCGCCGTCTCGGTCTTCCCCATCATGACATGCTACGCGGCGGCTGCCGCCGTAAGTGTCTGCCGGGACTGCGACATCATCTTTTGAGAAGACTGGTGTGAAACGGTCGGATTTCATTTGCCCACTCCCAGCTTGCGGGCTTGCAGACGATACGCCGCACTGAGGCGTTCGGCACGAGTACGGAAGAGATCGCCACCGCCACCCCACTTCGCCAACAATCTATCTTCCGTGTCTTCGTGGGGCTCGATCTGGCCATCCCGCTGGATATGGGCGACGTGCGCACCGTGACGTTCGACCAGGTGGCGGGCAACGAGCAGGCAGCGGTGGCATTCGAGAGGTTCATGCTCCGCGCACATGAGGGCCGGGCGGCACCTGCCAGCGATCTCCAGCACCTTGGCAATTCCGTCGAGGAAAAGAGCCGTCGTTGCCATCGCCTCGTAGTCGGCGACACCACTGGCTGGACGGCCCCCGAGTTGGTCGCCCAGATGCAGGTAGCTGATCCCGATGGAATTCAGTCGATAGCGCAGCTCCGGCTTGTTGAAGTAATGCAAGCGCGACCGAGGGCTGGAGCGGACATCCAGCACGACGCCGATGTTGGGAGCCTCGATCAACGACCGGAAATGGTCCCATGAGTGCGAAGAATGGCCAAGGCTGAAAATCGTGTTTTGCAAGCGGATACCTCCTTATATGAGGTAACTTTGCATACAGACGTCATTAATAACACCAATATATCATGTACTTAACTCATATTTCTGCACAGGCGAGTTGCTAAATTAAGACGAACGCAGCTCTTCATTCCCCTCCATCGGCCAAAGTGACCTCCTACTGTGTCCCGATCACATGCCGCTATTCTCCAGCCATTCCGAATTGGCGGCCATTGCTGTCTGATAACCAGCTTCAACCTCTTCGTCAGACAGATCAGCAATTGCCATGTAGCTCTTGCCGAAGCCGGTTGCCTTCGCCTTGGCGGCGTCGTTGTAGTTCTTCACGTAATGCTTATACGTTTCATAGAGCTTAGCCTGAACTTGAACGGAATAATTTGGCCACTTCGGGAACTTCTCAGATGGATGCTTTACCTTGACTTCATGCGGACCCTTCAGCTTAGGAAAGTGCTTCAGGGAATTTTCCGTTTGTTTCGCCTTGAAGGCTGCATACTGCTGATCGAAATCGTCTTCCGGGTCAGGTTTCGGATTGCTCTTCACTTTGAGTTTTTTCTTCACGCCAGCATTCTCCCCGGCCTTTCCTTTCCCTTCCTCGTACGAGTGCGGGGAAGCCTGTGGGCTCGTAGGAGAGTTGGAATGTAGGAGAGAAGGAAAGGAAGTGTAATCGGTTGGAGCGCCGGTTGGAGCAGTAGAAGGAGCAACCGTAGGCGCAACCGTAGGCGCATCCGTTGGTGCAAGGCTATTCTCCAAACGCTTCTTGTCCTGCGGCCTGCCCATGTATTCGAGGGCCTGCTTCGTGGGCTGCAAATAGGGACGGACTTCGGTTCCGGCGAACCTGTGGCGCTCGCGAAGAATGAAGCCATCCAAGACCAGTAGGCGAAGCGCCCGCTTTACCTGATCACGAGAAAGCCCGGTCCACTCCGCCCAATTGTTGAGCGGGTACGCAGCCCATTTTCCAGGCTTGCCACGAGCACGGGCAGACGATCCCCGCCAGCGGTAGATGACTTCTTTCAGGAGCTTCGCGGCATTCGGTTCCTGCAACACCCATACTTTGAAGTCGGCATGGTCCTGCAGGTGATAGGATTTTGGATCATTAGTCATTCTTCAGTCCAATTCCGACGGTCGCGATTGCGGAGCACAAAACGATGATAGCGAGCGCCGAATGGCGCTCCGTCGGTGCTCAAAGAGTTTGTCAGCAGTCCACTTGTCGCATCGAGCGATGACGATCGCCACGAGATCATGTCGATCATGGGCGATCCTCCCTGTGGCACGGGACTGACACGCTGCTGACACGTGACTGTTGATTTTCCACTGAGAATACAGGGTTTGGGATGACCGCTGCTGGTAACATGTGCTAACTCCCAACCACCGATTGCTTTCGGTTCAGGGGCCTTGACATCGTAGGGGTCACAAGTTCGATCCTTGTCACGCCCACCATCCTTTCAAGCACTTACGTGCAGCCCACAAAGTTCTCCATAGGTTCGATGAACCTTGGAGGACCAAGCGGAAGGATAAGGCCGCTTTGCGCGGATCCAATTTCCCACAAGGTGCGACTATGGCGGTCCTTACTGAGAGGGCACGGTCATGAATTTATTTGTCTGCGGCGGTCGAGAATACCGAGACCGCGCTTCCCTCTATGCTAAGCGGGACGCGCTGCATCTAAGGATGACCGCGCTGATGTGCGGCGGCGCCCGAGGTGCAGATAACCTGGCCTACGACCGGGATCTTTCACGCAAGTTCCATTGCGAGCGCTCTTTCTTGATCAGCCACCCCTGATATTCGACCGGCCTGACTCTGTCTTGACGTCGCAGGCGCGGTATGCGGTTTTCAGGGATTAACCGTCGGCGGCCGGCGCTTGCTGGTCTCAACCTGACCGTCTCCCCGGCGATGCAGCCCCTCATTTTCAAGATCGAACCAGCCGCCATCCGGGTTGAGGCTCCAGCGCATTGCGAGAACCGCTTTATGCCGGGTGGCCGTGGAGAGCGCGATCGGGATGAAGCGGTCAACATGGTCGGATGGGCGAAACATCCGCCCCCCATTCACCGGCCTGCGCAACTCCGCGCCAAAGGCGGTCGCGACGACACCGAGCGGGCCGGCGATCAACAGCGCCGCCTCCGGACGCGCCGGTTCCGCTCGGCACGCCTCCGAAATCAGACGACCGCCCAAAACGCGGCCCTTTCCGCATCAGCCGTCAGATCCCGTCAACCCTCTCGAACGCTCCCTGAACGGCATGGCGAAGGATCGTGCCGAGCGCCCCGGCGAGATCTTCGACCTTGTCGGGCGCCATCAGCGAACCGCCAAGCCGGGGGTTCATCTCGAGGATCTTCAGAGCGCCCGTGGCGGAGAAGCGATGGTCGATCGCCACGGGTCCATCATAGCCGAGCGGCGCGAGAACGCGTGCGAATGCCGCAAGCGTCGCATCCGTCGCCGCTGCGGTGCCGCGGGCGACGGCGTTTCCAGGTCGCTGGATCGCCTGAGGCTCCGCAAGTTCGCAGGTATAGGTACGATGCCAGAGGATTTCGCCGTCGCGGCAGACGGCATGGGTGACATGGTCGAAGGCGCTGGCAACGAGTTCCTGGAGGATGAAAGGCCGGTCACGCCACGGATCGATGCAGAGGAGGTCGCGAAGATGATCCGCCGAACGCACGATCGTGACCCCCGCGCTCGCGTTCAGGTCCGTTCGTTTCAGAACGCAGGGAAAGACAGGCGCTTCGGCCGCATAGGTCCGAGGACAGAGATCGCCCAAACCGTGTTCATCGACATAATCGGCAAAGCGGCCCTTGTCGCCGAGCGTGTCGACGGCGGTGAGCGAGGGAAACAGCGACCGACAGTCGCGCGGGCAGAGGCGCGCATGCGCCTCCATCAACGGGATGACGACTGCGTTCCGCCGCTGCTTCAGGAGCGCCCGCAAAGCCTGCGGATCGTCGCCCGGAAGCGTGCGGACATCGCCGATACCGATGTGCTGCCAGACGGGCGCGGAGCGCGACAAGGCACGGACCCAGCTTCGCGAATGGGTTCCGAACATGACCACCGTTTCCGGCGGCGCGGATCCGGCGAAAATCGACATGGCGCTCCGTCTTGCAAGGGAAGGATCATCGCCTGAGGGGCAGATGGTCTTCGGGACTGCGTTTGCGGCCGGCGCCTGCCCTCCTATACGAAATAAGGCAGACCCGGCACGACCGGGCGCGGCTTACACAGTCCCCGCGCCGATCTCAAGAGGCAGTGACGCTTCCCCCACGCTGCGCGCGCGGCCCTGGCGGTCCGGTGGCGCATTCACGCGGATCTGGCGGGTGCCGGCGTGGTCTGCGCCACGGTCTCCTCCCGCGCTTCGGCCGCCGCATAGGCCTGCGCCAGGAGGGCGCAGGCGAAGAGCTGGATCTGGTGAAACAGCATCAGCGGCAGCACGATCAACGCCATGGAGGGACCGGAAAAAAGAATGCCCGCCATTGGAATTCCGGTGGCAAGGCTCTTCTTCGAACCGCAGAAGAGGATGGCGATCCGGTCGGGGCGGCTGAAGCCGAGAACGCGCGCAGAAACGGAAACGACCCCCATGACGGCGGCCAGGAGCACGACGCAGAAGCCGAAGACCCAGACGAGATCGAGGGGGGCGACCCGCGACCAGATGCCCTCCACCACGCCCTCGCTGAAGGCGGCGTAAACCGTCAGCACGATCGCGCCGCGATCGACGAAGGAGGTCAACCGCTTCCGCCCTGCCAGCCAGGAGCCGATCAGGGGGCGGAAAAGCTGTCCCGCAAGGAAGGGCAGGAGGATCTGCGCGGCGATGTCGAGGACCGCGCGCGCGTCGAAGCCGCCGGTGGCGCCGGTCAGAAGCAGCGCCACGAGGAGCGGTGTCACGACGACGCCGAGAAGGTTCGAGAGGCTGGCACTGGTCAGCGCCGCCGCGACATTGCCCCGCGCGATCGACGTGAAGGCGATCGACGACTGCACCGTCGAGGGCAGCAGGCTGAGATAGAGGAGGCCGGTGCGAAGGTCCGGCGGCAGAACGGGCGCGGAGAGCGCGGCGACGGCACATCCGAGCAGGGGGAACAGCGCATAGGTGGACAGGAACACCGTGCCCTGCAGACGCCAGTGGGAAAGCCCGTCGAGCACTGCCTTCGGCGAGAGCCGGGCACCGTAAAGGAAGAACAGCAGCCCGATCGCCGCGCTGACGAGATAGCCGAAGGCTTGAGCCGCCGCGCCGCTCACCGGCAGAACGGCAGCGAAGGCAATGGTGGCGATCAGGACGAGGATATAGGGATCGAAACGGACACGCGGCAGGTTCGGCATGAAAGAACTCCGGAAACGGGCCGCACGATGGCGTGTTCGCGACGCGGATGGAAGACGGCCTCCTCGACGTACAGTCATCGTGGTTCGTGATGAGCACAAGTCCTGCCCGCCCCTTGTCGGAACGCTCCGGTCGGTGCCGAAGCCCGCCGGATGTGTCGACCAGCAGGCCGCGCCCGCATCCTTGCGCCGCGTCCATGAAAGGCACTATGCTCGTGCAACCCGCATCCGCCATCATGGATCGTGAATTGCCGAAGTCGATCGATCCCGCGCTGATCCTGTCGCTGGTCACCGTTGCCGAAAAGCGCAGCTTCACGCTGGCGGCCGAGCGTCTCGGCCTGCGCCAGTCGACCGTCAGCCAGCATGTCAGACGGCTGGAGACGCTGCTCGGGCGGCCGTTGCTCAGGCGCGACACCCATTCGGTGGCGACGACCCCGGACGGCGACGTCGTCCTCGAACTCGGGCGGGACCTGCTCAAGGCGCAGGCGCGCATCCTCCAGCACGCAGAAGGAGCCGCCCTGCAGGGCAGCCTGCGGGTCGGGGCGTCGGAGGATCTCGCCTTTTCCCTTCTGCCGCGCGTGCTCGCCCGCTTCGCCCACGCCCATCCGGCGGTGTCGCTCGAACTGACGGTCGGGCTCAGCGGGCCGCTCTACGACGCCTTCGACGCGGGCCGCCTCGACGTCATCTTCGTCAAGCGGCGGGGCGGCGACCGCCGGGGCGAGGTCGCCTGGAGCGAGGACCTCGCCTGGATCGCCGCGCCCGGCACCGCGCCCGATCCGGCAACGCCACTGCCGCTGGTGCTCTATCCGCCGCCGAGCATCACCCGGACCGCCGCGCTCTCGGCGCTGGAGAAAGCGGGCCGCCGCTGGCATGTCGCCTGCACCTGCGCCAGCCTCAATGCGCTACGCGCCGCCGCGATCGCGGGCCTCGGCGTCGTGCCGCATTCGGCGCGCCTCATTCCCGAAGGCCTCGTCGTCGTCGCGCCGGTCGAGGGGCTGCCGCCGCTCGGGCGGATCGAATTCGTCGTCATCGGCCCCGGGCGCCACGATCGCCTCGCAAGCGCGCTGGCCGACACGTTTCTTGAGGCGTCGAAGGGCGAGATCTCCTCGCCTTAAAGCGTGTCTCGCAAAGGTTCGCAGCGGTTTTGCGAAAAGACACGCGTAAAAACAAAGACCTGAAGCGTAGGGGCGAATCTGAAAGATCGCGACACGCCTTAGGCCGCAGGCTCACAGAAAGAAATCCGCCGTGCGCAGCACCGCCGTTCCGTTCAGCATCAGGCTGATGTCGGCGACGCCGTCGCCATCGAGGTCGCCCTCGACCAGCGTCTTGCCGGACTGGCGGGAAAAACGCAGCTCTCCGGCAGCACCGCTGAAGACCTTGTAGCCGATCGGGTCGAAGGCCTGGTCGCCGGAAAGCGTCAGGTCGGCGTCGATGCCGCGAAGGTCGATGCGGTCTTTCTCGGCGCGGCGGAAATCGACGATCAGGTCGGTCTCGAGCGGCGTCGACGCCGCCGCATCGCCGAAGACGAACACGTCGGCGCCGCGGCCGCCGGTCAGCTTGTCGGCGCCCAAATCGCCGGACAGCCGGTCGTCGCCGGCATCGCCGCGCAGGATGTCGCGGCCGTTGCCGCCCTTCAGCACGTCCCTGCCCTCGCCGCCGATCAGCGTGTCGTTGCCGTCGCCGCCCGACAAAAGGTCGTTGCCCTTGCCGGTCATCACCTTGTCCTTGCCGGCCCGCGCATCGACAACGTCGTCGTAGCGGCTCGCGGTGATCACGTCGTCGAGGTCGGTACCGGCCAGTGTCTCGACATCGGTGTCGCCATAATATTTGCGCATCAGCGCATAGGCGAGAGGATCGTAGCTCCTCAGTTCCGTGCGCGTGTCGGGCTGGCCGGGAAAATAGGCCTTGTCGCGCTCGACGTTGAAATAGCGCTGCGTCATCTCCGCCCAGTATTCCTGGCGATTCGTCATCGCATAGAGGCCTTCCCAGAGGCCCTTGGCCCTGGCATTGGCGAAGGCGCGGTCGATCTCGCGGGCGGCGCCGGCACCGGTGTCGACGGCGAGGTTCATGACGCCATGGCCGAACTCGTGGACGAGGATGCTCTCCATGCCGCCATAGGGATCGGAGGGCAGCTTCAGGAGATTCGCCTCGCTGGTCGAGGACATCGGCCGGCCGAGGACGCCGCCGACGCCGGCATAGCTGTCCCAGTCCGTCCCCGGGAAACGACTGTAGAGATCGCGATAGTCCGGCAACTGGGTCAGGCGCTCGCCTTCCGCGATGATGCCGATCTTGGCGCCGTTGCGCACCAGCGCCTTCAGAAGCTGATCATTGCCCTGCAGCATGTCGACGACGATGTTGTAGGCAAGCTGGAAGGCCGCCTTGTCGACCTGGCGCGAGCCGAGGATCGGGATGCCTCCGGCATCGACGTAGTATTTGTAGAAGCCGCCGCCGCTGAGCTTCGAGGGCGGCGCCTTGACCGTTACGGTTCCATTCTTCAAGGCCATCGCCCGCTCCCCTTCCCCATCCGCTTGCTCCGGCGGGAAAAGCGCCGTTGCGGCACGATCGTGGCCCGGCAAGGCTGCCGGAACCAAGCGCCATTTTTGGTCGCAATACCATTCCCGTCGAAAACGGGAGAATAGTTGACTAGGAAACCAAATACGACTAGTTTCCTAGTCAACAAAAGGAGCCTGCATGGCGACGGACGAAGAGATCGCACCCCTGACGCGCCACACAGGCTATTGGCTGCGCCTCGTCTCGAACCACGTCTCCCAGGCCTTTGCCCGCCGCGTGGAGGAGCGCGGCGTGACGGTGGCGGAATGGGTGGTGCTGCGCGATCTCTTCGACCACGGGGCGCTGGCGCCCGGGCATCTCGCCGTCAAGATCGGCTGGACCCGGGGGGCGATCAGCAAGCTCGCCGACCGGCTTCTCGCCAAGGGCCTGATCCACCGCCAGGCCGACCCGCAGGACGGCCGCGGCCAGATCCTGTCACTGACGGCGGCGGGCCGGGCGCTGGTGCCGGACCTCGCCCGGTGCGCGGACGAGAACGATGCCGCCTTCTTCGGTCATCTCACCGTAGAAGACCGGCAGTTGCTCGATCGGCTCCTGAAAGACCTGTCTGCCCGGCACGGGCCGAACGCCACCCCGGTCGACTGACCGACGTTGAGGACGAGAAGACGATGATCGAGAGCAAGACCAGAGACACCATCCACGCCTGCCACATCGCCACCGACACGGATGCGATGGATTTTCCCGAGATCGTCGGCCGGCTGATCTCAGCCGGCGTCGAAAGCTATGCCGTCGATTTCCGCCGCCGCAGCAAGACCTATTACCTTCCGGACGGCGACAGCCTCGTGCTCGAAAGCCCGGCCCATGACGGGTTCGTCGCGGCGCGTTTCGACGCGGGCGCGATCGAGGCCGCCGTCAGGGAGGCGCAAGCCAAACTTCCGGGCTACAGCTATGCCGGCTTCTGCGGGAAGGTAATGGCGGCGGGCTGCGCCGGCTACATCGTCTCGTTTCCGGGACGCCGCGCCGTCTATCTCGGGCGGACGGCGGAAACGCATGTGGAGCATTTTCCGCCGGCGCCGTGAGAAGGGCTCAGGCAAGCCTGTCAAGATCCTGCCAGAAGGCCTCCGGGATCGGGGCAGACGACCAGGCCAGATTTTCCGCCACCCGCCCGACGCGGCTCATGCCGAGAACGGCGGCGGAGACCTGGGGATGGCGAAGCGGAAACTGGATTGCGGCGGCCTGAAGCGGCACGCCGTGTTCCGCGGCGAGCGCGGCGATGCGCCGGGCCCGCGCGACGATCTCGGGCGGCGGCGCGCCATAATCATAGGTGGCAGCCGCAGCATCCGGCCCTGATGCGAGGATGCCGGAATTGAACACGCCGGCGACGACGATCTCCGTCCCCTTGCGCGCCGCAGCCGGGAAGAGATCGGCTTCCGCCCGCCGGTCGAGCAGCGTGTAGCGCCCGGCCATCATCACCGCGTCGAAATCGCCGGCCTCGACGAAGCGGGTGGCGACGTCGCTCTCGTTGACGCCGACGCCGATGGCGCGGACATGGCCGGCCTTGCGCAGGTCGGCAAGCGCCCGGTAGCTGCCCTCCATCGCCTCGTGGAAGCGACGCTCATAGGCATCGCCATGGGTGAAGCGGTCGACGTCGTGGATATAGACGAGATCGATCGCGGCGATGCCGAGCCGGTTCGCCGACTGTTCGAGCGCGCGCATCGTGCCGGCATAGCCGTAGTCGACCACGGGCTTCAGCCGGAGGGGGGCCGCCCAGTTGCCATAATCGACGGCCTCGCCATAGGGCAGCACCATGTACCGGCCGACCTTGGTGGAGAGCGTGAACGTATCGCGCGGCACGCTGCGCAGGAACTGGCCGAGGCGCAGTTCGCTGAGACCATAGCCGTAGAACGGCGCGGTATCGAAATAGCGCAGGCCGGCCGCATAGGCTTCACGGAGCACCGCGCGGGCGGCGTCCTCGGAGACATCGCGATAGAGCGTGCCGATGCCGCTGGCGCCGAAGCCGAGGCGGGAGGCGAAACCGATGCGCGCGCGGGAGGGCTGGTCGAGTGTCATCGCCCCATCTCCTCAGCCGGAAAATCCCGGCAGCCGGTAGGCCTCGACCGCGTTCAGGCCGAAGATCTTCGCGCGGTCGGCCTCGGAAAGATCCGTCAGGCATTCCTTCAGCGCGTCGATCACGCGGTCATACTCCGCGGCGACGAGGCAGACCGGCCAGTCGGTGCCGAACAGGCAGCGGTCGACGCCGAAGATGTCGAGAACCTCGTGCACATAGGGTTTCAGGTCCTGCGGCGTCCAGCTCTGCCAGTCGGCCTCGGTCACCATGCCGGACAGCTTGCACCAGACATGGCCGCGCTCGGCGCGAAAGCCGCGCATCGTGCGCGACCATTCGGAGAAATCCCGCTCGCGGATGTTCGGCTTGGAAATATGGTCGAGGACGAAGCGCAGTCCCGGAAAGGCCTCCGCCGTGCGGACGCAGGCGCGCAATTGCGGCATGTTCGGCACGAAATCGTAGACGAGGCCGGCAGCCTCGACCGCCTTGAGGCCGGCGACCACGTCGTCGCGCAGCAGCCAGTCCGGGTCCTCCTCGAGCTGGATCAGGTGGCGGATGCCGACCAGCCATTGTCCCTGCGGGCTTGCCTGCAGTTCGGCAAGCGTCTCCCCGACCTTCGGATCGGTGAGGTCGACCCAGCCGACAACGCCGGCGACAAAATCGGTTTCCTCGGCCGTGCGGATAAAGTCCCACGTCTCCGACAAGCCGTTCCACGTCTGCACCAGCACGGTGCCGGTAACGCCATTGGCACCGAGCTCCGGGCGCAGGTCGCCGGGCGCGAAGACGCGGTCGAGGGCCGCGAAGGGTCCGCTCAGCCACGCATAATGCTCCTCCCCGGCCGGCGCCCAGAAATGCTGATGCGAATCGATAACAGGTGATGCCATGCCGGTTCCTCCGAAAGGCAGCAGGGAGCAGCGGACGGGATGCCTGCGCACCCCGTCCCAGACGGTCCCCATGGATGATGATCAGGCCGGCGGCCGGGAGGCCTGCCAGCCGAAGGCTGTCACCATTTCTGGTGGACGTGCGGGCGGATGTCTGCGTCGTAGATGCGGACGATCTCGTCCATGACCTCCTTCGGCAGGGCCGGCAGGGTGGCCGCCTCGGCGTTCGACTGCGCCTGCGCCGGGTTGCGCGCGCCGGGGATCGCGACCGTCACGGCGTCGAACATCAGGATCCAGCGCAGGGCGAATTTCGCCATGGTCGTATCGCCGGAGACGAGCGGGCGGATGCGCTCGACCGCATCGAGCCCGACCTCGTAGGGCACGCCGGAGAAGGTCTCGCCGACGTCGAAGGCCTCGCCGTTGCGGTTGAACAGCCGGTGGTCCGTTGCCTCGAAGGTGGTATCCCGTTTGAACTTGCCGGAGAGCAGACCGCTCGCCAGCGGCACGCGGGCGATGATCGCCACGTTTTTCTCAAGCGCCCGCGGAAAGAAATGCTCGGCCGGCCGCTGGCGGAAGGCATTGAAGATGATCTGCACGCTGACGACGCCCGGATATTCGATCGCCTTCAGCGCCTCCTCGACCCGCTCGACGCTGACGCCGTAATGGCGGATCTTGCCGGATTCGACCAGCCGGTCGAGCCGCTCGAACACCTCCGGGTGGTAGTAGAGGTCGGTCGGGGGGCAGTGGAGCTGGACGAGGTCGAGCGTGTCGACCTGAAGGTTCTTCAGGCTCCGGTCGATGAAGGTGCCGAGATTCTCGGCGCTGTAGCCTCCGACCGTCTGCTCCGGCAGGCGCCGTCCGGCCTTGGTGGCGACATAGGGCCGCTCCCCGCCGCGCTCCTTCAGCGCCCTGGCGATCAGCCGCTCCGAATGGCCGTCGCCATAGACGTCGGCCGTGTCGATGAAGGTGACGCCGCTGTCGAGCGCGGCATGGAGTGCGGCGATCGCCTCGCCGTCATCGACCTTGCCCCAGGCCGAGCCGATGGCCCAGGCGCCGAAGCCGATCTCGCTGACCGTTCTTCCCGTCCGTCCGAATTCCCGTGATCGCATTCCGTCCTCCCGCTCGGCGACTGCCGCCGATGTCCTGATCGTCAACTTGCCCGTCCCGCTGCCGCTTGACAAGCTCCGGCCATGCTATTATCAGCAAACAGGGTTGTACGACAACCCGGTAAGAGGTTAAAATCTTCATCGGGAGGATGAGAGATGGCACGTTATTGGGGAGGCGCGGCCCTCGCGCTCGGCCTTGGCGCCATGATGCCGGCGGCATCGGCGCAGGATGCCGGAAACACGATCAAGATCGGCGTCGTCGCCGCAGAATCCGGCGCCTTCGTCTCCGCCGGCCACACGCTGCCGGCCGGCGTCGGGCTCGCCGTCCAGCAGGTCAACGACAAGGGCGGCATCACCGTCGGCGGCAAGACCTACACGCTCGAAATGGTCAAGCGCGACGACCGCACCGACATCGCGACCGCCATCGCCGCGACGCAGGAACTGGTGCGCGACGAGAAGGTCGCCGCGATCTTCGGTTCGGAATCGCACGACTTCACCCTGGCCATGGCCAAGATCACCCAGCCGGCCAAGGTCATCCATTTCGCCGGCAACTCGACGCTCGGCAAGGTGCTGACGAGCGACGGCGTCAAGCCCGGCGGCGACGTCCACTACCTCTTCCAGTCCGAGCCGCAGGAATTCCAGCGCTCCGGCTCGACCGCGCGCGGCGTGCTGTCGCTGCTCGAACCGCTTCTCGGCCACAAGCCGACGAAATCGGTGATGATCGTCGGCAACGACGCCACCGGCCAGTTCCTCTCCTCCTTCTACCTGACGGCCCTGAAGGCCGAGGGGCAGGAGGTGCCGGACATCATCTTCTATCCGCCGGAGACCACCGATTTCTCGCCCTTCCTCACCAAGGCGAAGAGCTTCGATCCCGACATCATTCACTTCTGGTACAATGGCGACTCGACCCTGACCGCCCTGCCGCAGGCGCTGGAACTCGGCGCCGCCAAGAGCTATTTCCTCTTCGGCGTCGATCCCGGCATCTGGAAAGAGCGCGGGCTGACCGCCGACGTTCCGGTGTCGATGAGCTGCGTGCCGGTCTGCTGGGGCGCCTCGTCGAACCCGAACTCGAAGGCCTATTTCGACGCCTATTTCGCCGCCGGCGCGCCGCACGGCGTCACCTCCTCGGTCTCGCTGCTCTACCACGACTACGTCCACTTCCTCGCGGAAGCCTGGGAGAAGGCCGGCAGCTTCGATCCCGACAAGACGGTCGAGGCGCTGATGTCGATCAAGCATTCCGGCGTCGTCTCCGACAGCCTCGCCTTCAACGCGACGCACCAGGTCACCCATGCGACGGAAGTCTGCGCGGCTGCGCCCGGCGGCGACATCACCTGCTCGATGCAGCAGCCGCCGGAAAAGGCGCCGGAATAAGGCTTCGCCTTTTCCCGATGGCGGCCCGGCCGCCGTCACGATCCGCCGGAGACCTCCCCGGCGGATCGCTCCGTCCAACATGCCCCTGGGTGAAACGACCGTGGACATTCTCCTGCAACAGATCCTCAACGGGCTGTCGATCGCCAGCGTCATCACGCTGATCGCCGTCGGCGTCACGCTGATCTTCGGGCTCACCGGCATCATCAATTTCGCCCACGGCGAATTCCTGATGGTCGGCAGCATCGTCACCTGGCTCGGCGTCGGCGCCGGCTTGAGCTTTCCCCTCGCGCTGATCCTCGGCGTCGCCGCCGTCGCGCTGATGGGCTACGGGCTGGAACGCGCCATCTTCCGCTTCACGCTGGAACGGCCGACCAACGGCTTCATCGTCTCGCTCGGCCTGATCGTCGTGCTCCAGCACGTCGTCATCCTGTTCTTCGACCCGAACCAGAAAAGCATCCCGCGGCCGCTCACCACCGTCTGGGAGATCGGCGGCGTGCGGATCGCCTCGGTGCGGCTGATGGTGATCCTAATGACCATCGCCGTCGTCGCCGCCACCTATCTGATGATCACCCGCAGCCGCTACGGGCGGGCGTTGCGGGCGAGCGTCGAGGACCGCGACACGGCTGCGCTGATGGGCATTCCGGTGCGCCGCTACATCACCGGCGTCTTCGTCCTCGGCAGCGCGCTCGCCGGCCTCGGCGGCGGGCTGCTGATCGCGCTCTTCCCCGTCACGCCCTTCACCGGCGGCACCATGGTGATGAAGGGGTTTGCCGTCGCCCTGATCGGCGGGCTCGGCAATCTCTCCGGCGCCGTCGCCGCCGGCCTGATCCTCGGCATCGTCGAGGGGTTTTCCGCCGGCTACGGCTTCTCCGAATGGACCGACGCCTATTCCTTCGCCCTGATGATCCTCGTCCTGCTCTTCCGACCGCACGGCCTCTTCGGCGGCACCAGCGGCCCGAAGATGGCCTGACATGTCACCCCTTCCCGCATGAAACAGAACGGCGCCTTGCCATGACGCATACCGAAACACCGCTTCGCTCGCTCTTCACCGTGCTGGCGATCCTCGTCCTGATCGCGCTGGTGCCGCTGCTCTCCCCCGGCAACCGCTTCCTGTCGCTGGCGATCTCGGCCGGCATCAACGTCATCGCGCTTTACGGCCTGTCGGTGCTCTTCGGCCAGACGGGGATCCTCTCGATGGGCCATGCGGCGCTGGTCGGCGTCGGCGCCTATGCGGCGGCGATGCTCGCCCGCGACCTCGGCATCGGCTTCTGGCTGGCGCTGCCGGCCGGCGGCCTCCTCGCGGCGATCGCCGCCGCGATCATCGGCATCCCGTCGCTGCGCGTCAGCGGCCACCACTTCGTCATCATGACCTTCGCTTTCGGGCAACTCCTCACTATCGTTCTCACCAATGGCGGCGAGGTCACGGGCGCTGCCTCCGGTCTCGACCTGCAGCAGCCGGTCAGCCTCTTCGGCGCCGATCTCGGCGGGCTCGAACGTTATTACCTGCTCGTCGTCGCCTTCGTCGCGCTTGCCGTTGTCGCCAGCTGGGCGATCATCCATTCGCCCTATGGCCGGACGCTCAGGGCGATCCGCGAGAACGAGAAGCTTGCGGCGGCGCTCGGCATCGATGTCGGCCGCCACAAGATCGGCGCCTTCGTCGTCTCGGGCGTCTTCGCCGGCGTCTCCGGCGTGCTGCTCGCCTATTTCCTCCGCCACATCTCGCCGGGCCAGTTTTCCTCCTTCCCGAGCATCTACCTGGCGCTGATGGTGATGATCGGCGGCGCGCGGCTGCTCTCCGGGCCGCTTGCCGGCGGCATTCTCGTCGCCTTCCTACCGGAAGTGCTGAACCTCGATCCGGTGCAGTCGCGCATCCTTTACGGCGCCTGCCTCGTCGCCGTCATCCTGTTCCTGCCGAACGGCCTCATCGCCGGGATCGGCGACGGCTGGACGGCGCTTGGCAGGCGTATCGGTGGCGCGACGCCGGCAAGGAAGGCGGAGGCCGGCCGATGAGCGCGCTTCTCGACATCCGGGGCCTGAAAAAACAGTTCGGCGGCGTCACGGCCCTTTCCGGCGTCGACCTCGCCATCGACGAGGGCGAGATCCTCGGCGTCGTCGGCCCGAACGGCTCCGGCAAGACGACGCTGTTCAACGTCGTCACCGGCGTCTACCGGCCGACGGCGGGCAGCGTCACGCTGCGCGGCAGGGACATCACCGGCATCCCCGCCCATGCGATCTCGCAGCACGGCATCGGCTACACCTTCCAGCAGGCCATGGCCTTTCCCGGCCTCAGCGTGATGGAGAACGTGCGGATCGCCGTCGAGCACTGCCGCCGCACCGCGCGGCGCGACGACGACTGGGCCTCGCCCGGCGCGCTCCTCGATTTCGTCGGCATCGGCCATCTCGCGCCGGAGCGCGCCGGCGTCCTTCCCTTCGGCAGCCTGCGCCTTCTCGGCCTCGCGCTGGCGCTCGCGACCCGTCCGACGCTGCTCCTGCTCGACGAGCCCGCCGCCGGCCTCAACGACCGCGAGACGACGGCGCTGGTGCGCCTCGTCGAGCAGTTCCCGGACCGCGGCATCACGGTCTGCGTCATCGACCACGACATGAAGCTGATGCAGATGCTCTGCCGGCGCCTCGCCGTGCTCGACTTCGGCGCCAAGATCGCCGATGGGCCGACGGCCGACGTCCTCAACGATCCGAAAGTGCTGGACGTCTATCTCGGAGGCCATGTCTGATGCTGCTCGCCGTCTCGAACGTTACCAACGGCTACGGCCCGACCACCGTCAACCGCGACGTCTCGCTGACGCTCGACCGGGACGAGATCGTCACCATCCTCGGGCCGAACGGCGCCGGCAAGTCGACGCTGCTGCGCACCATCGCCGGCCTCGTCCGGCCGCGCGACGGCCGCATCCTGTTCGACGGCGAGGACGTGACCGGCGCGCCGCCGGACCGGATGGCGCGGCGCGGCGTGGTGCTGGTGCCGGAGGGCCGGCGCATCTTCGCCGACATGAGCGTCGAGGAAAACCTGCGGCTCGGCGCCTATGCGCGGACGGACCGCGACGCGATCGAGGCGGACGTGAAGACCATGGAGGCCTTCTTCCCGATCCTCGCCGTCAAGCGGCGCGAACGCGGCGGGGCGCTGTCGGGCGGCCAGCAGCAGATGCTGGCGATCGCGCGCGGCCTGATGGCGCGGCCGAAGGTGCTGCTGCTCGACGAGCCCTCGCTCGGCCTCTCGCCACTGCTCGTCAGGGAGATCAAGGCGATCATCCTCGACATCGGCCGGACGTTCGGCGCCTCGGTGCTGCTGGTCGAGCAGAATGCCGGCCTCGCTTTGTCCGTTGCCGGGCGCGGCTACCTGATGCAGAATGGCCGCATCGCCCTCGCCGGACCCATCTCCGACCTGAAGGACATGTCGCTGATGCGCGAGCTTTATCTCGGCGGGATCAAGGAGGAGGCATGATGGGACGGGACGCGATCGCGATTTCCTACGGGCGGGGACATCTGCCGCTGGCGCTGCCCGAAGGTGCCGAGGCGACCGTGATCCGTAAGCGTCCGCTTCCGAAGATCGCCGATCCGGCCACGGCGATCCGCGAGGCGCTGGAGCAACCGATCGCGGCCGCGCCCCTGTCGAAACTGGCACGCGGGCGGAAAAGTGCCTGCATCCTGATCTGCGACATTACGAGGCCCGTACCGAACCGGCTGTTCCTACGGCCGATGATCGAGACGATGGTCGCCTCCGGCATTCCGCTCGACCGGATTTCGATTCTCGTCGCAACCGGCCTGCACCGCCCCAACCTCGGCGACGAGCTCGCCGAACTCGTCGGCGACCCCTGGGTGCTGGAACATGTCGAGATCCGCAACCACGACGCCCGCAACGAGGACGACCATGTCAATCTCGGCGTCACGCCGACACGCGCCACGCCGGTCAGGCTCGACCGGCTGTTCGTCGAGGCCGACCTCAGGATCGCCACCGGCCTCGTCGAGCCGCATTTCATGGCCGGCTGGTCGGGCGGGCGCAAGGTGATCGCGCCGGGCGTCGCCCATCACGAGACGATCCGCACTTTCCATTCCGCCCGTTTCATGGAGGATCCGCTCGCCGTCCAGTGCAATCTCGTCGGCAACCCGCTGCACGAGGAGCAGCTTCAAATCGTCCGGATGCTCGGTGAGGTCTATGCGCTGAACACGGTGCTGGACGAGGACCGCGACCTCGTCTGCGTCACCTTCGGCGAGATCGTCCAGAGCCACCAGGCGGCCGTCGATTTCGTCAGCGACGCGACGCGGATCGGCCTTTCCCGCCGCTTCTCGACCGTCGTCACCTCGTCCGCCGGCTACCCGCTCGACAAGACCTACTACCAGACGATCAAGGGCATGGTGACGCCGCTCGACATCCTCGCGCCCGGCGGCACGCTGATCATGGCGTCCGAATGTTCGGAAGGATTCGGCTCGCCGGAGTTCCGCGAGGCGCAAGGGAAGCTGGTCGCGCTCGGGGCCGAGCGGTTTCTTTCGACCCTGACGGCGAAGTCGCTGGCCGAGATCGACGAGTGGCAGACGGAGATGCAGTTGAAGCCGATGCGCGTCGGCCGGATCGAACTCTTCACCACCGGCCTTGCCGGGGACGACCGGCGGCTGACCGGCGTCGAGATGATCGGCGACCTGACCGGGGCGATCGCGGCGAGCATCCGCCGCAGCGGCGACCGCCATGTCGCGATCATCCCGGAAGGCCCCTATGTCATTCCGCACCTTGCCGCCTGAGGCGCGCTCAGCGCGCGCCGCCGGCGAGATCGCGCAGTTCGGCGAAACGCTGGGCGCTGCGGCCGAGGTGGTTGCGCAGCGTCCGGCGCGCCGCCTTCTCGTCGCCGTCGCGGATGGCGGAAAAGATCGCCCCGTGTTCGCGGCGCATCCTCGCCATGTGGGCGGCCCTTTCCGCCTCGTCCATCGTGTCGAAACGCGCCCACTGGCGCGGCACCATCACCGAGCCGAACGTATCGAACAGACGGGCGTAGTAGGGATTGCGGGTGGCGACCAGGATCGCCCGGTGGAAGGCGAAGTCCTCCTCCGAGCCGCTGCCCCCGGCAAGGATCGACCGGTCGAGCGCGTCGAGCTTGACGCGCATCCGCTCCAGATCCTCCTCCGTGCGCCGGAGTGCGGCGAGCCCGGCCGCCTCCACCTCGATGCCGATGCGCAGCTCCAGCACGCTCAGCACGTCGTCGATCGATTCGACGTCGGTGACGGCGATCGAGAAGGCGCGCGGCTTCGGATCGCTGGCGACGAAGGCGCCGAGCCCCTGGCGCGTGGTGATCAGCCCCTTGGCCCTGAGCGAGGCCAGCGCCTCGCGCACCACCGTGCGGCTCACCCCCGTCGCCGCCATGATCGCCTGTTCGGTCGGCAGGCGCTGGCCGGGGGCGAGGTCGCCGGATTCGATCTGCGCGATCAGCGTGTCGACGAGGCCGCTGCGCAGGTTCTGCGATTGCGGGATGGTGCCGAAGACCGCTGCATCCTTGTCCGCCATCTCTGTGACACGCCTCCGCCCAGTAGGAATGCTCTTTCGCTTTCCCTGCTAGCCGATGGCGGCGAGAAAAGCAAAACAGGCCACGTTTCGGGCGCGGCCCCGTCTTTCAGGGAGGAAAGATCATGACGGAACGGATCGGTTTCATCGGGCTCGGCGCCATGGGCTCCGGCATGGCCGCCAATCTCCTGCGCAAGGGCTTTACCCTGACGGTGATGGCCCATCGCAGCCGCGAGGCGGTGGAGCGGCTCGTCGCCGAAGGCGCGCGCGAGGTGGCGACGCCGAAGGCGATGGCGCTCGAAAGCGACATCGTCATCCTCTGCGTCACCGGCTCGCCAGAGGTCGAGGCGGCGATCAAGGGCAGGGACGGCCTTGCCAGCGCCGGCAAGCCGCTCTTCGTCATCGACTGCTCGACCTCCAACCCGGCCGTCACCGTGCCGCTCGCCGAGGAACTGGCGAAAAGCGGCATCACGCTCGTCGACGCGCCGCTCGCCCGCACACCGAAGGAAGCGGCCGAGGGCGCGCTCGACTGCATGATCGGCGGCTCGGACGCGGATTTCGCCCGGGCGAAGCCGGTGCTCGACGCGTTCTGCGCCCGCGTCACCCGGACGGGGCCGACCGGCAGCGGGCACACGATGAAGCTGATCAACAACTTCGTCTCGATGGGCTATTCGACCATCTATTCGGAAGCGCTGATGCTCGGCGCCAAGGCGGGGCTGACGCCGCAGGTGATCGACAGCGTGCTGCGCGGCAGCCGCATGGATTGCGGCTTCTACCAGATGTTCTTCGAATATGTGCTGAACCGCAACCCGAATGCGCTGCGCTTCGCCATGCGCAACGCGCTGAAGGACATGACCTACCTCGCCGCCTACGCCCAGAGCGCGCAGGTCGCCAACCCGATCGGCGCGGCCGTGCGCAACAGTTTCGCGAGCGCCGTGGCCGCAGGCCATGGCGACGGCGTCGTGCCGATGCTCTCCGACGTGATCGCCGGACTGAACGGGGTCACGCTCGCCGTCAAGACAACGGAGTAAGGCGACCCTATGGCCGAGATCCACTTCGATCCGCTCGGCGGTGCGGCCGGCGACATGATCGTCGCCGCCCTTCTCGATCTCAGGCCGGACCTCGAAGGACGCCTGAGGGCAGAGATGGCCGCCTGCCCGCTGATCGACAGCGTGCGGCTCGACGTCACCACGCATTCCGACGGCGTGCTGACCGGGCGGCGCTTCCTCGTGGCGAGGGACACGGCCGCGCCGGCACCGCACGATCATCACGATCATCACGATCATCACGATCATCACGATCATCACGATCATCACGATCATCACGATCATCCGCATGGCCACCGCCATCCGCATCGTCAAGCGCAACATCGTCACGACGGCGGCCACGGCCACACCGACTGGCGGGTGATACGGGCCGCCCTCGAAGGATCGGCGCTGGCGCCGGGCGTGATCCGCCATGCGGTGGCGATCTTCACCCACCTCGCCGAAGCCGAGGCACATGTGCACGGGACGACGGTCGATACGGTGCGCTTCCATGAGGTCGGTGCTTGGGATTCGATCGCCGACATCGTTGCGGCCGCGATCCTGATCGAGGCCATCGGGGCGAGCCGCGTCACCGTCGGGCCGCTGCCGCTCGGTTCCGGCCGGGTGCGCGGCAGCCACGGCCTGCTGCCCGTACCGGCGCCCGCGACCGCGCGGCTCCTCGAAGGATTCGAGACCATCGACGACGGCATCGCCGGCGAGCGCGTCACGCCGACGGGCGCGGCGATCCTCAGGCACCTCTGCCATCCGCCCGTCCGGCGCGACGGTCCGCGCCGGCTGACCGGCTCGGGCCACGGCTTCGGCGCGCGGCGGCTTCCGGGCGTCAGCAACTGCCTGCGCGTCCTGTCCTTCGAGACGGCCGAGAATGCGACAGAGGACCGGGTCGCCAGCCTCGAATGCGAGATCGACGACCAGAGCGGCGAGGACCTCGCCATCGCCGTCGCACATCTGCGGGCGGAACCGGGCGTTCTCGACGTGGTACAGGCGCCGGTCTTCGGCAAGAAGGGGCGGATGATGACGCGGTTGACGGTGCTGGCCAGGCCGGCGGCGCGCGACGAGGTGCTGCGCCGCATCTTCGAGGAGACCGCGACCATCGGCGTCCGCCATCACGAAATCCGCCGTGCGCTGCTGCCGCGCTCGGCCGTGATGGCGGAGGTCGACGGCATGGCGCTGCGGCTGAAGCAGGTGGAGCGGCCGGACGGCCGGGGCACCAAGGTCGAGGCGGACGACCTCGCCGCCATCCCCGGGCGCCGGTCGCGTGACAGGCTGCGCCGGGCGGCGGAGGACGAGGCATGACGACGATGGAGCGGCTCGCCGGCCTCCTGGAAACGATCGGGCCGATGGCGATCGCCGTCAGCGGCGGCGTCGATTCGATGGCGCTGGCCGCGCTGGCCCATCGCCGGCTCGGGCCGGAGAAGGTGCTGGCCGTCCACGCGGTCTCCGCCGCCGTGCCCGCCGCCGCGACCGCGCGGGTCGAAACCTGGGCCACGCGGGAAGGCTGGACGCTGCGCCTGATCGACGCCGGCGAGATGGCCGACCCCGCCTATCGCGCCAATCCCGTCGACCGGTGCTTCTTCTGCAAGGGCCATCTCTACGGCGCGATCGCGCGGCTCACCGACCGGCAGGTCCTGTCCGGCGCCAACGGGGACGATCTTGCCGAATACCGCCCGGGACTGGCGGCGGCGCGCGACCATGGCGTGCGCCATCCCTATCTCGAAGCCGGCTTCGACAAGGCGATGGTGCGGGCGCTGGCGAGGGACCTCGGCCTCGACGGCCTCGCCGAACTGCCGGCCTCGCCCTGCCTGTCGAGCCGCGTCGAGACGGCGATCGAAATCGAGCCGGAGATGCTGCTCGCGATCGATGCGGTCGAACGCCGCCTCACGGAACATCTCGTCGCCCGCCGCCTCGCACCCGGCACCGTGCGCTGCCGCGTTCGGCGGAACGGCATTTTCATCGAGCTGGACCCCGCGAGCCTCGACCTTGTCCAAGGCAGCGGGGAAAGGGAGATCGCCGCCGCCGTGGCCGCCCTGCTGCCGCCGCGCCTTGCAGCGCGCGGCATCCGCTTCGCCTCCTACCGCAACGGCAGCGCCTTTGTCGGGGTGCCGGCCGGATGACGGAGGTGGTGTTCGATTTCGACCGCGCCGGACGCATCGGCCTCGACGAAGCGGTGTTCTGCGCCGGAAAGTCGCCGGCGCAGCTGGCGTTCATCCTTGATCAGGCCCAGGCGCGCAAGGCTGGCCTGCTCCTGACCCGGCTCGACGAGACACTGGCCCGCGAGCTGCCCGAGCGTCATCGCGCCGCGCTAGATTGCTGTCCTGTCTCGCGCACTGCCTTCTTCGGGCCGCTGCGGCCGGTCGCCGTGCGGGGCGCGGTCGCCGTCGTCGCCGCAGGCACCACGGACGCGCCGGTCGCGCGCGAGGCGGCGCGCACGCTCCGCCATGCCGGGGTCGAGGCGACGCTGATCGTCGATGTCGGGGTCGCCGGCCTCTGGCGGCTGATGGAAAGGATCGAGGAGATCCGAAATTTTCCGGTCGTCATCGCCGTCGCCGGCATGGATGCGGCGCTTGCGAGCGTCCTCGGCGGCCTGACGGCGTCGACGCTGATCTGCGTCCCGACCTCGATCGGCTACGGTGCCGCCGAGGGCGGCCGCACCGCGCTCAACGCCATGCTGGCGAGCTGCGCGCCGGGCCTCGTCGTCACCAATATCGACAGCGGCTACGGCGCCGCATCCGCCGCCCTGCGCGTGATCGGCCAGGCCCGGCGGCTCGCCGGCATCGTCGGCGGCGACCGGGCCGGCTGAGGGATCCCCGCCGGAAAACGGCGGGGATCCGTCCGGGCCTCAGGCGGCGTCGACCGTCGTCTGCCGCTGTTCGCCGAGCCCCTCGATGCCGAGCCGGATCACCTGCCCCGCCTTGAGGAATACCGGTTCCGGCTTGATGCCGAGGCCGACTCCCGGCGGCGTGCCGGTCGAGATGATGTCGCCCGGCTGCAGGCTCATGAACTGCGAGATGTAGTGGACGAGGAAGGGCACGGTGAAGATCATCGTCCGCGTCGACCCGTCCTGCCGCGACACACCGTCGACCGTCAGCCACATCTTGAGGTTCTGCGGGTCGGCGATCTCGTCGCGGGTGACGACCCAGGGGCCGATCGGGCCGAAACTGTCGGCCGACTTGCCCTTCGTCCACTGGCCGCCGCGCTCGGCCTGGAACGCGCGCTCGGAGACGTCGTTGATCAGGCAGTAGCCGGCCACGTGCCGCATCGCCTCCGCCTCGGAGACATAGCGCGCCTCGTCGCCGATGACGATGCCGAGCTCGACCTCCCAGTCCGTCTTCCGCGATCCGCGCGGGATGATGACGGGGTCGTTCGGTCCGGTGATGGCGCTGGTCGCCTTCATGAACAGGATCGGCTCCTTCGGGATGTCGGCGCCGGTCTCGGCGGCATGGTCGGCATAGTTGAGCCCGACGCAGATGAACTTGCCGACCCGCCCGACGCACGGTCCGAGGCGGCCGGGATCCGCGACGAGCGGCAGTGCCGCCGGGTCGAGCGCGGCGATGGCGGAAAGCCCTTCCGCCGTCAGCGCCGCGCCGGCGATATCCGGCACATGGGCGGAAAGATCGCGGACCTTGCCGTCGCGATCGAGGAGAGCGGGCCTTTCAGCGCCCGGAGCGCCGTAGCGGAGCAGTTTCATCGGAGTGTCCTTAGGGGTTCGGGAAGGATGTCAGGCATTGGTCCAGCCGCCGTCGACGACGACGGCGTTGCCGGTCATGAAGGCGGATTCGTCGCTGGCGAGGAAGACCACGAGTTCGGCGATCTCCTCCGCCGTGCCGAGCCGGCCCATCGGCTGGCGGGCGATGAAGGCGGCGCGCGCGGCGGCGTAGTCGCCTGTCGCCGCCATGCGGTCATGCAGAGAGGGGCTGTCGACGGTGCCCGGGCAGATGGCGTTCGCGCGGATGCCCTTGCCGATGTAATCGAGCGCGATCGACTTGGTCATGCCGATGACGGCGGCCTTGCTGGCGCCGTAGACGAAGCGGTTCGGCGCGGCGATGACGGTCGAGGCGACCGAGGCCATGTTGACGATGGCGCCGCCGCCGCGGCCGATCATGCCGGGCAGCAAGGCGCGGATCATCCGGTACATCGCCTTGACGTTGAGGGCCATCGAAAAATCAAAGGCGTCCTCGTCGCAATCGAGGATCGCGCCGTTGTGGACGAAGCCGGCGCAGTTGAACAGGATGTCAGGCGCGGCGGTCCCGGCGGCAAACTCCGTGATCGCCTTCGGATCGAGCACGTCCAGCCGGTGCGTCGAAAGTCCCGCGATACCGTCGAGGCCGGCGAGCTTTGCCGGATCGACATCGGTCGCGACGACGGTCGCGCCTTCACGCGCGAAGGCGAGCGCGCTCGCCCGGCCGATGCCCTGCCCTGCGGCGGTGACCACCGCCGTCCTGCCAAGAAGTCTTCCTGCCATGATCGTCAAATTCCCGGTTGATGGAACGAGGCCGGGCACGCCCGGCCGATCGTCGGTTGAACGCACGCGGAAACCCCGCGCGGATGGGCGGACGCGCGGTCCGGCGAAGCGAAACGCCGCCTGCGACCGGATCGGGACAAAGGACGCTCGGCCCGGGGCGCGTCTCGATCCCCGGATTGGCGCCTATGCTCCAGGCCGTTGTTTGACGCATGCCTTTTCGCAAGGACCGCAGCACGCTTCTGCGAGACTGCTCTATCCTTTTGTTTTTGCCGCAGTGTCTAACGCCGAAGCGGTCCCGGTCCGGCTGGACATGCTCTAGTTCGCAACAGCCGTGGCGGCTCCTTCGGCGGGAGGTCCCGCGCCGCCGACGCGCTGGGCCGCGCCGGCGAGATGGTCGCGCATCGCCTGCTCGGCGGCCTGCGCATCGCCGGCCGCGATCGCCTCGAGGATGCGCTCGTGCTCGCCGAGCGTCACGCTCGCCATGGCGTCGGAGCGCTGGCGGTTGCCGGCGGCGAGGATGCTGTCGCGCACCCGTTCCGAAACGAAGACGAGGAACTGCACGGTATAGGCGTTCTGCGTTGCCGCGGCGACAGTGCGGTGGAATTCGATGTCGGTCTTCAGCCAGGTGACGCTGCCATAGGGGGCGGCACGCATCGTCTCCTGCGCGGCACGCATCGCGGCAAGGTCTTCGTCCGTGCGCCGCTTCGCCGCCAGCGCCGCCACCTGAACCTCGATGATGCCGCGCAGTTCGAACAGGCTGCGGAAGGCGTCGGCCTGCTGCAGCGAATCGTAATCGATCGTCAGCACCGTCGGGTTCGGCGTGTCGGAGACGAAGGCGCCGCGCCCCTGCTGCGACCAGATGCGCCCCTCCGAGCGCAGCCGCGCGATCGCCTCGCGCACCACATTGCGGCTGACGCCGAAGGTGAGCGCCAGCGCCTGCTCGGTCGGCAGCTGGTCGCCGGGCTTCAGCCTGCCTTGCGCGATCTCGCGCGAGATCGAGCTGGCGACGAGGGTGGAGAGATGGGGGCCGCGATTGACCTTGTCGAGTTTCAGCGTCATGGCCGTCACCTGTAGCCGATTGGCGCCAGGGGCGCCAGAATCCGCCCGGCGCTCATGATTCCCGTCGGATCGAGCGCCTGCTTGACGCGGGTCGCAAGGTCGAGCGAGACCGGATCGATCCTCTCCAGGAAAGCGCTCCGCTTGACCCGGCCGATGCCGTGCTCGGCGCTGATCGAGCCGGAAAAGCGGTCGACGACATCAAAGATCACCGCTTCGGCCGCATGGAACAGCGCCTCCACCGCCTCCGGCCCCATGCCGACGGGCGGCACGACGTTGAGATGGACATTGCCGTCGCCGACATGGCCATAGGTGACCGCGAGCGCGTCCGGATGGCGGGCGGCGAGGGCTTCGAGCGCGGCGTCGACAAAGGCTGCCAGTGTCGAGATCGGCACGGAGACGTCGGTGCGCAGGTAACGGCCGCCGCGTCCCTGGGCCTCGACCATCACCTCGCGCAACAGCCAGAGCCGCTCGCCCTGCGCCCGGCTGGAGGCGACGACGCCGTCGACGACGAGACCGCCGGCATCGATCAGGAAATCCTCAAGGATCGCCTTCAGATCGACACGCCCGCCCGCCGCCGCCTCGATCAGGACATAGACCGGACAGGCCTCCGACAGGGGCTCGGAAAAATCCGGGCGGGCGGCGAGCGCGATCTCGATGCCGCCGCGCAGGATCAGCTCGAAGGCGGTGAGCAGATCGCTGCATTCGCGCCGCGCACGCGCATAGAGCGCCATCACATCCTCGACGGAGCGCAGGCCGACCAGCGCCGTCTCCACCTGCGTCGGCCTCGGATGGAGTTTGAGCGCCGCGGCGGTGACGATGCCGAGCGTGCCCTCGGCCCCGATGAACAACTGCTTGAGGTCGTAGCCGCGATTGTCCTTGCGCAGCATCTTCAGCCCGTTCCAGACGCGGCCGTCGCTCAAGACCACTTCGAGGCCGAGCACGAGGTCGCGGGTCATCCCGTAGCGCAGCACGTTGAAACCGCCGGCATTGGTCGCGACAGTCCCGCCGATGCGGCAGCTTCCCTGCGCGCCGAAGGTGATCGGCAGCAGGCAGTCGACGGCGTCCGCCTGGCGCTTGGCCTCCTCCAGGATGCAGCCGGCCTCGACCACCATGGCGAAGTCGATCGGGCTGACCGTGCGCACCCGGTCGAGACGCTCCAGCGAAACGACGAGCTCGCCGCCGCCGGGATCGGCCACCGCCGCGCCGACGAGGCCGGTCAGCCCGCCCTGCGGTACGACGGGAATGGCGTGCGCGTGGCACAGCGCCAGGATCCGCGAGACGTCCGCGACGCTGCGCGGCCGGGCGACGGCGAGCGGCCGGCCGACATGGTCGCCGGACCAGTCGCGGCTGTAGCGGGAGAGGTCCTCGGCGCCGGTCATCAGAATGCCATCCGGCAGCGCGGCGGAAAGCGCCGCGAGCCTGCCTGCCTCGAGATCGGGAACGACATTCATGCGCGGGTCTCCGGGGGTGGAGGAAAACATCTGGACAACTGAACCTGTTGCATGGTTATCATACAACACTGGTTTTGAACTTCAAGTGAATCCGCATGTCCAGAGACAGTGGAATGCGAAAAACCAGAATGAAAACGATAGGTTGTTGATGGAGGAGAAAAGCGATGGACAACACCGCGTCCGGCTTCCGCATGATGCATACGATGATCCGCGTCCGGGATCTCGACACTTCGATCAGGTTCTACACCGGTCTTCTCGGCATGACGCTGCTGCGCCGCGACGACTATCCCGGCGGCAAGTTCACCAATGCCTTCGTCGGCTACGGCCCGGAGGACACCCATGCCGTGGTCGAGCTGACCCTCAACTGGGGCCGCGAGGAGCCCTATGACCTCGGCACCGGCTTCGGCCATCTGGCGCTCGGCGTGCGCGACATCCACGGCGTCTGCGCCGCGCTCGAGAAGCAGGGCGCGAAGATCCCCCGCCCGCCCGGGCCGATGGCCCACGGCACCACCCACATCGCCTTCATCGAGGATCCGGACGGCTACCGCATCGAGCTGATCGATCTCGACACGATGTGACGACGCGCCGGGGCCGAGCGACAGGCCGCGGCCCCGGAACGTCCCGCCCGAGACCGTCCTCATTTGATGATCGCGATCTTGCTGCGGTCGATGGTGATGGCGACGGCGATGATGAGGACCGCGCCGAAGACGACGTTTTCGAAGAAGATGTTGACGCCGACGAAGGTCATGCCGATGCGCACGATCGAGATGATCAGCGCGCCGACCGCCGTCCGCCCGACCCCGCCGAGGCCGCCGGTGATCGCGGTCCCGCCGACGATGACGGCGGCGATGGCCGGCAGCAGCAACTGGTTGGCAAGGCTCGGCGAACCGCTCGACAGCCGCGCGGCGAGCACCACGCCGGCGATCGCGGCGAGCGTGCCGGAAATCGCGAACGCGATGACCTTCGTCCGGTCGACATGGATGCCGGCGGCAAGGGCGGCCGGCTCCCCGGCGCCGACGGCGAGGCTGTGGCGGCCGAAGCGGCTGTAGCGCAGCACGAGGAAGCTTGCGAGACCGACGACGGCCGCGATGATGACGACGACCGGCAGGCCATGGACCGTGCCGTTGATCCAGCCCGTGTAGAGGCGCCCGCCCTCCTCGATGGTGATCGCCCGCCCGGCCGCGACCCAGAGCGCGATGCCGGCGACCACGCCCCCGGTCGCAAGCGTCGCGACGAAGGACGGCACCCGGAGCCGGACATGGACGAGGCCGCTCATCAGTCCGAAGGCGAGACCGGCGGCGATCGCGATCGGAAAGGCGAGCACGCCGAGCGAGGGGAGAAGCTGGGCCAGGATGACACTCGACAGCGACGCCACCGCCTGGATCGACAGGTCGATGCCGCCGATCAGGATGACGAAGGTGACGCCCGTCGCCAGGATGAAGAGCACGGCGGTATTGGAGAGAAGCAGCGCCAGCGTCTCGCCGGTGAGGAAGCCCGGCGCCGCCAGCTCGATGACGACGATCAGCACCACCAGGAGCGCAGGCGGAATGGCGGCCTGCATCGCGCCGCCGCCGAACCATTCGGATATCCTGTTCATCAAAACCTCCTCACACCATGGCCCGGACAAGATCGACCTGGTCCGGCTTGCTGCCGGGACTTGCATCGAAGCGCGCGGTGATCTCCCCGTCGCGCATCACCAGGACCCGGTGCGACAGGCCGATCGTCTCCTCCAGCGTGTCCGACAGGAGCAGGATGGCGACGCCGTCGTCCGAAAGGTCGCGCACCAGCTCGTAGACCTCCTCCTTGGCGCCGACATCGAGGCCGCGCGTCGGATGGTCGAGGACGAGGATGCGCGAGCCGGCGGTCATCCAGCGGGCAAGCACCACCTTCTGCTGGTTGCCGCCGGACAGCTTGCGGCAGGCGACGTCCGGCCCCGGCGCCTTGATGCGCAGGCGCCGGATCCAGTCGGTGGCGAGCTTTCGCTCCAGGCCGTAGTCGATGGCGCCGCGGCGCATCACCGGCGTCAGGTCGGCGAGCGTAATGTTCTCCGCGATCGACAGGAACATCACCAGCCCCTCGATGCGCCGCTCGCGCGGGATATAGCCGATGCCCCGCCCGACCGCGTCGCCGGGGGAGGAAAGCCGCACCGCCTCGCCCCTGATCTTCAGCGTGCCCTCCGTCTGCGGCAGGAAGCCACCGAGCGTGCGGGAGATCTCCTCTCGGCCCGAGCCGACGACGCCGGCGATGCCGACCACCTCGCCGGCGCGAATCTCGAAATCGACATGACGGTAGGCGCCCTTCAGCCCGAGGCCCTTCGCCTCGATCACCACGTCCGCGCGCGGCGCTTTCTGCCGGGGCTCCTTGTAGTAGGCCGTGTGCAGGCCGCGCCCGACCATGATCTCGTGCAGTTGCGGCGCGGTGACGTCGCCCGCCCGGTGTTCGGCGACCACCTCGCCGTCCTTCATCGTATAGACCCGGTCGGAGATGCGCAGCACCTCGTCGAGCCGGTGCGAGACGAAGACGAAGCTCGCCCTCGCCTTCAGCGCCGTCACCCGGCCGAAAAGCACGTCGATGTCGGCACTGGTCAGAACAGAGGTCGGCTCGTCGAGCAGGATGACCAGCGGCCGCGAGACGCTTTCTTCCAGCGTCAGCGCCTTGGCGAGCTCGACCATCTGGCGGGCGGCGAAGCTCAGTTCGGAGGTGCGCGTCGCCACGTCGATGTCGACGCCGATCTTGTCGAGCTGGCGGCGGGCGGCGGCGCGCATCGCCTTCCAGTTGACGACGCCGAGCCGGGTGAACCGGTCTTCCTGACCGAGATAGATGTTCTCCGCGACGGAGAGATTGAGCAGCAGCGACTGCTCCTGGAACACCATGCCGATGCCGTACCGGGCGGCGTCGCGGGTGCCGCGCAGCTTCAGCGGCGCGCCGTCGAGCGTCATCGTTCCGGAATCGGGCCGGAGCGTGCCGGCGAGCGTGCGCATCAGCGTCGACTTGCCGGCGCCGTTCTCGCCGATCAGGCCGACGACCTCGTTTTCGCGGATGTCGACGCTGACATTCTTCAGGGCCTGAACGCCGAGGAAGGATTTGGAAATGGCCTGGACGGACAGCATGGCGCTCACTTCACGATTTTCAGGCGGATACGGTCGAGCGACAGCGCCACGGCGGCGATGATCATCAGTCCCTGCACGGTCTGCTGGACGTAAGGGGAGATGCCGAGCAGCACCATGCCGTTGGCGAGCACGGTGACGATCAGCACGCCGACGAGCGTGTTGAGCACGCCGCCCTCGCCGCCGGTCAGTGCCGTGCCGCCGACGACGACGGCGGTGACGGCGGCAAACAGCCGGCCATCGGCGATGACCGCGTTCGACTGGCCGAGCTGGGCAGCCGACAGCACGCCGGCAATGCCGAAGAAGAAGCCGGCGAGCCCGAAGGCGATGATGCGCACGCGCTGCGGATTGACGCCGGAAAGCTCGGCCACGTCCTCACCGCCGCCGAGCGCCAGGATGTGGCGGCCGAGGCGGGTGTGGTACTGGACGACGATCGCGAAGAGGAAGGCGCCGGCCGCCACCCAGACGGCGATCGGCAGGCCGAGGAACCGTTCCAGCGCCAGCGCCCGGATCGATCCGTCCATCAGCCGGACGGCCGAGCCGCCGAGCATGAAGACGGCGAGGCCGAGACCGATGAACCAGACGCCGAGCGTCGTCATGAAGGAGGGGATGCGCAGCACCGTCTGCACGATGCCGTTCAGCAGCCCGATCGCCGTGCTCGCGGCGATGGCGGCCAGAACCGCCAGCCAGCCATAGTCGTTGCCGTTGCCATCGTTCGCGGCGAGCAGCACCAGCACCATCGCCGCGACCGACAGCGCGCCCTCGACCGACAGGTCGATGCTGCCCATCAGGATGATGAAGGTCATGCCCATGGCGAGCGTCAGCGGCACCGCGGCGGAATTGGCGATGCGCACGAGATTGCGCGGCTCGATGAAATTCGGATTGGCGATGCTGATCAGGATGCAGAGCACGACCAGCACCACCAGCGGCGCGAAGGCCCGAAGCCGCGCGGCATTCCTGCCCGAAAGCGCGCGCGCGAAAAACCCACCCATCGATGCCTCCCGTTCCCCTCCGGCAACGGGCTTCATGGTTTCAGAATTCAGGGACAATGACCATACTCCGGGAAAGACGGGGCACCGGCGGCACTTCAAGGCGCCGCCGGCAGGGGCGTGGCGCGATCAGACGCGGATCGGCCCGACGACACGGCCCCAGAGGTCGTTCCAGTCGACGCTCGGCTGCGCCTCGACATTGGTCTTGTAATACTCCTCGACATTGTCCTTGGCGATCGTCACGACCTTGCCGTAGAACTCGCGGTGCTCGGGCGGCTCGCTTGCAGGGTCGAACTTCTTCTGCAGCGCCGCCAGCCCGATCGCCAGCCCCATGCCGCCCTGCCAGAAGGGGTCGGAGGTAATGGTGCAGGCGAATTCGCCGCTGCGCACCGCATCGACCGCCGTCTTGATCCCGTCGATGCCGACGACCGGAACCTTGCCGGCCAGCCCCTCGCCGCGCAGCGCCTCCAGCGCGCCGACGCCCATGTCGTCATTGGCGGCCCAGATGCCCTTGATCTCGTCGCCGAAGCGGGTGAGCAGGTTGGAGGTGAGGTCGAAGGCCTCGGTCGATTTCCAGTTGGCCACCTGGAAATCGAGCAGCTTGATGTCGGGATGGGCGGCGAGCGCCTCGTCGAGCCCCTTCTTGCGCTCGATCGCCGCCGTGGTCGAGATCATGCCGCCAAGCGCGATGATGCCGCCCGAACCGCCGATCGTCTTGAACAGGATCTCGGCGATCTGCTTGCCGCTGGCGATCCCGTCGAACTCGATGTGCGAGACATAGTTCGGACTGAAATCGACCGGATGCAGGTCGGCCGGCTTGTTCCACTGGGTGACGACATAGGCCCCGGCCGCCTTGCAGGCCTCCACGATCGGGCGGGCGTCGGGCGTGTCGTTCGGATCCGAGTTCAGCACCATGTTGCCGCCGGTCTTCGCCAGCATCGCCTTGATGTCGGCGATGCCCTTCTCGCTGTTGCCCTCGGAGACGAGCGTGACATGCTCGAGGCCGACGGACGTGGCGAAGGCCTCAGCCCCGGATTTCCACACCGCGTGATAGGGGTTCGAAAGCGAGCGGATCGAGGTCACCAGCGTCGGCGCCCCTTGCGCGTAAAGGCGTTTCGGCAGGGCGGCGATACCCAGCCCCGCCGCGGCCCCGAGCAAGAGGGTGCGGCGCCTGATTTCTCCCATGCGCGTCGAAGTCCACTGGTCCTGCATTCTCGATCCTCCCGTTGAAACGACATCTTCCGCCTGCCGCGCTCCTGTTCCTCCGGGCGGCGGGCGGCTGCGAAGACCTGTCGTCAACGCTCCTCTGTTGTACGACAACCCTTCAAGACGGGAACCTTACCCCTTCTCTTGACGCGACACAAGGGACTTGCGATGTTGCGCCGCCGAAGCCGTCCGGCCGAGGCGCCGGGCGGCACTGAGCGCCCGCATTCTCTTCCCTCCCGCCATCGAGTGTCGGCCGTCAGCGCCGCGACACGGTCGCAACACCAGCCAGCGGAACAGCCGATGACCGATCCGAGAGCCCTTCTTCGCGCCACCTTCGACGCCGCCGTGCGCGCCGCCGATCCGCTCGACGGTATCGCCCGGCACCTGCCCGAACGGCCGAAGGGCCGCACCATCGTCGTCGGCGCCGGCAAGGGTTCGGCGCAGATGGCCGCCGCGCTGGAATCGCTTTGGGAAGGCCCGCTCGAGGGCGTCGTCGTCACCCGTTACGGCTTCGGCGCGCCCTGCCGGAGGATCGAGATCATCGAGGCCTCCCATCCGGTCCCGGACGCCGCCGGCCTCGTCGCCTCGCGCCGGCTGATGGAGGCGGTCCGGGGCCTGACCGCGGACGATCTCGTCATCGCGCTGATCTCCGGCGGCGGTTCCGCCCTGCTGCCGGCGCCGGCCGGCGCCATCACGTTGGCGGAGGAGATCGCCGTCAACGAGGCGCTGCTCGCCTCCGGCGCGCCGATCTCGGCGATGAACACGATCCGCAAGCACATCTCGACGATCAAGGGCGGACGCCTTGCCGCCGCCGCCCATCCGGCGCGCGTCGTCTCGCTGATCGTCTCCGACATTCCCGGCGACGATCCGGCGATGGTCGCCTCCGGCCCGACGGTGGCCGATGCCGGCAGCCGCGCCGAGGCGCTCGCCTTCGTCGAGACCTATGGCATGGTGCTGCCGGACGCGGTAATGGCCCATCTCCGCTCGCCGGCGGCGGACGGGCTTTCTCCGGACGATCCGCGCCTTGCCGGCCATTCGGTTCATATCGTCGCCTCCGCCTCCGTCTCGCTGGAGGCGGCCGCGGCGGAGGCGCGGCGGCAGGGGATCGAGGCGGCGATCCTCTCCGACGCGATCGAGGGCGAAGCGCGCGACGTCGCCCTCGTCCATGCCGCGATCGCCCGCGAGATCGCACACCGTGACCGGCCCTTCACCCGGCCGGTGCTGCTTCTGTCCGGCGGCGAGACGACGGTCACCCTTCGCGCCAGGGGCAAGGGCGGTCGCAACAGCGAATTCCTCCTCGCCTTCGCGCTCGCCATCAACGGCGTCGACGGCATAGAGGCGCTTGCCGCCGATACCGACGGCATCGACGGGTCCGAGGACAATGCCGGCGCCTTTGCCGATGGCGGCACGGTCGCCCGCCTGCGCGGCGCCGGCCTCGACGCGCGCGCGCTGCTCGCCGGCAATGACGCCTGGACAGCCTTCGACAGCATCGGAGACCTGCTCATCACGGGGCCGACCGGCACCAACGTCAACGACTTCCGTGCCATCCTGATCCGCTGAGGATGGACAAACCGGCGCGATCGGACAGAAAAGGCACGCTCTGTCTTGAAAGCGTCACGATCACCCTCTATCTGTTGATCATCGGTTACGGAATTCGTTTCCGGCTGGTGACCACGGATGTACTGGCACCGCTGTCGAGACGAGTAGGAGAGGTCGGGTTCTGCCCGGCCTTTTTCCGTTTTTATCCCTGAGAACACAGGACTGACCTGCGACCGGCCTCGATGCGGCGGGATCGGGATGCCGCCGGAAAAGCAAAAGCCCGGTGCGGGAGGAGGTGCACCGGGCTTCTAAACAGGCCAGCAACCGGGAGGAGGAGTGTTGCTGGCGGTTACGAAACGGTCTGGGAGGAGGAGTGACCGTTTCGATGAGAGGATCATACAGGATCAGCGGTTAAAAAACAGGCAAGACCTTGCAATGCACCATTGCACTCCGCGCATAGCTTGCCGCTCACTCGTGCCAGGCATCGGCGAGAATGCGCAGCCAGTTCTCACGGCAGATCCGCGCCAGGTCGTCCGAACCGTAGCCGGCATCGGCAAGGGCGGCGACGAGCACCTGCGTTCCGGCGGCGTCGCCGATCGCCTCGGGAATGGTGGCGCCGTCGAAATCCGAACCGAGGCCGACACAGTCGATCCCGACCCGCTCGACCAGACGGTCGACATGGCGGACCATGTCGGAGACGGGCGTCGCGGCGTTTTCCTGCCCGTCGGAGCGCAGCATCGTCGTGGCGAAGTTGAGGCCGACGATCCCCCGGCTCTCGCGGATGGCGTCGAGCTGGCGGTCCGTCAGGTTGCGCGCGACGGGGGTCAGCGCATGGACGTTGGAGTGGCTGTGCACGAGCGGCCGGTCCGAGGTCCGCGCCACGTCCCAGAAACCCTTTTCGTTGATATGGGCGAGATCGACGACAATGCCGAGCCGGTTGCAGGTGCGCACCAGATCGAAGCCCGCCGCCGTCAGGCCGGGCCCGATGTCCGGATCCGCGGGATAGGCGAAGGGCACGCCGTGGCCGAAAAGCGTATGCCGGCTCCACACCGGGCCGAGGGAGCGCAGTCCCGCCGCATGGAACACCTCGAGCGCGGCCAGATCCGCGCCGATCGCCTCCGCCCCCTCGATGTGCAGGACGGCGGCGAAGACACCCTTCCTGATCGCCGCGCGGATCTCGCCCGTCGACCGGCAGAGCGCCCAGGCGCCGGCCCGGTCGAGACGGTGCGCGATCGCGGCCATTTCCATCGCCGTATCGAGCGCCGCATGCCGGTCGAGCGGCCGCGGCAGGGGGATCCTGTAGTGGCCGTTCTCGTCGGGGATGCGCGGCTGCATGTCCGGCGAGGAGACGTAGATCGCCGAAAGCCCGCCAACGACGGCGCCGGCGCGTGCGCGCGGCGCGTCGAGATGGCCCTCGGCGGTGCCTTCGACGAACTGGCGCACCGGGTCGCCACCGTCGCGGGCATGGCTCCAGAGCCGGTGAAGCACGTCATTGTGGCCGTCGAATACTGCCTGCATCGATTCCGATCCTGAACGGGGCGTCGGGCGGACCTGTCTGAAAGACGGGACCGCGCTATATCGCCACCTACAGCATGGCGGATGAAAAGGGAATCATCCGCCATGCGGCCGCTCTCCCCTTTCGCCACCGCACCGTCCCGCTGTGGCGCGGGCGCCGCACCGGTGCCGGGCAATGGCGAAAGGGGAGAGCGGAAATGCCGGAGGGGGTGTCGGACGCCCGGCTTTTCTGCCATCAGTCTCGACCGGGCCGTGCGACGGCAAGGCAGCGCGGCGCCTCGTGCCGCGCCGGAACAACGGGTTGGAGCAATCGGGCATGACGCGCGATGGAATGGGGGCCGCGACCGCGGCCCGGGGAATGGCGGCGACCATGACGCGGCTCGCCGTGCTGCTCGTGCTTGGGCTCGCGCTTGGCGGATGCGCCGGACGGGCCGCCGGCGTGCTCGTCGCGGGGCCGACGACAGAGGGCGCCTCCAAGGTCGACCTGCTCGTCGCCACCACCCGTGCGCGCACGGCGCAGCCCGGCATCCTTTTCAACGGCGAACGCGCGACCGAGGTGTCGACGACCGAGATCGTCGTCTCGATCCCGCCCGACGCCAACCGCAAGGTCGGCCAGGTGCAATGGCCGAAGAAACTGCCGCCCGACCCGGCCAAGGAATTCTCGACCGTCAGCATCACCCCGCTGACGCGGCCGGAGGCGAGCCGCGCCTGGGTGAAGCGCAACATGCCGGAAAACCGCCGCATGCTGATCTTCGTGCACGGCTTCAACAACAAGTATGAGGATGCCGTCTACCGCTTCGCCCAGATCGTCCATGATTCGCGCGCCGACGTCGCGCCGGTGATCTTCACCTGGCCGTCGCGCGCGACGATCTTCGACTACAATTACGACAAGGAAAGCACCAACTATTCGCGCGATGCGCTGGAGGAACTGCTGCGCGTCGCGGCCCGCGACCCGGCCGTCGGCGAAATCACCGTCATGGCCCATTCGATGGGCTCGTGGCTGACGATCGAGGCGCTGCGGCAGATGGCGATCCGCGACGGCCGGGTGGCGAAGAAGATCAGCAACGTCATCCTCGCCTCGCCCGACCTCGACGTTGACGTGTTCCAGAAGCAGCTCGACGCCATGGGCGCCGACAAGCCGAAATTCACCATCTTCGTTTCGCGCGACGACCGGGCGCTGACGATCTCGCGCACGATCTCCGGCAATATCGACCGCCTCGGCCAGATCGACCCGACGCAGGAGCCCTATCGCAGCAGCCTCGAGAAGGAAGGCATCACCGTGATCGACCTGACGGCGCTGAAAGGCGCCGACCAGCTCAACCATGGCAAATTCGCCGAAAGCCCGGAAGTGGTGCAACTACTCGGCAACCGGCTGATCGCGGGCCAGACGGTCACCGATTCCGATGTCGGGCTCGGCGAGCGGATCGGCGGCATCGCGCTCGGCACGGCCCAGACGGTCGGCACCGCCGCCGGCATCGCGGTCAGCACGCCGATCCTGATCTTCGATCCGACGACCCGGGAGAATTACGGCGGCCAGTTCGAACGGCTCGGCCGGTCCGTCTCCAACACGGTCGGCTCGGCCGTCGTCCAGTGACCAAGGCGGGAGGGCGGCGATGAACCTCAAGCAGTTCGCCGCCCGGCTCGGCCTTTCCCCCACGACGGTCAGCCGGGCGCTGAGCGGCTATCCCGAAGTCAAGGCCGCAACGCGCGAACGCGTGCTGAAGGCGGCGGCCCTCTACGGCTACCGGCCGAACACCAGCGCGCTCGGGCTTGCGACCGGCCGCGTCGGGGCGATCGGCATCGTCTTCAAGGGCGACACAGAATTCGGCCCGCATACGAGCGAATTCATGGGCGGCCTCGGAACGCGGCTGCAAAGGGACGAGATCGACATGCTCGTCGTCACGGTCGGCTCGGCCGAGGCGGAATTCGCCGCCTATCGCCGGCTGGCGGCGAGCAAGCGCGTCGACGGCATCGTGCTCCATTCGCCCGTGGTCGAGGATCCGCGCATCCCGCTGCTGGAGGAGCTCGGCCTTCCGTTCGTCATCCACGGCCGCGCCACGGCCGAGGGCCGGCATGGCTGGCTCGACATCGACAATGCCGGCGCGATCCGGCAGGCGACCGGCCTTCTCGCCGATCTCGGCCATCGCCGCATCGGCTTCATCAACGGCGTGCGCGGCAGGACCTTCGCCGAGCACCGGCTGGAAGGCTATGTCGATGTGCTGACGGAGCGGGAGATCGCGCTCGATCCGCAGCTCTGCGGCAACGGCGAGTTCACGGACGAGATGGGATTCCGGCTGATGCAGGGCTTCCTCGACCTCGACGACCCGCCGACCGCCGTGCTGGCGGGATCGATGATGTCGGCGCTCGGCGCGATGCGGGCGATCCGCATCGCCGGCCTGAGGGTCGGCGACGACATCTCCCTGATCGCCCATGACGACGTCTTTCCCTATCTCAGCCCGGAAAACCTGGTGCCGACGCTGTCGACGACGCGCTCGCCGATCCGCGCGGCCGGCGCGCGCATCGGCGACCTGATCCTCGACCTCGTCCAGGGCGGCGACGGTCACACGCTCAGGGAGGTTTGGCCCGTCGAGCTGGTGATGCGCCATTCGACCGCTGCCTGCCCCCGCTGAAAAGACAGCATGGAAAAGGCAACGCGGATCAGACGGTCAGTTCCCGCCGGTCGCGCTCCGTCACCACCGCGAGGTCGAGCACCTTCTGCAGGTTGGCCGCATGCCGGAAGCCGGGATCGACCTGTTCGCCCGCGGCGACGGCGGCGGCGAAACGCTGGTAGTTGGTCGGCACCGTCCCGGCATCGATCTCGCGCCAGACCGCGGTTTCGACATCGCTGCCGAGGCAGCCGCTGAGCCAGGATCCGTCGGGCGTGTGGCGAAGGTCGAGCGCGCCCTTGTCGCCGTGCAGCCGGAGGCGGAGTTCGTTAAGGTGGCCCGTCGCCCAGCGACTGGCATGGATCACGCCCATCGCGCCATTGTCGAACTCGGCGGTCATTGCGAAGCTGTCATTGGCGTCGAGGTCGTATTCGCCGATCCGGTTTTCCGGCGCCTTGTCGAAGGTCTTCAGCCGCGCGAAGATGGTGCGCACGTCGCTCGCCGTCGCATAGCTCGCGAAATCGAGAATGTGGATGCCGACATCGCCGAGCACGCCGTTCGAGCCGTGCTTGGTCGACAGGCGCCAGAGCCATTGCGATTCCGTCGCCCAGTCGCCCCAGGCGCGCGAGATCAGCCAGCTCTGCAGGTAGGAGGCCTCGATGTGGCGTACCGTGCCGATCTCGCCGGCCTCGACCATGGCGCGCGCCCGCTGCAGGGGCGCGACATTCCGGTAGGTCAGGTTGACCATCGTCGTCAGCCCGGAACGTTCCGCGGCTTCCGCCATCTCGGCCGCCTTCGGAAAGTTCTCCGCCAGCGGCTTCTCGCAGAGCACATGCTTTCCGGCGGCGATCAGCGCCAGCGTCGTCGCGTGATGGACGCGGTCCGGCGTGACATTGGTCGCAGCGTCGAAGTCGCCCCAGGCGATCGCGTCGTCGAGCGTCGAGAAGGTCTCCGGAATCGCGTGGCGCTCGGCAAAGGCCCTGGCGCGGGTGGGATCGACATCGACGGCGCCGACCAGGTCTACGCCCTCGATCGCCGCGAAGGCATGGGCATGGGCGTTCGCCATGCCCCCGGTGCCGAGCACGAGAAGACGCATCAGCGATACCCCGCCTCGCCCGCTTGGTGCAGCCGCGGTCCCCGCTCCTCGATCGGCTCCAGCGCGCGTTCGACCGGCACGTTGGGCGCGTCGTGGATCGCGGCATAGGTGCCTTGCGGATTGTAGGCCCATTTCACCGCGTTGCGCAGCACCTTCTGCACGGTGGCGTCGTGGTAGGTCGGATAGGTCTCGTGGCCGGGGCGAAAATAGAAGATGTTGCCGGCGCCGCGCCTCCAGGTCATGCCGGAGCGAAACACCTCTCCGCCGGCAAACCACGAGATGAAGACGGTCTCGAGCGGCTCCGGCACCGAGAACTGCTCGCCATACATCTCCTCGTTCTCGAGGACGAAATTGTCCTCGAGGCCTTCGGCGATCGGATGGCGCGGATTGATCACCCAGAGGCGCTCGCGCTCGCCGGCCTCGCGCCATTTCAGCGCGCAAGGGGTGCCCATCAGCCGCTTGAACGGCTTGGAGAAATGACCGGAATGCAGGACGATCAGCCCCATGCCTTCCCAGACCCGGCGCGCCACCCGCTCGACGATATCGTCCGACACGGCGCCGTGATCCTTGTGGCCCCACCAGAGCAGGACATCGGTCCCGGCAAGACGCTCGGCGGAAAGCCCGTGCTCGGGTTCCTGCAGCGTCGCCGTCGTCGCCGAGATCGCGGCATCGGCGTTGACCGCCTCGGCGATCGTCGTGTGCATGCCGCGCGGGTAGAGGCCGCGCACGATGTCGTTGGTCTGCTCGTGGATGTTCTCGCCCCAGACGATGGTGCGTATGGCCATGATCGCGCTCCGCTCGAAGGATACAAACGACGTTCGCCGCCGTGACAGGAAGGAAAAATTGAAACCGCTTTCAATTTTTCCTTATGGCCACGTCTGCGATTCGGCAAGAGGGCCGCCGCCCGTGCCATCAGTGAAACGTCGATTTCGAGAAAAGGTTCAGCACCATCACGCCGGCAATGATCAGCGCGAGGCCGATGACGGCCGCGAGATCGAGCGTCTGGCCGAAGACGAGGAAACCGACGAGAGAGATCAGCACGATGCCGAGCCCGCTCCAGATCGCATAGGCGATGCCGACCGGAATGTAGCGCAGCGTCGAGGAGAGGAAATAGAAGGCGACCGCGTAGCAGACGACCATCGCGAGCGTCGGCACGAGCCGTGTGAAATGCTGCGCGGCCTGCATCGCCGAGGTGCCGAGCACCTCGAAGACGATGGCAAGCACCAGCAGCGAATAGAGCATGACGGGGTTCATGGCCGGGTTCCGGAGGCAGGAGGAGCGGGTGCCGCGAGCGCCGCCAGTTCGACGCGGATCGCGGCGCGGGTGGCGGCGTCGAGATCGTGGCTTCCGAGCAGATCGGCGAGCCAGACGCCGTCGGCGGCAAAGCGGGCGAGCTGATGGCGCGGGGCGCCGTCGGTCGCGCCAAACCGCTCCGCCTTCGCCGCCACCCAGTCGTGCCAGCGGGCGCGCAAGGAGGGGACACCGAGGATCGCGGCGGTGAGGCCGCGCCAGCCCTCGCCCTCGGCGGAGAGGCCGAGGTCGAGGCTGCAGGCGACATAGGCGCGGGTGAAGCGCCCCTCCGCCACCGGATCGGCCGCGATAGCCGCCTCGATCGCCGTATCGAACCGGCCGACGAGATCCTCGAACAGGGCATCGATCAGCGCGTCGCGACCGGGGAAATGGTGCAGCAGCCCGCCTTTGGAGACGCCGACCGCCTTCGAGACGGCATCGAGCGTCAATGCCGCGGGACCTTCGACGGCGCAGAGATCGGCCGCCGCCGCCAAAAGCTTGCGGCGGACCTGTTGCGGCTTCTTCGGGCGGCGATGGGCGTCGGACATGCCACCATAAACATACCAACCGGACGGTTTGTCAAGCAGGCGCGCGATGAATCGCCGCAACCGCTCCTGACCCGCGGAAAGCCGTTGAGGCGCAGGCATTCCCGGCGGTAGAACCGGGCGGAAGGAGACACCGATGAGCGACGCCGGGACCATCACGCTTTACGAGGCCGTCGGCGGCGAGGCCGCTGTGCGCGCGCTCACCCGTCGCTTCTACCAGCTGATGGACACGCTTCCCGAGGCGGCGCGATGCCGGGCACTGCATCCGGCGGACCTGTCGAAAAGCGAGGAGACCTTCTACGAGTACCTGACGGGCTGGCTTGGCGGGCCGCCGCTCTACACCAGCAAGCGCGGCCATCCGATGCTCCGGCGCCGGCACTTCGGCGCCTCGATCGGCGCGGCCGAGCGCGACGAATGGCTGCTGTGCTTCACCCGCGCGCTGACGGAGACCGTGCCCGGCGCCGAGGTGCGGCAGGTCATTCTCGAGCCGGTGACGCGGCTTGCCTTCCACATGCAGAACAGGGACGACTGAGATGAGGGCGTTTTCCGTACGCGCGACGGTGGTGCTGGTCGCGGGGGTGATGGGGCTTTACGGCGTGGCAAGCGCCGCCGCCGCCTCGCACGGCGCCGATCCGCGCCTGCTCGGCGGCGCCTCGGCCATGTGCCTGGCGCATGCGCCGGCGCTGCTCGCCCTCGTCGCCGGCTGGCGGCGGATCCCGACCGCCGCCATCGCCGCCCTGCTGCTCGCCTTCGGCACCGCCGGCTTCGCCGCCGACCTGACGCTCCGGCACATGACCGGCCACGGCCTCTTCCCGATGGCCGCGCCGATCTTCGGCCTCACGATGATGGCGGGATGGCTGGCGATCGCGCTCGGCGCCTTCCGGCTCGGCGACGACGCCTGACCGGATCAGGCGGACGCAGCGGGAATAGGCCCGAAGCGCAGGAGGTTTCCATGCGGATCGTGGACATGGAATTCCTCCATGGTCCACGGCTTCAGGCTGATGGCCGCCAAAGGCGCCGGACCACGCTGCCCGACCTCGGCATGGAGCGCGGCGATGCCGCCGCCGCGGAGATGGACGGACGTGGTCTCGCAGCGCGTGCGATCCGCAGTCGTAGAAAGTGCAGATCGATCCCGGGACGGCGCAGGATCAGGCAGCCTTCGTCGGGATGGACCCGTTCGGCAAAACCCAAGCCTGTCACGGCAGAAGGCAAGCGTTTCGTCGAGATCGAGCGACGGCAGGACGGGTAGCACCTCGATGCGATCCGGCGCGTTCACCGGCTCGTCTCTCGTCTTGTTGCGCGGGTGAAAGTCTCACGCCCTCTCGCGCCGACGGGCGCGGCACCCGTCGCTAGGGGGAAAACGTATCACATTGTCGCGCCCCGGCGCGCCCGCAACCGGCGACGGCGAAAGCGGCGGTCGCGTCTCCTCGACGGGGAAGTCCGTGACGTTCGGCGGCCTCTGCGCACGGGCGGCGAGAAGCTCGTAAAGCTCGGGCACGAGCCCGTCGCCGAACTGGCTGGCGAGCTTGTGCAGGCCGATCATCGTGAAGGAATCCGGGCGCCTGTCGTCCATGGCCATTCAACTCCACTCGGACGAGCGGGCGGCGGCCCGTGCCGCCGGCGCGCGCATGGGATGCAGGGGCCGACCGGCGCGTGCCGGCCGAAGGGAGGATCGGCACTTTCCGACGTGTTCCTGCCGGAGCGGGATCGCTTCAGCGTCGGAAGAGGCCGTGAAAACGGAGCATGTGAGCATGGCGGGTGACTGCGTTTTCATCGTTCGACCGATCGGGAGGGGCGCCCGTCGGGCACCGGCTGGCCATTCATGTCCTGCAGGGCGCGCTCGAGGCTCGACTTGCTGCCGTTGCGCAGCGGCACGAAGGCCTTGCCCCACTTCTTGCAGCCGCTCTTCACGCGCATGCAGGCATCGTGGCTGATACAGTCGATCGGGCAGAAGACGCAGTCGACCGAAGGAAGCACCCGGTCGATGCGCGACACCGCCTCGCGCAGGCCGCCATCGTGATGGATGAGCTCTGCGCCGAAGGCCGAGGCGATCTGGCGCAGATGGGCGACCTGGCAATCGCGCCCGCCGACATAGAGGAAACTGCGGACGCGCACGCCCTCGGAAGCGGCCTCCGCTCCGGATCCGCCGCCCGAAGGGCCTGGCGCGCCCCGCCCGGTTTTCCTGCGCTGCTTGTCCCCCATGCGGCCGCCCTCTCGATCATCGTCGTGACGCTCGGGCCTGCATGCTGCACCCCGGCGCGAAGCCTCGTGCTTCGCCATGACGGGACCCTATAAAACATGATAAAAAGAGTAAAGTATAAACATGAGTTTTTTGATCATATTTTATGGTGGAGATCGGAGGCCTCCGCTACGCGGAGGCGGGCATAGGGGCGGCGACCGCGCCGTAAGGGTAAAGATCCGAAGACCGGGCAGGCGTGAAGCGGGAGCGTTTCCAGCCAGGACGAGAGTGCCTCCGCGCGGAAAATCTGCAAGAACCGCGCATTGAACCTGCGACAATGCGGCGATCGCCGGGCCTGCGCTAGAACTTGTAAACCATGGGAATGGTGAAGACCCAGCGGTCGCGACCGACCCCGTCGGGGAACCGGGGAAAAGGTGCCGCGCGCTGCACCGTGTCCACCGCCGCCTGATCGAGGATGGCGGAGCCAGCGCTCTTGACGACGCGGGCATTGAGGATCGCTCCGCTTGCCGCGAGCGTAAACTGGACCTGCACGGTTCCCTGATGCCCTTCCCGCCGCGCGGCGGTCGGATAACGGAAGGCGCGGTTGACCTTTGAACGGACCTTGCCGTTGTAATTCGATACGACCGCATTGCCGGCGTCGCGCCGCTTGCTGCCCGTCCGGCCCGAGGCGGCGGCACTGCCGGTCACCTGTCCGTCGGCGGCACCCTTTCGCTGGCTGGCGGCCGAAGCACCGTCCTCGCCCGTCTGCGCCGGCTTCCGGCGGGCAGGCTTTTCCGCCACTTTCTTCTTGGGCTTTTCCGTCTTGGCCTCGCGCGCCGGCCGGATCTCGCGCACCGGCTCGACCGGAGCGATCTCCTCCGGCTTCGGCGTCGGCACCACCACCGCCTGCGGCGGCAAAGACGCGACGACCTCAGGCTCCTCCGCCAGGACGGGCGGCATCTCTTCGGCCGGCAGGATCACGTCCGCCGCCTGCGGCGGAACGGCGTCTTGCGGCGCGATCTCGCTCATAGTCTCGGCCGGAACCGGGGAGACCGCCGCTTCGGGCGGGATCTCGGCGGCGTCCATCGGCTGGATCGCCTCGCTCGGCGGCAGCGTCGCCGTCTCGACGGGCGGGGTCTCCTCGACAGGCTCGACGGCGGGAGCGATCACGTCGCTGACGGCGCCGGTCTGCAGCGTCTCCTCAAAGGCGGAACCGAGCAGGGCAACCTCCATCGCCTCGCCGCCGGCGATCTCGACGGAAGGCGGAGCGGGCCGCAGAAGGCTCGCGGCGGCGACATGGACGCCCAGCGACAGGACGATGGCCGCCGTCCATTTGATCGCGGTTCTGAATGTCATGGCCGGCCCTCCGTGGCCGTCAACCCTTCAGTTCGGCGCCGGCCTTCGAGCCCGTCTTTAAGGCCTTCATGCAGGCGGACGTGTCCACGCCCTCGCCGGCGCAGACCGGGGTATCGTTGATCAGCAGCCCCTTCAGCCCCTCGCATTTCGTTCCCGAAACATCGAACTGGCGCACCTTCTGCTTGCCGGCCGGCAGATCGCGGAAATCGAGCACGGCCATCCTCTCGACCCGCCCCTGCAGATCGAAAAAGACGAACTCGAAGGAAACCTTGTCGAGCGACCGATCAAGGCCGTTTTCCGCCAGGAATGTCAGCTTGCAGCCGGCGGCGGAAGACGCCAGGGCGTTGAGCTCGACCGAGAGCGTCGCTGCCGTCTCCTGTGCTGCCGCACCCGCCGTCGCAAGAACGCCCGCCAGCATCGCGCCCAGAACCCGCTTCATCGCCATCTCCGCCACTCGCTCGTTTCGAACCTACCTAGTAAAATATGATATTCATAGTCAAGATAAAATCGAAAAGACGAGCAGGAACAATCCCCTTGTCGATACGTTGTCTGGCCGAGGCTCTGGCCAGGCCTTTGCGTTGCCGGTCAGAGATCGTTCCCGTCGCCGGCTTCCCGGCCCCTCCCAGCGAAGAAGGAGCACACATAGATGGCAACCGGCCTTTTCTCCACCTCCCCGAAGAAGCGCAACGGCGCCTTCCTCCATGACAGCGTCGAGGACCAGATCGCGGAGATCCGCCACGACATCGCCGCGCTCGCGCGGCTGCTCTCCGATCGCGGCAACGCGGCAGGGAAGGATGTGAAGGCGAAGGCGCAGCAGGCGCGCGCCGGGGCCGAGGCCGGGATCGGCGACCTTCTCGCCCACGGCGAGCAGCTGATCGACGACCTGCGCGACCGCTATGCCGGCACCGAACGCCAGGTCGTCGCTACGGTCCGCCGCCACCCGATCGCAACGATCGGCGCCGCCGCAGCGCTCGGCATTCTTGTCGCGTCGCTGCTTCGCCGGTGATAGATACGCTGTCCACCATCCGCCGCGCTGCGACCCCGGTCGCGGCGCGGCCGCGTTGACAGGGGCGGACCGTCGCGGCGGACGAGGTGGCGGCACTGCGAGAGGGGAACTGACATCATGGGTTCATGGCTGGCCTTGCTGCCGGGACTGTTTTTCGGCGATATTGACCTGAAACTGCAGAGCTGCAAACGCAATGCGGGCTTTTCCGCCGTCGTGCTGCTGTTCGTCGTCACCGCCTATGTCTTCCTGATGATCGCCGCCGCCATCGCCCTGTCGGCCGTCTATGGCGCGCTCACGGCGAGCCTCATCATCGGCGGCGCCTCGCTCGGTCTCGCCCTCGTGCTGGTCGGCGTGATGGCATCGCTGAATGCCCGCGACCGGCGCATCGCTGCTGAACGGCGGACCCGGAAGGCGGCTGCGACCAATCTGGCAATGGCGACCGGCCTGACCCTCTTCCGGAAGAACCCGCTTGTTGCCGTCGGCGCCGCCATCGCCATCGGCACTGTGCTCGGCCTGACCGTCGGCAAGCGCCGCGACGACGACTGACGTCGCGGCCGTCCCGACAAGGGCAGGGTCACGACTTCGTCCTCTTTTACAGAATCTACGCTTCCAAACGCACGCGGCGGGACGCAGGCTGCCGAGACCATGTCCCGTGAACATGGGTTTACTGGACAGCTCCATCCCTCTCTTTCAACGCATTGTCCGGACGTCAAACCCGGCCCGAACGGACAACCTCCTGAACGCTCATCTTTAGAGCGGCAAGCGGATCAGGGCGGTGACGCCGGCCGGGAGGTATTCGACCTGGACGGAACTGCCGAGAACCTTGTCAAGGCTGCGCTCGATCAGGATCGAGCCGAAACCGCGCCGGGTGGGCGGCGAGACCGGCGGTCCGCCAACCTCGGTCCAGGTCAGGTGGAGGACAGCACCCTCCTCCTCTCGCACGCTGCGTGCCGTGATGACGATCTTGCCGTCCGGCACCGAGAGGGCGCCATACTTTGCCGCATTGGTCGCGAGTTCGTGCAGCACCAGGCCGAGACCGACCGCCTGGTCGGGGCCGAGCAGAATCTCGTCCTTGTGGATTTCGACCTGCTTCGCATAGTCGCGGGTATAGGGCGAGACCTGCTTCATCAGGAGCGGCGACAGACGCACCACGTCCCACTCATGATCGGAGAGCAGCCCGTGCGCCTCGGAAATCGCCTGCAGGCGCCCGGCAAACGCCGTCATGAACTCCTGCGGATCGCTGGTCTGACGCAACGTCTGGCGCGCCAGCGATTGCAGCATGGCGAGCGTGTTCTTCACCCGATGATTGAGTTCGCGCAGCAGCAGCCGGGTGCGCTGGATGGTCTGCTGCTCGGCCGTGACGTCGATGTTGATGCCGAGGAAAAGCGTCGGGTTGCCCTTCTCGTCGCGCTCGTGCACGCGACCGCGGCCGAGCAGCCAGCGGCCTTTCCGGCGTTCGCGGAAGATGCCGTCATATTCTTCGTCGGCCTTCATCGCGGCGCGCAGCCGCTCCATCATCTTGACGCGGTCGTCCGGATGGATCGCCTCGACGATATCGCGCGCATGGATGTCGCGGCCGGCAGGCAGGTTGAACATCCGCATCATCGCTTCGTTGCCGGACACGATGCCGCTGCGCACGTCCCAGCGCCAGCTTCCGACATTGGCGGCCTCCAGCGCCAGCGCATGGCGGCGCTCGTCGCGGGCGAGCGCCTGCTCCGCGATCGCCCGGCGGCGCGCCTCGTCCTTGTATTCCAGGAGCGAGGCGGCAAGCCGCGCCAGATCGCGCAGCTGTTGCATCAGCACCTCTTCGACGGCGGCGCGCGGCGACAGGTCGAAGACGCAGATCGTGCCCACCGGCTGGCCGGCAAGGACGATCGGCACGCCGGCATAGAACGAAAGCCCGGGGGCGCCGACCACACGCCGCTGTCGGCTGAAGCGCGGATCGCGGGCCGCATCGTTGACGACGAGCCCGTCGCGCGCGACGAGCGTGTGCGCACAGAAGCTCTCAAGCGACGGCGCCCGGGTCTCGGACGTTCCGCTGCGCGCGACGAACCACTGGGTCTCGGCACCGACCAGCGTGACGAGGGCCAGCGGCGCATCGAAGAGCCGGGCGGCGACGGCGACGAGCGGCTCGAATTCGGGCGCCTCCGCTGCAGGATCGATCGTCAGGCCCTTGAGAACAGAGAGCCTGTCCGGCGAATTCAACATCGCCTCGACAGGCTCCGGCACCGTCGTCTGCCCGGAGCCGGAACGCATTTCGTCGGCCGACGCCTCCCGCCCTCCGGCGTCACCTTTCGTCCGATCGTCTGTCAATTCAAACCCACGTTCCTTTTGGTCGGCGCATGCGGGGCATCCTCCCCTTCAAAATGCGCCCGTCACCGCTTACGGACGGGACTATCGACGTTACCACCGGCGGCAGCAAGCCGAAAATTTTAGGAAATGAAGGCCCGGGACGTGACCGGAGCCGATGTCGCGTCGGGGCCGTATTCATGCTCGCCGGAAACCTGCAGCATGTCCTGAAGCCGCTGGCGGGCGCGGTTGACGCGGCTCTTGATCGTGCCCAGCGCGCAGCCGCAGATCTCCGCCGCCTCCTCGTAGGAGAAGCCCGAGGCGCCGACGAGGATGATCGCCTCGCGCTGGTCGGGCGGCAGGCGGTCGAGCGCCTGGCGGAAATCCTGCAGGTCGAGCGAGCCGTACTGCGCCGGATGCTGGGCGAGCGATTCGGTGAAGTAGCCGTCGCTGTCCTGCACCTCGCGGCCGCGCTTGCGCATCTGGCTGTAGAGCTCGTTGCGAAGGATGGTGAAGAGCCATGCCTTCATGTTCGTGCCCATCTCGAAGTGGTCCTGCTTCGCCCAGGCCTTCATGATCGTGTCCTGCACCAGATCGTCGGCCCGGTCATGGCGACCGATCAGCGACATGGCAAAGGCACGCAGGCTCGGCAGCGCCGCCAGCATCTCGCGCTTGAAGCCGGAACGGTCCTGCTGTGTGGGTGTCGTCTTATCCCGCTCCATGGTCACGCTTCGTTCCTCATCCGCTCGGCGGACTTGCTTTCGGCGGCGTCGAGCTTCTCGAGCAGGTCGAGAAAGCGGTCTGGAATGGCCTCTTCCTGTACCGAAACATAAAGTGCGCGCAGCTTTTTCGCAATCTGCGCATTAGGATCCCCGGCGAGACTTCTCTCGCCGCGGAACACGCTCGCCCCTGTCGTGTCGTTCATTGCCACTGCCTTCTGGTCCATCTAAGACCGGAAACGCGCGCGCCAAAATTTTGTTCCCGACCCGGAACCTTTTTTTCCGATCGGCGTTCAAACGACATTCGGTACAGAACCGATACCGACTGAGGGAGCCATTCATGTCACTGTCCACCCGCATCGCCCCGCATCTTCCCTATTTGCGGCGCTATGCCCGTGCGCTCACCGGATCGCAGACCTCCGGCGACGCCTATGTCGCAGCCGTTCTGGAGGCGCTGATCGCCGACATTTCGATCTTTCCGGAGACGTCGAGCGACCGGGTCGGCCTCTTCCGTCTGTTCACCAAGCTGTTCGGGTCCTCCTCGGTGCTGGTTCCGGAGCCCGTCTCGCCCTTCGCCTGGGAACAGCGCGCCTCCCTGAACCTTGCCTCCGTGTCCCCCCTGCCCCGGCAGGCCTTCCTGCTCGTCTCCGTCGAGGGCTTTACGCCAGGCGAGGCGGCGGATGTTCTCGAAGTCGACGCCGACCGGATGGCCCATCTGATCGACCGCGCCTCCCAGGAAATCTCGCGGCAGGTCGCGACCGACATCATGATCATCGAGGACGAACCGCTGATCGCCATCGACATCGAGCAGATGGTCGAGAGCCTCGGCCACAACGTCACCGGCATCGCGCGCACCCGCGACGAGGCCGTGGAGCTCTTCGAGAAGACGCAGCCGAGCATGGTGCTCGCCGACATCCAGCTCGCCGACGGCAGCTCGGGCATCGACGCGGTCAACGACATCCTGAAGACGAGCGCGATCCCGGTGATCTTCATCACCGCCTTCCCGGAACGGCTTCTCACCGGCGAGCGTCCGGAACCGACCTTCCTCGTCACCAAGCCGTTCAATCCCGACATGGTGAAGGCCCTGATCAGCCAGGCCCTGTTCTTCAACGAGACGCGAAAGAAAGCGGCCTGAAAAGCCCAGCAATCACCAAGACAGGCGCACCGGTGACGGTCTGCGCCTGTCGCCGCCTTGCGCGCATGCCAAGGGCCATCCGGATGACAAGAAGGCACGTATCGTGACTGAAATGGATCCGCCGTTGCCCTCTTCCGCGCCCGATGCCTGGCGCCTCGGTCTCCTCGACCGGGCGCTCGGCAGGACGGGCGCCGGATACGTCTTCCAGGATGCGGCCGGGACGATGGTCGCCTGCGGCCATGTGCCCGGGGCGATCGGCCCGCAATTGCGCGAGAATGCCGACGAGCGGACGATCTTCGGCGAACGGGACGGCGGGCGCCTCAGGACGACGAGGGAAACGGTCTTTCGCGACCGTTCGAGCCAGACGATCGAGATCGAATGTGCGGCGCGGGCCTCGATCTACCGTTTCGAGCTCGAATATGTCGTCTTCGGCGAGCGTGCGGGCGTCCTCTCCGTGATCACGGACGTGTCGGAGCAGCGCCACCGCGAGCGTATCCTCAAGACGCTGCTGCGAGAGGTCAGCCACCGCTCGAAGAACCTCCTGGCGATCATCCAGGGCATCGCCACGCAGACGGCGCGGCAGGCACGATCCCTCGACAATTTCCTCGTTGCCTTTCGCGGCCGGATCCAGTCGCTGTCGAATTCTCAGGACCTCGTGACCGATTCAAGCTGGCGCGGCGCCTATTTCTTCGAACTCGTCGCGCGCCAGACGTCCGCCTACTGGCCGGCTTCCGCGCCGCCGATGGTGCCGACGGGGCTCAATGCCCATCTGAGCCCCAACGCGGCCCTGCATGTGGGGCTGGCGCTGCACGAACTCATCGTCAATTCCGCCTCGCACGGCACGATCGCCGCCGGCGCCGACGCGATCAGCCTATATTGCGGCGACACGGTCTTCGAGAACGCGCCCGCCATCGAGATCGTCTGGATCGAGCATCTCGCTCCAGCGCGGGCGCCCGTCGGAGAGGGCGAGCCGAGCTTCGGCCGCACCGTTCTGGAGCGCGTCGTTCCCGCCGCGGTCGCAGGCAAGGCCCTCTATCTCTTCTCGCCAGAGCGCGTCGAGTATCACCTGACCCTTCCCGCCCGCGAATACGAGATCCTGCGCGGTACAGGCGAGGCCTGAGCCGTCGCTTCAGGCCGGAAGGACGGATGCACGTCCTTCCCGCGCCGTGCGAGGGAGGCCGCCTTTTTCGATGGATGTACTGAAAAAGAAACAGCCAGTGCCGAGGGGAGGCACTGGCTGATAACACAACTCACCGGGGGGGCGTGTGAGTTGAGAGAGACGGAGAGTGGGGGCGCTTCGCATTGGGGGCGGTGCGAAGCCTCTTCCGTACAGCCCAAGAACGGCGAAGCAGGCGAAAAGGTTCCGGGCGCCCGACGAAAAAACGCAAGGACCGCAGGAAGGTTTTCAGGCAGCCGGTCCGGCCCGACCGCCGCGCCCGATCGCATCGAGTTCCGCGCGGTGGCGCAGCATCGCCAGGTAGCAGGCATAGTCCCGGTCATAGGCGCCGCGCCGTGCGGGATCCGGAAGGTATTCCTGCCCTTCCGGGCTCATCGCCGCGCCGGCGCCGGCGAGCGTGTCGTGAAGACCTGCGGCGACGGCGGCGCCGATCGCCGTGCCGAGCAGCACCGCATCGACCGCATCGGCGGCGGCCACGCGGCAGCCGGTGATGTCGCTGTAGAGTTCCATCAGCAGCGGGTTTCGCAAGTGTCCGCCGGTCGCGTGCAGGCAGTCCGGCGCATAGCCGGCCTGCCGCATCATGTCGAGGATATGGCGAAGCCCGAGAGCGATGCCGACGGCGGTGCGCCAGTAGAGCCGGCAGAGCGCGTCGAAGGAGGCATCGAGCGTCAGGCCGGAGACGACGCCGACCGCATGCGGATCGGCAAGCGGCGAGCGGTTGCCGTGGAAATCCGGCAGCACATGCAGCCGGCCGCCGAATTCGTCGCCGTGAAGCGCGCGCAGTTCGCGCACCCGCGCGATAATCCGGGCATGCAGCGCCGCGTCCGGCTCGCCGCCGGCACTGTGGCTGCGCACGATATGGTCGAGCAGCGCCCCGGTGGCGGACTGGCCGGCCTCGACCAGCCAGAGCGACGGCAGAACCGCCTCGTAATAGGGCCCCCACAATCCGAAAGCGGGCTTCATCTCCCGGGCGAACGCGACGATGCAGCTCGACGTGCCGCCGACCAGCGCCATCTGCCCCTCAAGGTCGCCCGGGACCCGGGCGAACCGGCCGAGCACGCCGAGCGCGCCGGCATAGGCGTCGATCAGGCCGGCCGCGACGCGGCAGTCGGTGTCGAGGCCGAGGCCGGCTGCCGCCTCGGGGGTCAGCGTGCCGACCGCCGTTCCGGGCAGCGCCGTGTTCTCAGGAAGCCCGGTGCGGGCCAGCAGATCCTCAAGGCCGATCGCGGCGAGGAAGCTCTCGTCCCAGCCCTTCGACCGGTGGGACAGGTAGTTCCATTTCGCCGTCAGCGTGCTGCGCGAGCGCGCGGCACTGCCGGTCGCCCGCCAGGTCATGAAATCGGCGAGATCGAAGACGAGGCCCGCCTTTTCCCACTGCTCCGGCAGGTTGCGCTTCAGCCACATCAGCTTCGGCATTTCCATTTCCGGGGAAAGGACGCCGCCGGAATGAACCAGCACGGGATGGCCGGTCGCGGTGCAGTCGTCGGCTTCCTTCAGGGCGCGATGGTCGAGCCAGACGATCGTGTCCCAGCGCCGGTGGCCTTGCGCGTTGACCGAGAGCGGCGCGCCGGCGCCGTCGCGCACGACGAGCGAGCAGGTGGCATCGAAACCGATCGCGGCGATCCGCGCCTCGCCGACGCCGGCCTTGGCCCGCGCGGTGCGCACCGCGATGCAGACGGCGGTCCAAATGTTTTCCGAATCATGTTCGGCGACGTTTTCCGCGGGACGGTTCATCTCGATCGGGTAGTCCGCCCGGCCGATGAGCAGCCCATGGCGGTCGAAGACACCGGCGCGCGCGCTGCCCGTGCCGATATCGACCGCGACGATCAGATCCCGCATGGAATGCCGCTTCTCCTGCCTCGATTCCGGCACATTGCTCCGACGACGACCCGTCGCCTATGGTCAGCGCACCGCTTCTCCCGCGACAAACTGGCCCAATTCCCGCATGTCGTCAAACAGGAGATCCGGCCCGAGGCCCTGAAGCATCCGGCGGTGGGCCGCGTCGCGGGAGTGGGACGCACCGGCATAGGCGAAGACGCGCATGCCGGCCGCCTTCGCCGCCGCAATCCCCGCCGGGCTGTCCTCGATGACGACGCAGGCGGAAGGCGAAACACCCATCGAACGGCTGGCGTGGAGGAAGAGATCCGGCGCCGGCTTGCCGCGGCTGACCATGGTGGCGCTGAAGATGTTCGGCTCGAACAGGTCGATGAGGCCGGTGACCGTCAGCGACAGCCGGATGCGCTCCGGCTGGCTCGAGGAGGCGACGCAATGGGGAACGGGCAGGCGGCGCACCGCCTCGGCGATGCCCTCGACCGGCTGCAGCTCGGCCCGGAACCGCGCATAGAGCGAGGTCCGCACCCGTTCGAGAAACTCGTCGCCGGCGGCAAAACCGTATTCGGCGCTCAGGACCTCGCACATGCTCTTCATGCTGCGACCAAGGAAGCGCTCGGTCACGTCCGGCAGGCTCATCGTCACGCCGGAGGCGGCGAGTTCGGCGACGAGCACCGCCATCGAGATCGGCTCGCTGTCGACGAGCACGCCGTCGCAGTCGAAGATCACAAGGCCGATCGGCGGGCCGACGGGGGGACGGATGGGAGAGGAAGAAGGTGTCGCCATGCTCCGGCCTTTACCGCAAGCCGGCGGCGGCATCAACCACGATGCCGCCGTCGCCGCGCCGCCGGGCATCTGCCGGGCCGGGCGACACGCCTCAGTCCGCCAGGCTGCCGTCGAGATAGGCGGACAGCGTTTCCCGCGTCCCCTTCTCGTAGAGATGGCGCAGCGCGCGGGCGAACCGGCGGCGGAACAGGTCCGACGTCGCGACCTCGCCGAAGATGTCGGACAGTGCGAGGAAGGCATCCGGATCGGACTTCGCCGCGAGCGCCGCCGCCTGCAGCCGCTCGGCGCTGGCATCGTTGAAGACGATCGCCTTGCCGCTGTCGGAGGTCCCCTCGAAATAGCGGCACCAGAGCGCCGAGACGAGCGCCAGGCCGACGACGTCCTCGCCCGCGGCCAGCCGGTCGGCGGTCGAGGGCAGGATGAATTTCGGCTGGCGGTTCGAGCCGTCCTGGGCGAGACGCGGGATGGTGTCGCCGATCTTCGGATTGGAGAAGCGGCTCTCGATCAGGGTGTAGTAGTCCCGAAGGTCCGTATCGGGCACCGGCGGGATGACAGGAATGATCTCCTCGGTCTCGAGCTTGGCGAGGAAGGCGCGGATCAGCGGTTCCTCCATCGCTTCATGGACGAAATGGATGTCGAGGAGCGAAGCCGGATAGGCGATCGCCGCATGGCCGCCGTTGAGGATGCGGATCTTCATGTGCTCGTAAGGGGCGACGTCCGGGACGAACTGCACGCCGACCTTTTCCAGGGCCGGGCGTCCCTGCGGAAATTTGTCCTCGAGCACCCACTGCTTGAACTCCTCGCAGAAGACCGGCCAGTTGTCCTCGATACCGTAGTCCGACGCGGTGACGTCGATCTCGCGCCTGCTGGTCGCCGGGGTGATGCGATCGACCATGCCGTTCGGGAAGGCGACGTTTTCATCGATCCAGTCGGCGAGCGCCGGATCGGACAGGCGGGCAAGACCGACGACGGCGGCGTGGGTGACCTCGCCATTGCCGGGGATGTTGTCGCAGGACATCACGGTGAAGGGCGGCACGCCCGCCTCCCTTCGCGCCTTCAGTCCGGCGATCACCAGGCCGAACACGGTTTTCGGCGCCTCGGGATGGGCGGCGTCCGCCGCGATCGCGGGGTGCTCGGGGTTGAACCGGCCCGAGGCCGGATCGATGAAGTAGCCGCCCTCGGTGATGGTCATCGAGACGATGCGGATCTGCGGATCGGCGAGCCGGGCGATCGTCGCCGCCGGATTGCCGGGCGAGAGATAGTCGATCATCGCGCCCGTCACATGGGCGGCGGTGCGGTTGTTGTCCTGCTCGACGACGGTCGTCAGATAGTCCTGCTCGGCGAGCCGGGCGCGCATCGTCTCGTCCGAGGGGAGCACGCCGGCGCCGATGATCGCCCAGTCATGGTCGAGGCCGCTGTTGAACAGGTCGTCGAGATAGACCGCCTGGTGGGCACGGTGGAAGTTGCCGACGCCGAAATGGACGATGCCCGGCTTCAGGCTCGCCCGCGCATAGGCCGGGATGCCCGCCCTGTCCTTGATGGCGTCGAGAGTGGCAAGCGAGAGTTTGGTCGTCATGGGTCTCTTCCTTTGCTGCGCGGGGCAGAACGGGTCCGGCTGGAGAAAAAGGCAGTCCCGGCGGGTATCGCGCGACACGGGGAATGCCCGAAGCGCGGCGTTGCCGGATGCTCCTCCTCCATCCGGCAGCCGGTGATTCGCGGCTGACGGCAGCCTTTTAGCGGATCGCCTTGCCCTTGTCGTCAAAACGGTGGATACGGGCCGGATCCGGCGTCAGATAGACCGTGTCGCCATGGGCGACCGGCGTGTCGCCGCCGGCGCGCACCGTCATCATGCCGATCGTGTCCACGTTGACATGGAGGAACGTGTCGGAGCCGAGGTGCTCGGCGACACCGACGGTGCCGCGCCACTGGCCCGTGTCCCGCGAGAGCGCCAGGTGCTCCGGCCGGACGCCGACGGTGGCGGCCTTGTAGGGCGCGGCCAGCGTACCGGTGACGAAATTCATCCGCGGCGAGCCGATGAAGCCGGCGACGAAGAGGTTGTCGGGCCGGTTGTAGAGATCCATCGGCGAGCCGACCTGCTCGATATTGCCTGATTGCAGTACGACGATCTTGTCGGCCATCGTCATCGCCTCGACCTGGTCGTGGGTGACGTAGATCATCGTCGTCTTCAGTTGATGATGCAGTTCGCTGATCTCGAGGCGCATCGTGCCGCGAAGTGCTGCGTCGAGGTTCGACAGCGGCTCGTCGAAGAGGAAGGCCGAGGGCTCGCGCACGATGGCGCGGCCGATGGCGACGCGCTGGCGCTGGCCGCCGGAGAGCTGGCCCGGCCGGCGTTCGAGATAGCTGGTGAGGTTGAGGACGCGGGCGGCCTCCTTCACCTTCCTGTCGATCGCGGCCGGATCCATCTTCGCCATCTTCAGCGGGAAGGCGATGTTCTTGTACACGGTCATGTGCGGATAGAGCGCGTAGGACTGGAACACCATGGCGAGCCCGCGTTTTGCCGGTGCCGCGCCCGTGACGTCGCGCCCGTCGATCTCGATCGTGCCGCTCGTCGTGTCCTCCAGACCGGCGATCAGGCGCAGCAGCGTCGACTTGCCGCAACCCGACGGGCCGACGAAGACGACGAACTCGCCGTCGTTGATGGTGAGGTCGATGCCCGGAATGACCTGGGTGGCGCCGAACGACTTGTTGACCTTCTTGAGTACGATATTTCCCATTTTGTCCCTCCCCGCTTTTTTCCGCGGTATCGATTTACTTGACGGCGCCGAAGGTCAGGCCGCGAACGAGCTGCTTCTGGCTGAACCATCCCATGATCAGGATCGGCGCGATGGCGAGCGTGGAGGCCGCCGAGAGTTTTGCCCAGAACAGACCCTGCGGGCTGGAGAACGAGCTGATGAAGGCCGTCAGCGGCGCCGCATTGGTCGCCGTCAGCCGGATCGTCCAGAACGCCTCGTTCCAGGCGAGGATGATGTTGAGCAGCATGGTGGAGGCGATCCCCGGCACCGCCATCGGCGTCAGCACGTGGACGATCTCGTTCCAGAGCGAGGCGCCGTCCATCCGCGAGGCTTCCAGGATCTCGCCGGGGATTTCGCGGAAGTAGGTGTAGAGCATCCAGACGACGATCGGCAGGTTGATCATCGTCAGCATCACGGTCAGGCCGAAGAGCGAATCGAGCAGGCCGAGATCGCGGAAGATGATGTAGATCGGGAAGAGCACGGCGACCGCCGGCATCATCTTCGTCGACAGCATCCACATGAGGATGTCTTTCGTGCGCCGGGTCGGCGAGAACGCCATCGACCAGGCCGCCGGAATGGCGATCAGCAGCGCGAGCAGCGTCGAGCCGACCGAGATGACGACCGAATTGAAGAACGGCCGGAAGTAATTGTACTGGCCCTGCACCGCCGCATAGCTTTCGAGCGTGCCGGACGGGATAAGCCGGAAGCCGGCGATCGCCTCGGTCTCGGACTTGAACGAGGTGATGATCGTGTAGAGGATCGGGAAGAAGATGATCAGTGCCACGATCCAGGCGGCGACGGTGAAGACGACCTTGCGTCTCGTGCTGACAGCGCGTGCCATGGGCTTGTCCCCCCGTTAGCGGTCGAGATTCTTGCCGACCGCGCGCATGGCGAAGAAGGCGACGATGTTGGCGAGGATAACGGCGATGATGCCGCCGGCGGAGGCCTGGCCGATCTTAAATTCGAGCGAGGCCTTCTGGTAGACGAGGAACGGCAGGTTGGTGGAGGCGTAGCCCGGGCCGCCATTGGTCGTGACGAGGATCTCGGCATAGACCGCCAGCAGGAAGATCGTCTGGATCAGGATGACGACGGTGATCGCCCGCGACATGTGCGGCAGCGTCAGGTAGATGAAGCGCGACAGGAAGCTGGCGCCGTCCATCTCGGCCGCCTCCTTCTGCTCGCCATCGAGCGACTGCAGCGAGGTGAGCAGGATCAGCGTGGCGAAGGGCAGCCACTGCCAGGCGACGATCATGATCACCGAGAAAAGCGGCAGCTGCGCGAACCAGTCGATCGGCGCGACGCCGAAGAAGCGGGCAATGTCGGCGAAGACGCCGTAGCCCGGATGCATGATCATGTTCTTCCAGACCAGTGCGGCGACCGGCGGCATGACGAAGAAGGGCGAGATCACCAGGATGCGCACGATCCCCTGGCCGAAGATCGGCTGGTCGAGCAGAAGCGCCAGAAGGATGCCGCCGACGACCGTGATGACGAGCACGCTCCCGACGATCAGCAGAGTATTCAGGATCGCCTGGAAGAAGGCCGGGTTCGAATAGAACAGCGCATAATTGGCGAAGCCGACGAAGCCGTCGCGCATCGGGTTGAGCGGATTGTACTGCTGGAACGAGAACCACAGCGTGAACGCCAGCGGCACGATCATCCAGACCAGGAGCAGAAGCACGGAGGGCGCGAGCATGACGCGCGCCAGCGAACTGGTATTTTGCGTGGCCATCGGGATTAGGTCTCCTCTCCCCGTCATCGACGTCTTTTGTCTTTATCGAAATCTCGTCTGGCGACGGCGGCGGGGCGGACGCATCGGGATCGTCGGCGCTTCGCACGTCCGGGTCGCCGGCCGGGAGTGCGCCGTCAGCGCCATCCGGCAATGCAGTGCGATGAAACAGGCATGGCACCGTGGCCGATCGACGGCCGGTCCCGGAGGCACCAGGGTCCGGGAACGCTGCCCGGCGCAAGGGCCGGACAGCGTCAGGGGCTCCTTGGGAGAAGCGCCTTACTGGATGTAGCCGCCCTCGGTCATCGTCGCGGTCGCCGCGTCCTGGGCCTGCTTCAGCGCGTCGTCGACCGACATCTGGCCGGCGAGCGCCGCCGAGAACAGCTGGCCGACGGTGGTGCCAAGGCCCTGGAACTCGGGGATGGCGACGAACTGTACGCCGACATAGGGAACCGGCTTGACGGTCGGCTTGGTCGGATCGGCCGAGTTGATCGATTCCAGCGTCATCTTGGCGAAGGGCGCCGCCTTCTGGTACTCGGCATTGTTGTAGAGCGAGGTGCGCGTGCCCGGGGGAACGTTGGCCCAGCCCTCCTTCGAGGCGACGAGGTCGAGATAGCCCTTGCCGGTCGCCCAGGCGATGAACTTCTGCGCGGCCTCGGCCTTCTGCGTGCCGGCAGGAACGGCGAGGGACCAGGCCCAGAGCCAGTTGCCGCGCTTGCCGAGGCCCGTGTCGGGCGCCAGCGCATAGCCGACCTTGTCGGCGACGGTGGAGTCCTTCGGGTTGGAGACGAAGGAGGCGGCGACGGTGGCGTCGATCCACATGCCGCACTTGCCCTGCTGGAACAGCGCCAGGTTCTCGTTGAAGCCGTTCGACGAGGCGCCGACCGGGCCTGCGTCCTTCATCAGGTCGACATAGGACTGCAGCGTCGCCTTCCACTCCGGCTGGTCGAACTGCGGCTTCCAGTTCTCGTCGAACCAGCGCGCGCCGAAGGCGTTCGAGGTCGCCGTGAGGAAGGCCATGTTCTCGCCCCAGCCGGCCTTGCCGCGCAGGCAGATGCCGTTGATGTCGTTGGCGCGGTCCGTCATCTTGCGGGCGGCGTCAGCAACGAAATCCCAGGTCGGCGCGTCGGGCATGGTCAGCCCCGCCTTCTCCATCAGGTCCTTGCGGTACATGATGAAGGAGCTCTCGCCGTAGAAGGGCGCGGCATAGAGCTTGCCGTCGACCGACAGGCCGCCGGCGATCGCCGGGATGATGTCGGCGGCGTCATAGTCGGCGCCGAGATTGTCGAGCGGCAGCAGCCAGTTCTGCTTCGCCCAGATCGGAACCTCGTAGGTGCCGATCGTCATCACGTCGTACTGGCCACCCTTGGTGGCGATGTCCGTCGTGACGCGCTCGCGCAGGACGTTTTCCTCGAGCGTGACCCACTGGAGCTGGATGTCGGGGTTCTTCGCGGTGAAATCGTCGGTCAGACCCTGCATGCGGATCATGTCGCCGTTGTTCACCGTGGCAATCGTGAGGGTTTCCGCGCTTGCAAGACCAGCGAAGGCGAAAGCCGAGCAGGTGCCCAGCAGCAAAGTTCTGAAGTTCATAATCTTCCTCCCAGAAGAGTAATGAGCATTTGCCTAGCTCATGGGCATTTACTCGTACATTTCCGGAAATTGTCAATCGGAAATCGTTGCTGCATCGCAACATCAACGGAACGCACCCTCTTTCCATCGCAGGGGTCCTCTGTCAAAATGCACGCCTTGGTGGAGGACATGGACGGATGACGACAACCTACGAAATCGAGATCCATGCCGGGGTGATCGACGCGACACCGCTGTTCAAATGGGCGTCGCAGGCGCCCTTCATGGTGCCAACCGTCGGAAGTCTCATCGACATTCCGGGCTATGGCGGCGCGCACGCCGTGACGCAGACGGCGATGAACCTCGTCCCGGCCGGGCCGGGCGCGATGCGGCAGATCCTCTATGTCGTCGTTGCGTGACGGCGACCGGCGCGGTGCGCCTATTCGTCCAGAAGCTCTTCGGCCGTCGCCTCGTCGGTGATCAGGCCGTTGATGATCCGCCCGACCAGGGCGGCGCGGATGGCGCCGAGCTTGCGCCGCCCCTTGGCGAGGCCGATCACGGTCGAGCGCCCGGTCGAGGGCAGCGGCACGCTGGCGACGCGCTGGTTGATCGTCTCCGACAGCATCCGGCCGTCGCGGTCGAACATCCATCCGCAGATCTCGCCGGCAGCACCCGACCGGACGAGGCCGTCCATCTCCTCGCGGGCGAGGAACCCGTCCTCGCAGAGCGGTGCGTCGGGGCCGAGCTCGCCGACGCCGACAAAGGCGACATCGGCCTCCGAGCCGAGCTGGAGCGCGGAGCGGACGAGGATCTGGTTGTGCAGCAGGTCGCGCTCCTCCGGCGAGGAGACGAGAACCGGCAGCGGCATGGGGAAATGGCGCGCCTTGACCGCGTCCGCCATCGAGAAGATGACGTTGTAGTAGGCGGCCGAGCCGTCGAGGCCGATATTGCCGGTGAGCGAGACGATGCGATGCTGCGGGCATTCCATCGACGGCAACTGGTCGATCGCCGCCTTCAGCGTTCGCCCCGTGCCGATGGCGAGCACGATCGGCTCGGCCGATTTCAGCCAGCGCTCGATCTCCGCCGCCCCGGCCTCGGCGATGCCGACCGTCGTCGACAGCGACGCCGGGTCGCTCGGGACAACATCGACATGGCGCAGATCGAAGCGCTGCTTCAGCCGCGCCCCGAGCGCGAGGCAGGCGGCGATCGGATGGTCGAGGCGCACCTTGATGAGCCGTTCGGCCATGGCGAGCGAGACGAGGCGCTGCGCCGACTGGCGCGAAATGCCCATCTGCGCCGCGATCTCGTCCTGCGTGCGGCCGGCGACGTAATACAGCCATCCCGCACGGGCCGCGTCGTCCAGCCTCGTATTCGCTTCCGCCTTGCGCGCCATGTCGGTAGCTCCATCCTCCGGCATTTTGCTGGCAAGTTTTCGCCGGGATGTCAAACGGACCGGCAAGCAACCGGCCGCCATTCTTTTACCGATTGATAAAAAAATAAACCGTGCTACCGTTTCTCCATCCTTGCGGACAGGGGAAAAAACGGAGGCATTGGAATGGGAACGATCCAGTCGGGCATCGCAAGCGGGCGCCTGCCGGCCGCCGACTACGAGGCGAACTTCGCCGATCTGCATGCTCCCCTCGACCGGCACGAAGCGCTTGTCGCCGCCGATCGCTGTTACTTCTGCTACGATGCGCCCTGCATGACGGCCTGTCCGACGGCGATCGACATTCCCCTGTTCATCCGCCAGATCTCGACCGGCAATCCGATCGGCGCCGCCAACACCATCTTCGACCAGAACATCCTCGGCGGCATGTGCGCCCGCGTCTGTCCGACCGAGACGCTCTGCGAGGAGGCCTGCGTGCGCAACACGGCGGAGGAACGCCCCGTCGAGATCGGCCGGCTGCAGCGCTATGCGACCGACCGCGCGATGGCCGAGGGCCGTCAGTTCTACACGCGTGCCGCGCCGAGCGGTCGCTCGGTCGCCGTCGTCGGCGCCGGACCGGCCGGGCTTGCCTGCGCCCATCGCCTGGCGATGAAGGGCCATAACGTCGTTGTCTACGACTGTCGCGAGAAGCCGGGCGGCCTCAACGAATACGGCATCGCCGCCTACAAGGCCGTCGACGATTTCGCCGCCCGCGAGGTCGACTACGTCACCGCCATCGGCGGCATCGAGATCAAAAACGGTGTCGCGCTCGGCCGCGATCTGACGCTCGACGGGCTCTCCGCCCGCCACGACGCCGTCTTCCTCGGCATCGGCCTTGCCGGCGTCAACGCGCTGCGCATCGAGGGCGAGGACCTGCCCGGCGTCGACGACGCCGTCGACTTCATCGCGGCCCTTCGCCAGTCGAGGACGAAGACGGACATTGCGGTCGGCCGGCGCGTGGTCGTGCTCGGCGGCGGCATGACGGCGATCGACGCCGCGGTGCAGGCGAAGCTCCTCGGCGCGGAGGAGGTGACGATCTGCTACCGCCGCGGCAGGGAGCACATGAACGCCTCCGCCTTCGAGCAGGACCTCGCGGCCTCCAAGGGCGTCGTCATCCGCCACTGGCTGCAGCCGAAACGCATCCTCGCCCGCGACGGCACGGTCGCCGGCATCGAGATGGAGTATACCGAACTGGCAGACGGACGCCTTGCCGGCACCGGCGAGACCGGCGCGCTCGTCGCCGACCAGATCCTGAAAGCGATCGGCCAGACGCTCGATCCGACGGGCATTGCCGGCCTGGCGCTTGCCGGCGGCCGCATCGTCACGGATGCGCAGGGACGCACCTCGCGCGAAAACGTCTGGGCCGGCGGCGACTGCGTCGCGGGCGGCGACGACCTGACCGTCTCCGCCGTCGCTCAAGGGCGCGACGCGGCGGAATCCATCCATCTCGCGCTTTCGGCTGAAAAGCCGCTGGCGCATGCCGTCGCCTGACCGGGAGGATCGACCATGGCGGACATTCGCAACACCTTCGTCGGCATCAAGTCGCCCAATCCCTTCTGGCTCGCCTCGGCGCCGCCGACGGACAAGGCCTACAATGTCGAGCGCGCCTTCAAGGCCGGCTGGGGCGGCGTCGTCTGGAAGACGCTCGGCTCGGAAGGGCCCCCGGTCGTCAACGTCAACGGCCCGCGCTACGGCGCGATCTGGGGCGCCGACCGCCGGCTGCTCGGCCTCAACAACATCGAGCTGATCACCGACCGCGACCTCTACACCAACCTGCGCGAGATGAAGCAGGTGAAGATGAACTGGCCGGACCGGGCGCTGATCGCCTCGATCATGGTGCCCTGCGTCGAGGAGGAGTGGAAGGCGATCCTGCCGCTGGTCGAGGAGACCGGCGCCGACGGCATCGAGCTCAATTTCGGCTGTCCGCACGGCATGTCGGAGCGCGGCATGGGCTCGGCGGTCGGCCAGGTACCGGAATATATCGAGATGGTGGTGCGCTGGTGCAAGCAGTACACCCGCATGCCCGTCATCACAAAGCTGACGCCGAACATCGCCGACATCCGCAAGCCGGCGCGCGCGGCGAAGGCGGGCGGCACCGACGCGGTCTCGCTGATCAACACGATCAACTCGATCACCTCCGTCAATCTCGACACCTTCTCGCCGGAACCCTCGATCGACGGGCGCGGCAGCCATGGCGGCTATTGCGGCCCGGCGGTCAAGCCGATCGCGCTCAACATGGTGTCCGAGATCGCCCGCGACGCCGAGACCCGCGGCCTTCCGATTTCCGGGATCGGCGGCGTTACCACCTGGCGCGACGCGGCGGAATTCCTGGCTCTCGGCGCCGGCAACGTCCAGGTCTGCACGGCGGCAATGACCTACGGATTCAAGATCGTCGAGGAGATGATCTCGGGCCTGAAGAACTGGATGGATTCCAAGGGCCATGCCAGCCTCGACGACATCTGCGGCCGCGCCGTGCCGAACGTCACCGACTGGCAGTATCTGAACCTCAACTATGTGACGAAGGCTCAGATCGACCAGGACGCCTGCATCAAGTGCGGCCGCTGCCACATCGCCTGCGAGGACACCTCGCACCAGGCGATCACCAGCAGCGTCGACGGCGTCCGCCGCTTCGAGGTGATGGAGGACGAATGCGTCGGCTGCAATCTCTGCGTCAACGTCTGCCCGGTCGAGGACTGCATCACCATGGTGGCGCTGCCGGCCGGGACGCTCGACGAGCGGACGAAGACGCCGGTCAGCGCCGATTATGCCAACTGGACGACCCATCCGAACAATCCGATGGCGCGTCAGGCCGCGGAGTGACAAGGAGACATATGTAAGATCTGGCCTTGGCGGGGATGGGCGCTGGACATTGCGTGTCGCTGCAATATGTATTCGGTGTCGCGATTTGCCATGTTGATCGCCTCATGAACGAAAGACGAGACTATGTCACTTCGCAACGCGCTGCGGGCAGGAACGAGCGCCGACCACGCCACGGTCGATGATGCCTTTGCCCGCTTTAACCTTTCGGACCGCGCCGACTACGGCGCCTTCCTGCTCGCCCATGCCCGCGCCATCCCCGCCTGGGAAGGGGCGCTCGAAGAGGGCGGGATCGCCGCCCTTGTTCCCGACTGGGCGGAACGGCGCCGGACGGACCTCCTGCTCGCCGATCTCGACGACCTCGGGCTCGAGGCGCCCGCCGGGCTCGATGTCGAACCGCTCGACACCGCCGACCGGCTCTGGGGCGCGGTCTACGTGCTCGAAGGCTCGAAGCTCGGCGGCGCGCTGCTCGCCCGTTCCGTGCCGGCATCGCTGCCGTCGCGCTATCTTGCCACCCAGGGGCCGAAAGGGTCGATGAAGGCGTTCATGGACCGGCTCGACGCCCACTTCCCGCAGGACGAGGCGCAGGCGATCGATGCCGCGCGGCGCGTCTTCGAAACCTTCCGTGATGCCGCGGCGGCGGAGAGCAGGTCCGTCCCGGCGTGACCGACCTTCCCTACAGGATCGACCTGACCAACTGCGATCAGGAGCAGATCCACCGGCTCGGCCAGATACAGCCCTTCGGTTTCCTGCTCGCGCTCTCGCGGGACTGGATGGTGGCGCGGGCCTCGGCCAACATCGACGCGTTTTTTCCGGTGACCGTCGAGGACGTGCTCGGTCAGCACGCCTCGCGGCTGATGTCGGAGGACGCGATCCATCGGCTGCGCAACAGGCTGGCGATCCTGCGCGGGCCGGACATGGTCGAGCGCAGCTTCGGTCTGGCGCTCTACGAAGGCGGCCCGCTTCTCGATATCGCGCTCCACATCAGCAACGACATGATCATCGTCGAAGGCGAGCCGGCGCAGGACGCGGCGGCGAGCGACTCCACCATGTCGATCCGCACCACGGTCGCCCGCCTCGACCAGGCGGTGAGCCTCGATGCCTTCTTCCGCGACGGCGCGCGGCAGGCGCGGGCGCTGACCGGCTTCGACCGCGTCATGGTCTATCGCTTCGACGAGACCGGCTCCGGCGAGGTCGTGGCGGAAGCCGCGCGCGGCGGCATCGGCAGCTTCCTTGGCCTGCATTACCCGGCCTCCGACATTCCGGCGCAGGCGCGCGCGCTCTATGTGCGCAATCTGTTCCGCATCATCGCCGATGTCGACGCAGAGGCCGTCCCCATCCTGCCGCTGCTCGACGCGCATGGCGCACCGCTCGACCTGTCGATGTCGGGCCTGCGCTCCGTCTCGCCGATCCACATCGAATATTTGCGCAACATGGGGGTCAAGGCCTCCCTGTCGATCTCGATCATCGTCGACGGCCGGCTCTGGGGCCTGTTCGCCTGCCATCACTATGCGGCGCGCCTTCCCTCGCTCGAACGCCGGACGGCAGCGGAACTCTTCGGCCAGATGTTCTCCTCACGGCTCGAGAGCCGCGAACGGCGCATCGCCATGGACTACGAGACCAAGGCACGGCAGATCGCCGATCGCCTGCTGACCTCGGTCGCCGACAATGCCAGCCTGCTCACCGACCCGACTTGGCTGATCGACGCGCTCGGCGACGCCATTCCCGCCGACGGCATCGGCGTCTGGATCAACGGCCGCTCGGCGCTTTCGGGGATCGCCCCTTCTCCGGACGGTTTCGCCCGCCTGGTCAAGGCGCTGAACCGCAATGCCGCCGGCCGTATCTTCGCTACCGACCAGTTGAACGCCCACTATCCGGAAGCGGCCGAAGACGGGCATGTCGCCGGATTGCTCGCCATTCCGATCTCGCGGTCGCCGCGGGACTATGTCGTCCTGTTCCGGCAGGAAATCATCACCCAGGTGCGCTGGGCCGGCGATCCGCACAAGCCGATCGAGTACGGGCCGAACGGTCCGCGCCTGACGCCGCGCAAGAGCTTCGAGGCCTGGTCGGAACTCGTGCGCGACCGCTCCCATCCCTTCACGGCCGCCGAGCGCCGCGTCGCCGAGACCATCCGCGTCACGCTGATCGAGGTCGTGCTCCGGCTCGCCGACGAGGCCAACGTCCAGCGCCAGCAGGCGCAGGAACGCCAGGAACTGCTGATCGCGGAACTCAACCACCGCGTCCGCAACATTCTCAGCCTGATCGGCGGCCTGATCCGCAAGTCGCGCACGGCAAGCGCCTCGCAGGACGACTATGTCGCCCAGCTCGAAGGCCGGGTCCACGCGCTTGCCCGCGCCCATGACCAGCTGACCCGCGACCACTGGTCGCCGGCCCCCTTCCGCCAGCTGCTCCAGGCGGAGGCCGCCGCCTATCTCGGCCAGGACGCCGACAGGCTGGTCACCGAGGGCGAGGACGTCGTGCTGCAGCCCCAGGCCTTTTCCACCGCCTCACTCGTCTTCCACGAGCTCGTCACCAACAGCGCCAAATATGGCAGCCTCGGCGCCGAAGGCACGGTGCTCGTCTCCTGGGAGCGGGACGATCAGGGGACGCTCCATGTGCGCTGGCGCGAGCGGGACGGCCCCCCGGTCACGCCGCCGACCCGCCAGGGTTTCGGCACCACCCTGATCCGCCGCTCGATCCCCTACGATCTCGGCGGCACGGCGGAGATGCGTTTTGCGGAAAGCGGCCTCGAAGCCGATTTCACCATCCCGCCGGCCTTCGTCGGCGACGCGCCGCCCAAGACGCGAAAAGAAGGCAGGCCGGGCGGCACGGAGCGGCCGACCCAGGCCCGGCGGCCGGCCCGCCCGCTTAAGGACATGCGGGTTCTCCTCGTCGAGGACAACCTCATCATCGCCATGGACGGCGAGGACATCCTGACCCAGCTCGGCGCCGCCGAGGTGCAGATCGCCGCCTCCGTCGGAGAGGCTCTCCGGCTGATCGGCGAGACGCCGTTCGACTTCGCCGTGCTGGACGTCAATCTCGGCGAGGAGAACAGCTTCCCGATCGCCGACCGACTCCTCGAGCGCGGTACCCCGGTCCTCTTCGCCACCGGCTACGGTGAAGGCATCGGCCAGCCGGAAAGCCATGCCGGACACGCCGTGCTGCAGAAGCCCTACACGATCGAAAGCGTCGCAAGCGCGCTGGGCAGCCATCCCGCCATCACCGACGGATAGAATGCCCCTGCCGGCGCCGGCCGGTGTCCGCCGCCTCCATCGCCGCCGCGTCCCGGCCGGCACAGTGTTTCCCCCGTCCGGATCACCCTTGCCTTGAACGCGCACACATCGCATGCCAAAGGCCGCGAGAAGCTTCTTGCCCATCTCGCCATGCTCACCTTCTCGATGCTGGTCGCCGGCTCCTTCTCCTTCGGCGGGATTGCGGCACGCACGCTTCCCGCCGAGCCGCTGACGCTGTTGCGCTATCTCCTGACCGTCGTCGTCCTCGGCGGCCTGACCTTCGGCGTTCTCCGCGTACCGTTCCGCCTTCCGCGCCAGTTCTGGCGCTTCGTCATCCTGGGCGGGCTGATCGCCCTCTACATGGTCACGATGTTCCACGCGCTCGGCTTCACCAGCCCGGTCTCGACCGGGGCGGTCTTCACGCTGATGCCGCTGATCAGCGCCGGCTTCGCCCTCCCCGTGCTCGGACAGAAGACGCGGCCGGACGTGCTGGCCGGGCTGGTGATCGCCGCCTTCGGCGCGCTGTGGGTGATCTTCCGCGGCAGCCTCGACGCGCTCTTCGCCTTCGGCGTCGGTCGCGGCGAGCTGATCTATCTCGTCGGCGTCATCGCCCATGCGCTCTACGTGCCGCTGATCCGCCGCTTCGCCCGCAACGAGCACCCACTCGCCTTCGGTTTCTGGGTGACGGTCGCGACCGTGTTCTGGCTCCTCGTCCCGGGGGCCGGGCCGCTGGCCGCGACGGCGCTGACGGAACTGCCGCCGTCATTCTGGCTCGCGGTGCTCTATCTCGCCGTGGTGACGACGGCGATCACCTTCATCCTGCTGCAGTTCGCCTCCATGCGGCTGCCCGCCGCCAAGGTTCTCGGCTACAACTACCTGACACCGGGCTTCATCATCCTGATCGAGGGGGTGCTCGGCCACGGATGGGCGAGCCCGACGGTGGCGGCCGGCGCGCTGATCACCGCCGGCGGCCTCGTGCTGATCGCGCTTCTTCCCGACTGAACGGCGGAGCCTCTCCGGCCGTCCCGCGCAGGCTTGCGTCTCCGGCACGGCGGCGGGCGCGACCGGACGTGCCGTCAGGCGGGCGGCGCCTCCATCTCCAATCCGACGACGAAGAGCCGCTCGAGAAAGCGCGCCGCATCCTCGAAGCGGCCCTCGCCGTCATGGCCGGGCCCGAGGACGGCGCGCACCTGCACGTCGAAATCGGCGTAATGCTGCGTCGTCGCCCAGATCGAGAAGATCAGGTGATAGGGATCGCAGCGCGCGATCTTGCCCGCCTTCGCCCAGGCGCGGATCACCTCCGCCTTCTCGTCGACCAGCGCCTTCAGCGGCCCCTTCAGTTCGTCCTCGATGTTCGGCGCGCCCTGCAGCATCTCGTTGGCGAAGAGCCGGCTCTCGCGCGGAAAATCCCGCGCCATCTCCAATTTGCGGCGGATATAGCTGCGGATCTCGGAGACGGGGCTGCCCTCGGCGTCGAATTCGCGCAAGGGATCGAGCCAGGTGTCGAGAACCCGGGCGATCAGCGCGCGGTGCATCGCCTCCTTGGTGCGGAAGTAATAGAGGAGGTTCGGCTTCGACATGCCGGCGACCTCGGCGATCTGGTCGATGGTCGAGCCACGAAAGCCGTTCATGGCAAAGACGTCGAGCGCCGCCTCGAGGATCTGCTCTTCCTTCTCCTCCTGGATGCGGGTCCGCCGCTGTGTTCTCGCCGCCCTCGGTAGCACCATCCCGTCCCGTCTCCCTTGCCCTGCGCTGCGTTGCAAAACATCGCGCCTTGCCGGCCTCTTTTTATTTTTCCATCTTGAGGTCCGGGGCGGAAGTTGTAATGTTTACCAACCGGTTAAATTATCCGCCAGTTGATGTTCAAACGCAACGGCCGATCGAAGGGTTCGCCAAGGAACCCGGATCCGACCGTTCGGACAATGAAGACGAGCGCCGCGCCCGCGCGGCCTGCAGGAGAGGGACTGTCATGGCCGCACCCGGCGAAAACATGCGCGTCAACACCGACCGCCTGTGGGACATGCTGATGGAAATGGCGACGATCGGCCCGGGCGTCGCCGGCGGCAACAACCGCCAGACGCTGACCGACGAGGACGCCGAGGGGCGCCGGCTGTTCCAGTCCTGGTGCGAGGCCGCCGGCCTGTCGATGACGATCGACAGCATGGGCAACATGTTCGCCCGCCGCGAGGGCACGGATCCGTCGCTGCCGCCCGTGATGCTCGGCAGCCACCTCGACACCCAGCCGACCGGCGGCAGGTTCGACGGCGTGCTCGGCGTGCTGGCGGCACTGGAAGTCGTGCGCTCGATGAACGACCTCGGCATCAGGACGCGCCATCCGGTCGAGGTGGTCAACTGGACGAACGAGGAAGGCGCGCGCTTTCCGCCCGCCATGCTCGCATCGGCCGTCTTCGCCGGCATCATGAGCGAGGACGAGGGCAAGGCGAAGCAGGATGCCGAGGGCAAGCGCTTCGGCGACGAATTGAAGCGGATCGGCTTCGAGGGGCCGGAGCCCTGCGGGCGGCATCCGCTGAAGGCCTATTTCGAGTATCACATCGAGCAGGGTCCGATCCTCGAGGACGAAGGCATCGACATCGGCGTCGTCACCCATGGCCAGGGGCTCACATGGCTGGAAGTGACGCTGACCGGCAAGGAGGCCCATACCGGCTCGACGCCGATGCCGCGCCGCGTCAATGCCGGCCTCGGCATGGCCCGCATCATCGACCGCGTGCACGACATCGCCTGGCGCTATCCGCCCTTTGCCGTCGGCGCCGTCGGCAACATGACCGTCCATCCGAACTCGCGCAACATCATCCCCGGCAAGGCCGTCTTCGTCGTCGATTTCCGCCATCCGGAAAAGGAGATCATCGCGGCGATGGCGGCAGCACTCGAGGTCGAGGGCCGCAAGATCGCCGCCGAGCTCGGCCTCGGCATCGAGATCCGCGAGATCGGCGGCTTCGCCCCCGTGGCATTCGACGAGACCTGCGTCTCGGCGGTGCGTGGCGCCGCCGAAAGGCTCGGCTATTCGCACCGCGACATCGTCTCGGGCGCCGGCCATGACGCCTGCTGGATCAATGGCATCGCGCCCACCGCGATGATCTTCTGCCCCTGCGTCGACGGCCTGTCGCACAACGAGGCGGAGGAGATTTCGAAGGAATGGGCAGGCGCCGGCGCCGACGTGCTGTTCCACGCCGTGGTCGAGACGGCGGAGATCGCCGAGTGACCGCCTCCGGCGTTGCATGTTCACGGGCGAAGGTGGAGCGGATCGAGCACAGCGTCTGCATTCGAATCCCTGATTGCGTTGAAAGCGACTGCATCGCCCTCGGGGCACGCCATCCGACGCTCGACATTCAGTGGTTAGGGGGCCATTGCGTGATCGCGCCACCGGACGAGGATGGGCCGCAGTCCCCCCACATCGACACCTATCTGGGCGCAATCCTCGACCGGTATGATCAGGTCTTGGTCGAGGTTGCCGGCCTTGGCATGGTACGCATGATCAGCGTCGGACTTTACTATGACGTCGACGCGGTTGCCGCACCCTGTCCAATGCTCGGCGCAGGACTGATGCAGCGGCTCGGCACAGTCGGCTATGATCTCGAACTCTGCATCTACCCCTGCAGCGATATGACATCGACACACTAGAGGCGGCGGAGATCGCCGGTGCTTGAGAAGGAGCGACTATGACCACCGTCATCAAGAACGGCACGATCGTCACCGCGGATCTGACCTACAAGGCGGACATCCGCATCGCCGGCGGAAAAATCACCGAGATCGGCCCGGATCTCACCGGCAACGAGATCCTCGACGCCACCGGCTGTTACGTGATGCCCGGCGGGATCGACCCGCACACCCATCTCGAAATGCCGTTCATGGGCACCTATTCGTCGGACGATTTCGAGAGCGGCACCCGCGCGGCGCTCTCCGGCGGCACGACGATGGTCGTCGACTTCGCCCTGCCCTCGCCCGGCCAGTCGCTGCTCGACGCGCTGACCATGTGGGACAACAAGACGTCCCGCGCCACCTGCGACTATTCCTTCCACATGGCGATCACCTGGTGGGGCGAGCAGGTGTTCAACGAGATGGAGACGATCGTCCGCGACAAGGGCATCAACTCGTTCAAGCATTTCATGGCCTACAAAGGCGCGCTGATGGTCAATGACGAGGAGATGTACGCCTCGTTCAGCCGCTGCGCCGAGCTCGGCGCCCTGCCGATGGTGCATGCCGAAAACGGCGACGTCGTCGCCCAATTGCAGGCAAAGCTGATGGCGGAGGGCAATACCGGCCCCGAGGCCCACGCCTATTCGCGTCCTCCCGAAGTCGAGGGCGAGGCGACCAACCGGGCGATCATGATCGCCGACATCGCCGGCGCGCCGCTCTATGTCGTCCACACCTCCTGCGAACAGAGCCACGAGGCGATCCGCCGCGCCCGCCAGAAGGGCATGCGCGTCTATGGCGAGCCGCTGATCCAGCACCTGACGCTGGACGAAAGCGAGTATTTCAATCAGGACTGGGACCACGCCGCGCGACGGGTGATGTCGCCGCCCTTCCGCGACAAGGGGCATCAGGACAGTCTCTGGGCCGGCCTCTCCGCCGGCTCGCTGCAGGTGGTGGCGACCGACCATTGCGCCTTCACCACCGCGCAGAAGCGGTTCGGCGTCGACGATTTCCGCAAGATCCCGAACGGAACGGGCGGGCTCGAGGACCGGCTGCCGATGCTCTGGACCCATGGGGTCGCGACCGGGCGCATCACCATGAACGAGTTCGTCGCCGTCACCTCGACCAACATCGCGAAAATCCTCAACATCTATCCGAGAAAGGGCGCGATCCTCGTCGGCGCCGATGCCGACATCGTCGTCTGGGATCCGAAGCTCTCGAAGACCATCAGCGCGGCCAGGCAGCAGTCGGCGATCGACTACAATGTCTTCGAGGGCAAGACGGTGACGGGCCTGCCGCGCTACACGCTGACGCGGGGGCTCGTCGCCATCGAGGAGGGCAAGGTTGAGACCCGCGAGGGCCACGGCACATTCGTCGCCCGTCCGCCCAACGCGCCCGTCAGCCGGGCGCTCTCGATCTGGAAGGACCTGACGGCGCCGCGCCCGGTGGAGCGCAGCGGCATCCCGGCCAGCGGGGTCTGACGCATGGCCTCAAGGGACGAGCGCGTCGAGTTCCGGCATCAGCACGACGCTCTCCTGCTCGTTCGGGTCGGTGCGGGCGATGACGGCCGAGCACGGCGCGTCCGACAGGTTCGCCGGCAGGTGCGGAACGCCGGCGGGAATGTAGAACAGCTCGCCCGCGCGCACGATCACATGGTGCTCCAGCCGGTCGCCATACCAGGTATGCGCCTCGCCCGACAGCATGTAGATCGCCGTCTCGTGGCTTTCGTGCCGGTGGGCCTTGGCCTTGCCGCCGGGCGGGATCGTCAGCAGGTGCATGCAGATGCCCTTCGACCCCACCGTTTCCGCCGCGATCCCGGCGAAATAGCTGAGGCCCTGCTTGCCGTCATAGGTCTCCCCCGGCCTGACCAAGTGGCAGGTGGGTTTGCTCACTGCATCCATCGTCCGTCCTCCGCGCCTGCGCCCGTTGCGCCGCTCGCATCTGAGGCCAGAATCAGGGAGCATGCAATTTGAAAATGTCAGGCAGGGGGCAGTGTCGATGAACGGCGCCACGGCACACGGGAATGCGGCGGCAAGCGTGATCCGCGCGCGCGGCCTCGGCCTGACCTTCGCGACCAGCGACGGCCCGGTGCATGCGCTGACCGGCGTCGACCTCGCCATCGGCAAGGGCGATTTCGTTTCCTTCATCGGCCCGTCCGGCTGCGGCAAGACCACCTTCCTGCGCGTCATCGCCGATCTCGAGACGCCGACGCACGGGACGATCACCGTCAACGGCATGACGCCGGAGGAGGCGCGCAGGCGCCGCGCCTATGGCTATGTCTTCCAGGCGCCGGCACTCTATCCCTGGCGCACGATCGAGAAGAACATCGCCCTGCCGCTGGAGATCATGGGTTTTGCGCCGGACGAGCGCGCCGCGCGGATCGCCCGCGTGCTCGACCTCGTCAACCTCTCCGGCTTCGGCAGGAAATATCCCTGGCAGCTTTCCGGCGGCATGCAGCAGCGCGCCTCGATCGCCCGTGCGCTCGCCTTCGACGCCGACCTGCTTCTGATGGACGAACCCTTCGGCGCGCTCGACGAAATTGTCCGCGACCACCTGAACGAACAGCTTCTGAAGCTCTGGGAGCGGACGAACAAGACGATCTGCTTCGTCACCCATTCGATCCCCGAGGCGGTCTATCTCTCGACGAAGATCGTGGTGATGAGCCCGCGTCCGGGCCGGGTCACAGACGTGATCGAATCGACGCTGCCGAGGGAGCGGCCGCTCGGCATCCGCGAGACGCCGGAATTTCTTGCCATCGCGCACCGGGTGCGCGAAGGTCTGAGGGCAGGACACAGTTATGACGAATAGTCGGGCATTGCGGGTCGTGCCCGGAGAACCCATGGCATGAGCATCACCTATCTCCTCTGGCTCGGCTGCGCCACGCTCGCCTACATCGCCGGAGCCACCACGTCGCGCGCCTATATCGCCAACCAGAATCTCCTGGTGCTGATCGGCTCGCTCGGCCTCTATACGGTCGGCAACCTGATCATGCTGAGGCTGATGCGCGAGGGCGGGCTCGGCCTGTCGATCTCGCTCTCGGCCGTGGTGCAGCTCGTGCTGATCAACATCGTCGCGCTCGTCGTCTTCGGCGAGAGGCTGAGCGCGGTCCAGACGACCGGCGTCGTGCTCGGCATCCTCGCCATGGGTCTGATGCTGATGCCCGGCGGCGGGAGGGCTTGAACGATGGGCGGCGTGCTGCGCGAACGGTGCCTGCCCGTCCTCTGCGTGATCGCCGCCCTTCTCGTCGCCTGGTATGTCGCGACCGTCTTCCTCAACGCCCCCTTCGAGCGCGACAGCGCCGCGCGCGCCGGGGCAGCGCTCTCGACCCGGGATCTCGTCGCCAACACGATGGCGCAGGAGCGCCCGGTGCTACCCGCACCGCACCAGGTCGCCGCCGAGATCTGGGACACGACGGTCAACAAGGCGGTCACCTCGAAGCGCAGCCTTGTCTATCACGCCGGCGTGACGCTGTCGGCGACGCTGCTCGGCTTCCTCTTCGGCACCGCGCTCGGCATCCTGCTCGCCGTCGGCATCGTCCACAACCGCGCCATGGACCGCTCGCTGATGCCGTGGATCATCGCCAGCCAGACGATCCCGATCCTCGCCATCGCGCCGATGATCATCGTCGTGCTCAATGCGGTCGGCATTTCCGGGCTGATGCCGAAAGCGCTGATCTCGACCTATCTGAGCTTCTTCCCGGTCGCCGTCGGCATGGTCAAGGGCCTGCGCAGCCCCGAGGCGATCCAGCTCGACCTGATGCGCACCTACAATGCCGCGCCGGCCGAGGTCTTCTGGAAGCTGCGCTGGCCCTCCTCGATGCCCTATCTTTTCGCCTCGCTGAAGGTGGCGGTGGCGATCTCGCTTGTCGGCGCCATCGTCGGCGAGCTTCCGACCGGCGCGGTCGCCGGCCTCGGCGCGCGATTGCTCGCCGGCTCCTATTACGGCCAGACGGTGCAGATCTGGTCGGCGCTGTTCATGGCGGCGGCGCTTGCCGCCGTGCTCGTCGCGATCGTCGGCATCGCCCATCGCCTCGTGCTGAAACGGATGGGGATCGCGCCATGAACCTCGCCTTCGTTCTCGGCGCCGTCCTCTTTTGGCTTTCCGCCTGGGCCTTCAACGAATGGCTGGTGCGCCGGCGTTTCGAGGGCCGCGCCGCGAACCGGATCGCCCGCATCTCGGTGCCGCTGCTCTTCGGCGTGACGATCCTCGTCCTCTGGGAGGGGATCGTCCGCGGCTTCTCCATTCCCTCGGTGCTGCTGCCGCCGCCCTCGATGATCTGGACCCGGCTGGTCAACTCGCTGCCGATCCTGGTGGCCGATTTCCGCCAGACCTTCCTCAAGGCGGCGCTGATCGGCTACGCGCTCGGCTCGGGCCTCGGCTTCCTCGCGGCGGTCGCCATCGACCGCTCACCCTTCCTGCAACGCGGCCTGCTGCCGCTCGGCAATTTCGTCTCGGCGCTGCCGGTCATCGGCATCGCGCCGATCATGGTCATGTGGTTCGGCTTCGACTGGCCGTCGAAGGCCGCCGTCGTCGTCGTCATGACCTTCTTCCCGATGCTGGTCAACACCTCCGCCGGGCTGGCGGCGACCGGCACCATCGAGCGCGACCTGATGCGCACCTATGCGGCGACATGGCTGCAGACGCTGGTGAAACTGCGGCTGCCGGCCGCCTGGCCTTTCATCTTCAATGCGCTCAAGATCAACTCGACGCTGGCGCTGATCGGCGCCATCGTCGCCGAATTCTTCGGGACGCCCATCGTCGGCATGGGCTTCCGGATCTCCACGGAAGTGGGCCGCATGAATGTCGACATGGTCTGGGCCGAGATCGCCGTCGCGGCGCTCGCCGGCTCGGCCTTCTACGGGGTGGTGGCGCTCGTCGAGCGCGCCGTCACTTTCTGGCATCCGTCTGTCCGTGGTGGGCAGGCGTCACGATAAGAAGAGGGAACCATGATGAGCAAACATTTCGCATCCTTGCTTCTGGCAAGCGCCCTGTCGCTCGGCGCCTATTCCGCCGAAGCCGCCGACAAGCTGGTCCTGCAGCTAAAATGGGTGACCCAGGCCCAGTTCGCCGGCTATTACGTCGCCAAGGACAAGGGTTTCTACGAGGAGGAAGGCCTTGACGTCGAGATCAAGCCCGGCGGCCCGGACATCGCGCCGGCGCAGGTGATCGCCGGCGGCGGCGCCGACGTCATCGTCGACTGGATGCCCTCCGCGCTCGCCACCCGCGAGAAGGGCGTGCCGCTCGTCAACATCGCCCAGCCCTTCAAGTCGTCCGGCATGATGCTGACCTGTCTGAAGGAAACCGGCGTCGCCACGCCCGCAGATTTCAAGGGCAAGACGCTCGGCGTCTGGTTCTTCGGCAACGAGTATCCCTTCCTCTCCTGGATGAGCCATCTCGGCATCAAGACCGATGGCGGCCCGGACGGCGTGACGGTGCTGAAGCAGGGCTTCAACGTCGATCCGCTGATCCAGAAGCAGGCGGCCTGCATCTCCACCATGACCTACAACGAATACTGGCAGGTCATCGACGCCGGCATCAAGCCGGAGGATCTCGTCACCTTCAAATACGAGGACCAGGGTGTCGCGACGCTCGAGGACGGGCTCTACGTGCTCGAGGACAAGCTCGCCGACAAGGCCTTCGAGGAGAAGCTGGTCAAGTTCGTCCGTGCCTCGATGAAGGGCTGGAAATATGCCGAGGCCAATCCGGACGAGGCCGCCGACATTGTTCTGGAGAACGATTCCACCGGCGCCCAGACGGAAGCGCATCAGAAGCGGATGATGGGCGAGGTCGCCAAGCTGACCGCCGGCTCGAACGGCGCGCTGGACGACGCCGACTACAAGCGCACGGTCGCCACCCTGCTCGGCGGCGGCTCGGACCCGGTCATCTCCAAGGAACCGGGAGGCGCCTTCACCCATGCGATCACCGATGCGGCGCTGAAATAACGACGGCGGCGGCGGACCGCGCCAGTCCGGGATGCGCGGCCGCCCGCCGCGCATCCCTTTCTTTTGGGAGATGCCGTTGCAGGCGACGGAAAGACGTGGCGGAAAAGGCACATCGCCCCTGTCTTGCCGGCGCTGTATTGCAATGCACAATGGAACGGCGTAGAAATAGTGAGGCACCATCGCATCTGCCTCTTGCAAGCCAAATCCGCTCCTTCTAAATGATCGTAGAAGGCAGAAGCCAAGGGGCATGACACGGTGACGCGGCGGGGCGCCGCAGACCGGCGTGAGGCCGACCGTGCACCATCGCCACTGCGACGAATGTCGCGGGCCGTGGACCGATATCGCAGACAGGCAGGGGCCGGACGACACCGGCGACGGACGAAGCAACGGCGGGCGCCCTTGGCGCCCCGGACGGAAGAGCGGCTCGGATGCCAGGGGCGTCGCCGCAGGCGGGGACAGGCATGACAGGACATCGGATCGTCACACTCGGGATCGTAACACTCGGCTTCTGCGCGATGATCGGCGCGTTTTCCCCCGCCATCGCCGCCGAGGAGGCGGCACCGCCGCAACAGGCCGAGCCCGCCCTTCCGGCCATCGTCGTCACCACTGTCGAGACGCGCGCCCTCACCGATCGCGTCCGCGCCAGCGGCACCATCCGCCCGGTCGAGGAGATCTATGTCGCGCCGCTGGTCGAAGGCCTGTCGATCCGCTCGCTCGGCGCCGATATCGGCGACCGCGTGGCGGAAGGCGCGACGCTGGCGACGCTGAACGACGATGCGCTGATCCTGCAGAAAAGCCAGGCGCAGGCAACCCTTGCCAAGGCAGAGGCGGCGATCGCCCAGTTCGAGGCGCAGCTTGCCGAGGCGAAGGCCAATGCGGAAGAGGCCGAGCGGGTCGCAGGCCGCGCCGAGCGCCTGTCCGCCACCGGCACGGTCGCGACCGCCACGGCGGACCAGGCACGCGCGGCGGCGACCGCGGCGCGCGCGCGGGTGAATTCGGCCGAGCAGGCGATCACCGTCGCCAGGGCCGACACCAAGGTCGCCGATGCCCAGATCGACGACATCGACCTCCGGCTGAGCCGCACCGCCGTCAAGGCGCCGGCCGCGGGGATCGTGGCCGAGCGCACCGCCAAGGTCGGCGCGGTCGCGAGCGGCGCCGGCACACCGCTGTTCACGCTGATCCGCGACGGCGCCATCGAGCTCGTCGCCGATCTCTCGGAGACCGACATCCAGAAGGTCGATGCGGGACAGACGGCGATCGTCACCATCGCCGGCGGCACGCGCACGATCGAGGGCAAGGTGCGCCTCGTCTCGCCGACCATCGACGCCGCGACCCGCCTCGGTTCCGTCCATATCGTGCTCGACGCCCGCACCGGCGCGCGGGCCGGCATGTTCGCCAATGCCGAAATCGTCGTGGCGGAGGCGAACGGGCTCGCCCTGCCCCTGTCGGCCGTCACCACCGACCGCAACGGCTCGGTGGCGCGCAAGGTCGAGGACGACGTGGTCCGGCAGGTGAAGATCGTCACCGGCATCCAGGATGGCGGCGTGGTTCAGGTGGTCGAGGGCCTTTCGGCCGGCGACAGGGTGGTTGCCAAGGCCGGCGCCTTCGTCCGCGACGGCGACCGGATCAGGCCGGTCGCCGAGGACGAAACCGCCTCGGTCGCGAAGTGAGGGATCCCGCATGAACTTCTCCGCCTGGTCGATCCGCAATCCGATCGCGCCGATCCTCGGCTTCGCGCTGCTGGTCATCGTCGGCCTGCAGTCCTTCTTCGCCCTGCCGATCACCCGCTTCCCGAACATCGACGCGCCCTTCGTGTCGGTCACGGTGGTGCAGAATGGCGCGGCACCTGCCGAGCTGGAGGTGCAGGTCACCAAGGAGATCGAGGACGCCGTCGCCTCGATCAGCGGGATCGACGAGATCCAGTCGACCGTTACCGACGGCCAGTCGCAGACGATCGTCATCTTCCGCATCGGCAAGCCGACCGAGGAGGCGGTGCAGGACACGAAGGACGCGATCGACAAGATCCGCGGCGACCTTCCCGCCGGCATCGAGGAGCCGATCGTCGCCAAGGTCGACGTCGAGGGCCAGGCGATCCAGACCTTCGCCGTCTCCGCCCCGAACATGACGCTCGAGGAACTGTCCTGGTTCGTCGACGACACGGTGAAGCGCGCGCTGCAGGGCCAGCCGGGCGTCGGCAAGATCGACCGCTACGGCGGCGCCGACCGGGAGATCCGCGTCGCACTCAACCCGGCCAAGCTCGAATCCTACGGCATCACCGCCGCCGACGTGAACCAGCAATTGCGCGGCATCAACATCGACCTCGGCTCCGGCCGCGGCCAGGTGGCCGGCAACGAGCAGACGATCCGCACGCTCGGCGACGCGCGCAGCGTTCCCGAGCTCGCGAGCCGTTCGATCACCCTGCCGAACGGCCGCTTCGTTCGCCTCGACGAGCTCGGCACCGTCACCGACACCTATGAGGAGCCGAAATCCTTCTCGCGCTTCGACGGCGTCCCGAACGTCACCTTCGCCGTCTTCCGCGCCAAGGGCGCGAGCGAGGTCTCCGTCTCGGAAACCGTCGCCGAAAGCCTCGATGCCGTCCGCAAGGCCAATCCCGATGTCCAGATCGAGATGGTCGACGATTCCGTCTATTTCACCTACGGCAACTACGAGGCAGCACTCCACACGCTGATGGAAGGCGCGATCCTCGCGGTCCTCGTCGTCTTCCTCTTCCTGCGAAACTGGCGCGCGACGCTGATCGCCGCCGTCGCCCTGCCGCTCTCCGCCATCCCGACCTTCTGGATCATGGACATCATGGGGTTCTCGCTGAACCTCGTGAGCTTCCTGGCGCTGACGCTCGCCACCGGCATTCTCGTCGACGACGCGATCGTCGAGATCGAGAACATCGCCCGCCACATCAAGATGGGCAAGACACCGTACAGGGCGGCGCTCGAGGCGGCCGACGAGATCGGCCTCGCCGTGATCGCGACCAGCTTCACCATCATCGCCGTCTTCGTGCCCGTCTCCTTCATGCCCGGCATCGCCGGCCAGTATTTCATCCAGTTCGGCCTGACGGTCGCCTTCTCCGTTTTCTTCTCGCTGATGGTCGCCCGCCTCATCACGCCGCTGATGGCCGCCTACCTGATGCGCGCCGAAGACGGGATGGACGACGACCATCACGACAATGACGGCCTGCTGATGAAGGGCTATACGCGCCTCGTCACCGGCACCACGCGGCGCTGGTACTGGCGCTACACCACGCTGCTCGTCGCCATCGGCTTCCTCTACGGCTCGGTGGTGCTGCTCGCGCAGGTTCCGGGCAGCTTCCTGCCGCCGGACGATTCCTCCCGCGTCGTCCTCTCGGTGGAACTGCCGCCGAACGCGACGCTGGACGAGACCGCCGCCAGCACGGACACGATCTACAAGGCCGTCAAGAACATTGACGGCGTCAAGAGCGTCTTCATCCTCGGCGGCGCCTCGCCGAAGGGCGACCTCGAAATGCGGCGCGCGACGGTGCGCGTCATCCTGGGCAACATCGAGCATTCGCTGCTGAAGACCATCGTCAACAAGGGGCTCGGCAACATTCCGATCCTCGGCGCCTATGTGCCGAGGCTTCCGGAGGAAGGCCGCACGCGACCGCAATGGGATGTCGAGAAGGACATCTTCGCCGCGGTGCGCGCCATTCCGGACGTGCGGATTTCGAAGGTCAACGACCGGGCGGAGCGCGACCTCAGCGTCAACTTCCTGTCGACCAGCGAGGCGGACCTCAACGCCGCGGTCGGACTGCTCGAATCGAAGCTGCGCGCCTCGCCGATCCTCGCCAACGTTTCCTCGGAAGGCGCGCTGCCGCGTCCGGAACTGCAGATCCGCCCGCGCATGGACGAGGCCTCGCGCCTCGGCATCACGCCGCAGCAGATCGCCGAGACGGTGCGGGTGGCGACGATCGGCGACGTCGACGCCAATCTTGCGAAGATATCGCTCGACAACCGGCAGATCCCGATCCGCGTGCAGGCGAGCCTCGACGTGCGCCGCGACCTCGGCGCCATCCGCGCGCTGAAGATCAAGACCGGCTCGGGCGCGATCGTGCCGCTCTACAGCGTCGCCGACATCGACTATGCGGAAGGCCCGAGCTCGATCAAGCGCAACAACCGCAACCGCGTCGTGGCGATCGGCTCGGACGTACCCTTCGGCACCGCGCTCGACACGGCGACAGCCGAGTTCAAGCGGATCGTCGACGAGACGCAGCTGCCGCCGACCGTGCGCCTTGCCGAAAGCGGCGACGCCAAGGTGCAGGGCGAAATGCAGCAGAGCTTCGTCAACGCCATGCTGATGGGGCTGATGCTGGTGCTGGTCGTGCTGATCCTGCTGTTCAAGGACGTGATCCAGCCCTTCACCATCCTGTTCTCGCTGCCGCTCGCCATCGGCGGCGTCGCGGTGGCGCTGATCATCACGCAGAACGCCCTGTCCATGCCGGTGCTGATCGGCATCCTGATGCTGATGGGCATCGTGACGAAGAACGCGATCCTGCTGGTCGACTTCGCCATCGAGATGATGCGCCACGGCATGGAGCGGGTCCATGCCATGGTCGAGGCCGGCCGCAAGCGCGCCCGCCCGATCATCATGACCTCGATCGCCATGTCGGCCGGCATGCTCCCCTCGGCGATGGGCATCGGCGAGGGCGGCTCGTTCCGCGCGCCGATGGCGATCGCCGTCATCGGCGGCATCATCGTCTCCACCGTGCTCAGCCTCGTCGTCGTCCCCTCCTTCTTCCTCATCATGGACGACCTGTCGCGGCTGCTCGCCTGGATCTTCGGCCGTTTCGTCGGCGGCAAGGACGAGGAGGCGCCGGTGCTCGACAACGAGGCGCTGACGACCCGCGTTACCACGCAGACCGACGAGATCGAGGCACTGAAGGAGAAGGTCGCCGCGCTCGAAAAGGAAAAGGTGGTGGTTCCCGCCCGGGTCGGCCCGTCGAACGTGATCAACATCACCTCGCTCGCCGCCGAATAGACCGCGTCGGACCGGAGCAGTGCGCTTCGGCCGGATCCGATCAAAAAGGCCGCTCCTTTCGGGGAGCGGCCTTTTTGCTGCGGTATCGAAGCGTCGCCGTCAGAGCCCGCCCTGCACCGTCAGGAAGTCGACGATCCTGCCCACACCCTCGCCGCGCTTCATGTCGGAGAAGACGAAGGGGCGGCTGGCGCGCATTCGCGTCGCGTCGCGCTCCATCACGTCGAGATCGGCGCCGACATAGGGCGCGAGGTCCGACTTGTTGATGACGAGCAGGTCGGAGCGGGTGATGCCGGGACCGCCCTTGCGCGGGATTTCCTCGCCCTGGCAGACCGAGATGACGTAGATCGTCAGATCCGCGAGGTCGGGCGAGAAGGTGGCCGCGAGATTGTCGCCGCCCGATTCGATGAAGACGACGTCGAGATCGGGGAAGCGCCGGTTGAGATCCGCCACCGCCTGCAGGTTGATCGATGCATCCTCGCGGATCGCCGTGTGCGGGCAGCCGCCGGTCTCGACGCCGACGATCCTGTCCGAGGTGAGCGCCTGCATCCGCACCAGCGCCTCGGCATCCTCCTTGGTGTAGATGTCGTTGGTGACGACCGCGACGGAGTAGTGGTCACGCATGGCCTTGCAGAGCTTGTCGGTCAGCGCCGTCTTGCCGGAGCCGACCGGCCCGCCGATCCCGACCCTCAAGGGCCCGTTTGTCGAACGCATGGCATTTTCCTTTCATGGAAGAGACGGCCGCGCCCCGCGATCATGAGCGGAACAGCCGCGAATTCAAGCTTTCGTGGCGAAGCGTGGCGATGTCGGCGGCAATCGCCGCCGTTCCGAGGTCGTCGAGCGTGCTCGCGGCACCCCGCCGCGCGGCGGCCTCGATCTCCGGTTCGAGCGCGGCGAGGATGCCGACGCCGTCGCGCTGGCCGGTGACGCCGCAGCGGATCGCGACCGACACGGCATTGGAGGCCTGCGCATGCAGATAGGCGGCGATCGCGGCTTCCGTGCCCGTGCCATGGGCGCCGGCGACGGCACCGACAGCGACAGGATAGGCCGTGTCCTCCGGCAGACGATCGAGGACCGCATGCGGCCAGGCCCGCGCTGCCGCCAAGAAAGCGGCACCCTGCGCCACCGTTTCCGCCTGCCGCTCCTTCGAACCGGCCATGGCGACGGCAAGATCGGCGACGGCGAGCAGGGCCGCGCCGTCGCCGGCGCTGCGATAGGCCTCGGCGAGCAGGACGGCATCGTTCCAGCCGGCGCCGCGGGCGATCGCGATCGAGAGCCAGCGATGGAGATGCGGCGCCGAGACGACCAGCCCGTCCCTGACCGCCTGCTCGAGCCCGGCGGAATAGGCGAAGGCCCCGACGGGGAAGGCCGGCGACAGCCAGGTGATCAGCCGCAGCAGCGCCTGCGTCGGCGTGGCCGCCGCTTCCCCGTCAGTCATGGTGGTGGCCGTGTCCGTGATGATGGCCGTGGCCGCCCGTGCCGTGATAGGCGCCGCGCATCGGATGGAAGGGCTCGGAAATCTCGGCGATCTCGGCGCCGAGCCCCTTCAGCATCGCACCGATGACGGGATCGCGCAGGATGACGATCCGCTCCGCCTCGATCTGGGCGGGAAGATGCCGGTTGCCGAGATGCCAGGCGAGTTCGACCAGGTGCAGCCGGTCGCGCGGCGTGACCGCGTAGAGATCCTCCTCGGCGGCGATGATCTCGACGCAGCCGCCGCCCTCGAGCAGCAGCAGGTCGCCATGGGCGAGCATGACCGGCTCCCTGAGGTCGAGCATGACGACGTCGTCATGCTGCATGTGCAGGAGCTTGCGGCGGATGTGCCGCTGGTCGTGGGCGAGCACGATGACGTCGATCGGCACCGGATGCCCGGCATCGGCACGCAGGATTTCAGTCGAACGATAGGGCATGCGGATCACCTTGAAATATCAAGCGCGGAGATGGGGGTCATGGGCATGCGGCGTCCCTCCCGCCCGCTGGTGCCTGCTACGGCCATGATCCGCGTCCCGGCGCGGTCTTAGAACAGGAAGTAACGCTGCGCCATCGGCAGGACGGTCGCCGGCTCGCAGGTCAGAAGTTCACCGTCGGCGCGCACCTCGTAGGTTTCCGGATCGACCTCGACATGCGGCGTCAGGCTGTTGTGGATCATCGAGGCCTTGCCGATGCCGCCGCGGGTGTTCTTCACCGCGACGAGCTTCTTGGCGACGCCGAGGCGCGCCGCGATGCCGGCATCGAGTGAGGCCTGGCTGACGAAGGTCACGGAGGAATTGGTGCGCGCCTTGCCGTAGGAGGCGAACATCGGCCGGTAATGGACCGGCTGGGGCGTCGGGATCGAGGCATTCGGGTCGCCCATGGGGGCGGCCGCGATCGAGCCGCCGAGCAGGATCATGTCCGGCTTGACGCCGAAGAAGGCCGGGTTCCACAGCACGAGATCGGCGCGCTTGCCGACCTCGACCGAACCGATCTCGTGGCTGAGGCCATGGGCGATCGCGGGGTTGATCGTGTATTTGGCGATGTAGCGCTTGACGCGGAGATTGTCGTTGTCGCCCGTCTCTTCCTTCAGCCGGCCGCGCTGGCGCTTCATCTTGTCGGCCGTCTGCCAGGTGCGGATCGCCACCTCGCCGACGCGGCCCATGGCCTGGCTGTCGGACGAGATGATCGAGAAGGCGCCGATGTCGTGCAGGATGTCTTCGGCCGCGATCGTCTCCTTGCGGATGCGGCTTTCGGCAAAGGCGATGTCTTCCGGGATCGACGGCGACAGGTGATGGCAGACCATCAGCATGTCGAGATGCTCGGCCAGCGTGTTGATCGTATAGGGCCGCGTCGGGTTGGTCGAGGACGGGATGACGTTCGGCTGGCCGCAGATTTTTATGATATCCGGCGCATGGCCGCCGCCCGCGCCTTCCGTATGGAAGGCATGGATGGTGCGGCCCTTGAGCGCGCCGATCGAATCCTCGACGAAGCCGCTCTCGTTCAGCGTGTCGGTGTGGATCATCACCTGCACGTCGTATTCGTCGGCGACCGTCAGGCAGCAGTCGATCGCCGCCGGCGTCGTGCCCCAGTCCTCGTGCAGCTTCAGCGAGGTGGCGCCGCCGAGCACCATTTCCACCAGTGCGCCGGGGAGCGAGGCGTTGCCCTTGCCGGCGAAGGCGAGGTTCATCGGGAAGGCGTCGGCCGCCTCGATCATCCGGGCGATGTGCCAGGGGCCGGGGGTGCAGGTCGTCGCCAGCGTGCCGTGCGCCGGGCCGGTGCCGCCGCCGAGCATCGTCGTCAGACCCGACATCAGCGCCTCCTCGATCTGCTGCGGGCAGATGAAGTGGATATGGCTGTCCATGCCGCCGGCGGTGACGATCTTTCCCTCGCCGGCGATCGCCTCGGTGCCCGGGCCGACGATGATGGTGACGCCCGGCTGCGTATCGGGATTGCCGGCCTTGCCGATCGCGACGATGCGGCCGTCCTTGAGCCCGATATCCGCCTTGACGATGCCCCAGTGGTCAAGGATCAGCGCATTGGTGATGACGGTGTCGACCGCGCCGTCCGCCCGCGTCACCTGGCTCTGGCCCATGCCGTCGCGGATGACCTTGCCGCCGCCGAACTTCACCTCCTCGCCATAGGTGGTGAAATCCTTCTCGACCTCGACGATCAGTTCCGTATCGGCGAGGCGCACCTTGTCGCCGACCGTCGGGCCGAACATGTGGGCATAGACTGCGCGCGACATCGTGTAGGACATGGGGCCTCTCCTTCGGTCAATCTCATATCAGCGGATGAAGACGCGCGAGGCGGCCTTCCGAAACCAGATGGTCGACATAGCGGCGCTCGGCGGCGAACGGGTGCCATATCCAGCCCTGATGGCCGAAGCCGGCAAGCACCACCCGGTCGTCTGCGCCCGTGACATTCGCGAGCACCTCGGCAATCACGAGCAGGCCGCTGCTCGGCACGACATAGGCCTCCGGCGCGAAGGCGGCGAGCGCCGCATCCGTCCTCCGGTGCACCGCCGCGTCGAGCCGTTTCAGCCGCTTTCCCGTGGCGGCGGCGAAGGCGGCATAGCCGTCGGTATAGTCGTCGCAGAAATCGTCGAGATCGGGATGGCTGGACCGGAGCGGCGCCCGCAGCGCCGCGAAGGTCGCGCGGTCGCGGGTGCACCAGATCTCGACGGCCTCAAGCACCGCATGCTTTGCCTTCCAGCGCCCGCCGGCGAGCATGGCGAGCGCCGGGCGGCCGGTGTTGCAGACGGCGATCACGTCAGTGCGCGCCCCTCCCGGGCCGATCGAGCCGCATTCGTTGAAGCGGATGACGAGATCGGCCGCGTCGATCGTCCGGGCGCAGCCCTCCGGCACGCGTCCATTGCCGACGATGGCGATGAGACGGCCGGCCGTGGTCATCGGTCGAAATCGGCCAGCAGGTCGCGCAACTCCTCGGTCCGCTTCTTCGTCTGGGTCGCAAGGCAGCCATAGATGATCATCGGCTGGGCGGTACCGCCGACCGCCTGATAGCCGGCGAGGTCGCACTGTCCGTCGCGATAGTCGATCCAGGCGCGCTGCGCCTTCTTCAGCGCCGCGAGCGCGCCGCCCTGCGCCGCGCCGAGATCGTCGTCGATCGATTTCGCCCGCGTGACCACATCCTTGTAGGCGGCATTCAGCGCCTTGTCCTCGGCAAGATAGTCCTGCTCGGCGCAATAGGTGAGTTCGACCTGCGCCACCGCATTGGCACAGTCGACGGGCGCGTCGTCCTGAGCCGCTGCCGCCGCGGGCCACCCGGCCATGAGCGAAAAAAGCATGGCCGCGCCCGCGCAGCGGAACGCGCCTCCCGCAAACCGTTCCGCGCGCATCCTCCCGCTCACGCCGATGCCCCGTCATAGGCCTGCGGATGCAGCGCGCGCGGATCGACGCCGTCGAGGCAGTTGGCGTTGACGGCGGCCATCTCACGCCCGTCCGGAGCCGTGGCATAGGAAAAGCCCTGGATGCCGCAGGTCTTGCAGAAGAGATGTTGGATCTTGTGGCGGTTGAACGTGTATGCGCTCAAGCTTTCCGCGCCCGACAGGAGCGTGAACCGGTCGCGCGGCGCAAAGGCCAGCACCGCGCCGAGCCGCTGGCAGCGCAAACAGTTGCAGATGACGGTCTGGTCCAGGTCGACATCGGCCTCGAAGGCGACGGCGCCGCACTGGCAGCGTCCGGTGTAATGCGCGACGGCCATCTCAGAGTTTCCCCATGACCTTCTGGCGGAAGCCGTAGATCTCGCGCTTGCCGCCGATCGGGATCAGCGACACGCTGCGGGTCTGGCCGGGCTCGAAGCGCACGGCGGTGCCCGCGGGAATGTCGAGGCGACGGCCATGGGCGGCGTCGCGATCGAAGAACAGCCCGGCATTGGTTTCGGCGAAGTGATAGTGGCTGCCGACCTGCACCGGCCGGTCGCCGGTGTTCGACACGTCGATGCTGACGCTGTCGAGGCCGGCATTCAGCTCGATCTCGCCGGCGGCGGCGATGATTTCACCCGGGATCATGGTTTTCTCCTCATACCGCTTGCATGGGCCGGCAGCCGGCGGGTTTCAGCACGCGTTCAGTCGATGCCGGCCATGCCAGGAGCTTCGCGGCGGGGCGCACCGGACGACGCACCAGTTCGCCGGCGCAGTTCGGGCAGATGCCGTCCAAAACATCCGTGGCGCAGGCCGTGCAGAACGTGCACTCGAAGGTGCAGATCATCGCGTCGCGGCTCTCCGGCGGGAGGTCGCGGTCGCAGCATTCGCAGTTGGGGCGCAGCGAAAGCATCGCGAGGCCTCAGCGGATCGGTTCGTGGACGGTGACGAGCTTGGTGCCGTCCGGAAAGGTGGCCTCGATCTGGATGTCGTGGATCATCTCCGGGATACCCTCCATCACCTGGTCGCGGGCGATCACATGGGCCCCGGCCTCCATCAGTTCGGCGACGGAACGGCCGTCGCGCGCGCCCTCGACGACGAAGTCGGTGATCAGCGCGATCGCTTCCGGATGGTTGAGCTTGACGCCGCGCTCCAGCCGCCGTCGGGCGACCATGGCCGCCATGGAAATCAGCAACTTGTCTTTTTCGCGGGGGGTGAGGTTCATGCCGTCGTCCAGTCCTTGCGTGTCATGGGTCGTGTCATCGGCCGGATCAGAGATGCCAGACTTTCGGCACTGAGGCGCCTTTGCGCAAGTGCGAAATCAGCGGGATCAGGATTTTTCTCAAGGCGAAACCGTCCGGCGCCGCGAGCCGCGCGACGATCTTGTCGTGGCCGGCGACCTGCCAGGCATTGACCCCGCCGGCCTCCGCCGGGATCACCCCCCGCATCCCACCGACGAGCGCCTCGCAGTCCGGCCCGGTGTAAAACAGCGTGGCAAAGGCGGAGCGCCCGCCGAGCACGGCCGCCTCCGCCGTCAGCCCTGCGATGTCGCCTTCGAAACACAGGTTTTCCGCATGGATCAGCCGGCCGCCGCGCATGATCCGCCAGCGGTCGCGGAAAAGTCCCGCCGTCATCGCCTCGCCCATCGCCTTGCGGCCGAGCAGCACCGCCTCGACCGCGAGAAACGTGGCATCGGCGGCAAGCGACGCCTCCAGTGTCCGGGTCAGTGACGCGCGGTCGAAGAGGATCGTTTCCTGCGGCAGCCAGGCGACGGTCGTCCCGCTGCCGGTTTGGATGGAGACGGACACCTCCGCGGTGCCGCCGCTCGCCTTGTAGAGCTTTTCGCAGGCCTGCGTCGTCAGCGTCAGGTCGGTTCCTGCGCCCGCCGAAAACGCCCAGTCCATGTAATCACCGCCGGTCAAGCCGCCGGAACTGTTGATCAGCACGGCTTCCATCGCGTGATCGAAGGTGGAGGGCAGGCGGATCTTGGCGCAGCCCTCCTGGTAGAGTTCTGCAATGCGCGTGCGCCCGGCGAAGGGTTTGGCCGTCAGCCGCCCCCTGCCCCATGCCCTTTGCGGGGCGACTGCCGCCATCTTTCCCATGCCTGCCATCCGCGTGCCGGCGACGTCAGACCGTCAGGTGCCGGCGCGCTTCCGCCGTATCCAGCGTCTCCGCCGGCCCCTGGTGCACGATCTCGCCGCGATCCATGATGTAGACATGGTCGGCAAGCTCGCGGCAGAAGTCAAGGTATTGTTCCACAAGCAGAATAGCCATGCCGGTGCTGTCGCGCAGGTATTTCAGCGCCCGGCCGATATCCTTGATGATCGAGGGCTGGATGCCTTCGGTCGGCTCGTCGAGCACGAGGATCTTCGGCCGTGTCACCAGCGCCCGGCCGATGGCGAGCTGCTGCTGCTGGCCGCCCGAAAGATCGCCGCCGCGCCGGCCGAGCATCGTGTTCAGGACCGGGAACAGGCTGAAGATGTCGTCCGGGATGAAGCGGTCCTTGCGCGCCACCGGCGCATAGCCGGTCTCGAGGTTTTCCTTGACGGTGAGCAGCGGGAAGATCTCGCGGCCCTGCGGCACGAAGCCGACGCCCTCGCGGGCGCGGTTGAAGGCGGCCATGCCGTTCAGCACCTTGTCGTTGAAGGTGACGGTGCCGGCGCTGACCGGCTGACGCCCGGTGACGGCGCGGAGCAGCGAGGTCTTGCCGACGCCGTTGCGGCCGAGCACGCAGGTGATCTTCGCCGGCGGCGCCGTGATCGACACGCCGCGCAGCGCCTGGGCGGCGCCGTAATGCAGGTTGATGTTGTCGACGGTGAGCATCGCGTTTTCCCTCGTAAGCGGCGTCAGCGCCCCAGATAGTTTTCGATGACCTTGGGGTCGTTCGAGACGAAATCGATCGAGCCCTCGGCCAGCACGGAGCCTTCGGCGAGGCAGGTGACCTTGACGCCGAGGTCGCGGATGAAGCCCATGTCGTGCTCGACGACGATGACGGAGCGTGTCTTGGCGATTTCCTTGAGCAGGATCGCCGTCTCCACCGTCTCGGCATCGGTCATGCCGGCGACCGGCTCGTCGACGAGCAGCAGCTTCGGCTCCTGCGCCAGCAGCATGCCGATCTCCAGCCACTGTTTCTGCCCGTGCGACAGGCCGCCGGCAAGTTCGTCCTTGCGATGCGTCAGCCGCACCGTCTGCAGGATCTCCTCGATGCGCGCCTTGTCGCCGGCCGTCAGCGTGTAGAACAGCGTGGCGAAGACGCCGCGCTTCCGGTTCAGCGCCAGCTCGATATTGTCCCAGACGGTGTGGCTTTCGAACACGGTCGGTTTCTGGAACTTCCGCCCGATGCCGAGCTGGGCGATCTCGGCCTCGTCCTTGGTGGTGAGGTCGACCTTGCCCTCGAAGAAGACCTCGCCGGAATCCGGTCGCGTCTTGCCGGTGATGATGTCCATCATCGTCGTCTTGCCGGCGCCGTTCGGGCCGATGATCGCCCGGAGCTCGCCGGGCTCGATGACCATGGAGAGCGAATTGATCGCCTTGAAGCCGTCGAAGGCGACGGAGACGCCGTTGAGGTAGAGGAGGCTGGCCGACTTGCTGTCACCGACGACGTTCATGGTCTTACTCCGCTGCCTGGGCGCTGGCATCGGCCAGCGCGACGGTGCTCTTCTCGCGCGCCGCGCGGTGCTCGCGCCTGTTTTTCATCACCTGCTGCACCGTGCCGACGATGCCCTTCGGCAGGAACAGCGTCGTGGCGACGAAGAGGCCGCCGAGCGCGAACAGCCACAGTTCCGGGAAGGCGCCGGTGAAGAAGCTCTTGCCGAAATTGACGACGATGGCGCCGATGATCGGGCCGATCAGCGTGCCGCGGCCGCCGACCGCCGTCCAGATGACCACTTCGATGGAATTGGCAGGCGCGAATTCGCCCGGATTGATGATGCCGACCTGCGGCACGAACAGGGCGCCGGCGATGCCCGCCATCATCGCCGAGACGACGAAGGCGAAAAGCTTGATGTTTTCCACCCGGTAGCCGAGGAAGCGGGTGCGGCTTTCGGCATCGCGCACGCCGACCAGCACCTTGCCGTATTTCGACCGCACGATGGCGGAGGCGATGACGAGGCAGAGCGCCAGCATGATCGCCGACAGTGCGAAGAGCACGGCGCGCGTGCCGTCGGCCTGCACAGAATAGCCGACGATCTCCTTGAAATCGGTGAGACCGTTGTTGCCGCCGAAGCCCATGTCGTTGCGGAAGAAGGCGAGCAGCAGCGCATAGGTCATCGCCTGGGTGATGATCGAGAGGTAGACGCCGTTGACCCGCGAGCGGAAGGCGAACCAGCCGAAGACGAAGGCGAGCAGGCCGGGCACGACCAGCACCATAATCATGGCGAACCAGAACATGTCGAAGCCATGCCAGAACCAGGGCAATTCCTTCCAGTTGAGGAAGACCATGAAGTCCGGCAGGATCGGGTTGCCGTAGACGCCGCGCGAGCCGATCTGGCGCATCAGGTACATGCCCATCGCATAGCCGCCGAGCGCGAAGAAGGCGCCGTGGCCGAGCGAGAGGATGCCGCAATAGCCCCAGACGAGGTCCAGCGCCAGCGCGAGAAGCGCATAGCAGAGATACTTGCCCATCAGCGCCATGACATAGGTGGGCACGTGGAACGGGCTGCCGGCCGGCATCAGGAGATTGAGCATCGGTACCAGGGCGGCGACGCCGAGAAGAATGGCGACGGCGACGAGGATGCGGCCTTCAAGCGCGCGCAGGATGAAGCTCGTGATCATGCTTCCACCGCCCTTCCCTTGAGCGCGAACAGGCCGCGCGGACGTTTCTGGATGAAGAGGATGATAAGGACGAGCACCAGGATCTTGCCGAGAACGGCGCCGACCGAGGGCTCGAGGAACTTGTTGAGGATGCCGAGCGAGAGCGCCCCGACCAGCGTTCCCCAGAGATTGCCGACGCCCCCGAAGACCACGACCATGAAACTGTCGATGATGTAGCTCTGGCCGAGATTCGGCGAGACGTTGTCGATCTGGCTGAGCGCCACCCCGGCGACCCCGGCGATGCCCGAACCCAGAGCAAAGGTGAAGGCGTCGACCCAGGGCGTGCGGATGCCCATCGAGGAGGCCATGCGCCGGTTCTGCGTCACGGCGCGCATCTGCAGGCCAAAGCTGGTGCGTTTGAGGAGGACGAGCAGGGCGAAGAAGACCGAAAGCGAGAACAGCACGATCCACATGCGGTTCCAGGTGATGGTCATGCCGCCGAGCGGGAAGGAACCGGACATCCAGGACGGATTGCCGACCTCCTGGTTGGTCGGCCCGAAGATCGTGCGGATCGCCTGCTGCAGGATCAGCGACAGGCCCCAGGTGGCGAGCAGCGTTTCCAGCGGCCGGCCGTAGAGGAAGCGGATGACGCCGCGCTCGATGACGAGGCCGACCGCGCCGGTGACGAGGAAGGCGAGCGGCAGGGCGATCGCCAGCGACCATTCGAAGGCGCCGGGAAAGGACGAGCGGATCACGTCCTGGACGACGAAGGTGGTGTAGGCGCCGAGCATGACCATCTCGCCATGGGCCATATTGATGATGCCCATGACGCCGAAGGTGATGGCAAGGCCGATGGCGGCGAGCAGCAGTACGGAGCCGAGCGACAGGCCGTACCAGACGTTCTGCGCCATGTCCCAGAGCGCCTGCTCGTCCTCGATCGCGGTGATGGCGGCGTCGATGTCGGCCTTGAGTTCCGGATCGGCGGCGGCACCCGCCTGGGTCAGGATGGAGATCGCATCGCGCCCGCCGAAGGCCTTGATCGTCGCGACGGCCTGGCGCTTCTCGGCGAGCGGCCGGTCGGACGAGATCAGCGACACGGCGCGGGCCTCTTCCATGCGCGCCTTGACGGCGGCATCCGTCTCCTTGGCGATCGCCGCCTCGACGAGGACGAGATTGTCCGCGCTCGGGGCCTTGAGGATGGCGTCGGCGGCCTGCAGCCGCACGGCGCGGTCCGGCGACAGAAGCGTCAGCCCGCCAAGGGCTGCGCGGATGACCCGGCGGAGATTGTTGTTGACCCTGATCTTCGTGACCTGGGCACGCGGCGCGTTGCCGGCGCTCGCCCCCGTCAGCGGATCGGCAAGATCATAGCCGCCCGAGGCGGATGTGCCGATGAAGACGAGCTTGTCGGATTTGCGGAAATAGAGGTCGCCCTCCGCGAAGGCCTCCAGCGCGGGCACGACGCGGGGATCGCCGGTCGCGGCGATCTCGCCGATCAGGCGTTCGGCCTCGGAGAAATCGGCCGTCGCCAGCCCGTCGACCAGCGGCTTGGGGTCGGCGCCGGACTGCGCCTGGGCAAGCCCGGCGACGGCCAGGAACAGGCCGGCCATCAGGAACCGGATGAAAGGTCTGAACATCGTATCGCCCCCATTCCCGCCGGCTTTTCCGCCGCCGTCGAAGGCGACGCCGGAGCGCGAAAGGCGCTCGCTGCGGCGGCGATCAAAATCCCTCTCCCCGCAGATCGGGAAGAGGGCTCACGGGGCGGAGCGCACGCGGACCCTGCGCCCCGCCGGATCGGATGTCGCGAGGGATCAGCTTCCCTTGCCGCCGCACTTGCCGGTGGCGACATTGAAGTTGCCGCAGGACATGGGCTTGCGCCAGTCGGAGATCAGGTCCTTCGAGTCGGGCAGGTAGTCGGACCACTCGTCGCCGACGACGGCCGGGGTTTCCTGGACGATCTCGAACTGGCCGTCGGCCTGGATTTCACCGATCAGCACCGGCTTGGTGATGTGATGGTTCGGCATGACGGTGGAGTAGCCGCCCGACAGGCTCGGGACGGAGACGCCGATGATCGAGTCGAGCACGGCGTCGGTGTCGGTCGTGCCGGCGGCCTCGACGGCCTTGACCCAGGCATTGAAGCCGATGAAGGTCGCCTCCATCGGGTCGTTGGTCACGCGCTTGTCGTTCTTGATGTAGGTGTGCCAGGACTTGATGAACTCGGCGTTGATCTCGGTGTCGACGGACTGGAAGTAGTTCCAGGCGGCGAGGTGGCCGACGAGCGGCGCGGTGTCGAGACCGGCGAGTTCTTCCTCACCGACCGAGAAGGCGACGACCGGAATGTCTTCCGCCTTGATGCCCTGGTTGCCGAGTTCCTTGTAGAAGGGAACGTTGGCGTCGCCGTTGATCGTCGAGACGACGGCGGTCTTCTTGCCGGCGGAGCCGAACTTCTTGATGTCGGAGACGATCGTCTGCCAGTCGGAATGACCGAAGGGCGTGTAGTTGATCATGATGTCTTCCTCGGCCACGCCCTTGGAGAGCAGGTAGGCCTTGAGGATCTTGTTGGTCGTCTGCGGATAGACGTAGTCGGTGCCGGCGAGCACCCAGCGCTCGACGCCTTCGGTGTTCGCCAGATAGTCGACGGCCGGGATCGCCTGCTGGTTCGGGGCGGCCCCGGTATAGAAGATGTTGCGCGAGGACTCTTCACCCTCGTACTGGACCGGGTAGAACAGGATCGAGTTGAGTTCCTCGAAGACCGGCAGCACGGACTTGCGCGAGGACGAGGTCCAGCAGCCGAAGACGGCGGCGACCTTGTCCTTCTCGATCAGCTCGCGCGCCTTTTCGGCAAACAGCGGCCAGTCGGAGGCCGGATCGACGACGACGGCCTCGAGCTTCTTGCCGAGAACGCCGCCCTTCTTGTTCTGCTCGTCGATCAGGTAGAGGACGGTGTCCTTCAGCGTCGTCTCGGAAATCGCCATCGTGCCCGACAGCGAGTGCAGCACGCCGACCTTGATCGTGTCTTCCTGGGCGAAAGCGCCGTGGAAGGCCGTCGTCGCCAGCATGCCGGCGATAAGGGCGCTGTGGATCAGGCTCCTGGATGTCATCGTTTTTCCCCTCTGTTCCAGCGTGACGCAGCGGGGTGGATGTTTCCCCTGAGCCGCTGCCTGGGGCGACTATCGGGCTGAACTGTGCGCTGCAACATACGTCATTTGACGTAGCGTCAGGGGAAAGGCGGGCGCAGGTGGCGGCTCCCCTCCCGTCGCGGCCGCCGGCCCGAGGGGCGCCTCCACGTCAGCCTTCCGCGGGGAGCAACCGGCGATCGCCGGGGCCACGCCCCTTGCCAAGCGACGGATTCTGTTGAAGATGCCCGTTCGATAACCATTCCCGCAGGAGCGCCATTTTTTGGGCATGACGGCACGTCAGCGCATCATTCCCGTCCGTCGCGCCTACAATCGCTGGGTCGCGAACCAGACGCTGGAAGACTATGCGCTGCGCTTCACCGCCAAGAGCGCGAGGCGGTTTTCCTCGGAGCGTATCTCGCAGACGGCGATCGGGGCGATTTCCTTCCTGGCGCTGGAGGCGATCGGCGGCGCGATCACGCTCTCTTACGGCACGACCAACGCCATCTTCGCCACCGTCGTCGCCTCGGTCCTGATGCTCGCCGTCGGCCTGCCGATCAGCCGCTACGCCATCCGCCACGGCGTCGACATCGACCTTCTCACGCGCGGCGCGAGCTTCGGCTATATCGGCTCGACGGTGACCTCGCTGATCTATGCGAGCTTCACCTTCATGCTGTTTGCGATCGAGGCCTCGATCATGACCGGCGCGCTGGAGCTCGCCTTCGGCATTCCGCTCTGGCTCGGCTACATCATCTCGGCCGTGGTGGTCATCCCGCTCGTCACCTACGGCATCCGGCTGATCTCGCGGTTCCAACTCGTCACCCAGCCCTTCTGGATCGTCCTCAACATCCTGCCCTTCGTCTTCATCGCCTTTCTCGACTGGGAGAAGATCGACCTCTGGCGCGCCTTTGCCGGCATCGGCCATTCCAATGCCGAGATCGGCGGGCCGGCGCCCTTCGACCTCGTCGAGTTCGGCGCCGCCTCCGCCGTGATCCTGGCGCTGATGCCGCAGATCGGCGAGCAGGTCGACTTCCTGCGCTTCCTCCCGCCCGAGGGCCTGAGAAAGCTGCACCATCGCATCGCCGTCTTCCTCGCCGGTTCCGGCTGGGTGGTGCTCGGCGTGCCGAAGCTGCTCGCCGGCTCCTTCCTCGCCGTGCTGACGCTGTCGACCGGCGTTCCGGCGGGCGAGGCGGCCGATCCGGCCCACATGTATCTGGCTGCCTTCGGCTACATGATCCCGAACGAGACGGCGGCGATGCTGCTGATGGCCGCCTTCGTCGTCATCTCGCAGCTGAAGATCAACGTGATGAACGCCTATGCCGGCTCGCTCGCCTGGTCGAATTTCTTCTCGCGGCTCACCCACAGCCATCCCGGCCGCGTCGTCTGGCTTGTGTTCAACGTCGCCATCGCGCTGATCCTGATGGAGCTCGGCATCTACCGCCTGCTGGAGGAGACGCTCGGCATCTTCTCGATCATCGCCATGGCCTGGCTCTCGGCCATTTCCGCCGATCTCTTCGTCAACAAGCGCCTCGGCCTCGCGCCGCCCGGCATCGAGTTCAAGCGCGCCCATCTCTACGACATCAACCCTGTCGGCGTCGGCGCTATGGGGATCTCCGCGACGATCGCGCTCATCGCCCATTTCGGCGCCTTCGGCGACATCGCCGCCTCGCTGGCGCCCTATCTCGCCCTCCTCGTCGCCTTCATCGCCTCGCCGGCCATCGCCTACACCACCAAGGGCCGCTACTATCTCGCCCGCAAGCCGCGCGCGGGCTGGAAGACCCGCACTTCGATCACCTGCTCGATCTGCGAGCACCCGTTCGAGCCGGAGGACATGGCCTGGTGTCCCGCCTATGCAGCACCGATCTGCTCGCTCTGCTGCTCGCTCGACAGCCGCTGCCACGACATGTGCAAGCCGCATGCGCGGCTGAACGCGCAGACGGCGGTGGTGGCGAAGGCGCTTTTGCCTGCCACCGTGATCGCGCCGCTCTCGACGAGGCTCGGCCGCTACGCCATCACCGCCCTCATCGCCATCGGCACGATCGGCGGGATTCTCGCCATGATCGCCTACCAGGCCGCCATCGCCTCGCCCGGGACGGAGGACGTGGTCTGGCGCACCATCGCCATCGTCTTCTCGGTCTTCGCCGTCGTCGCCGGTGTGGCGAGCTGGTTCTACGTGCTCGCCCATGACAGCCGGCTGGTGGCGGAGGAGGAATCCTCCCGCCAGAACACGCTGCTGCTCAAGGAGATCGCCGCGCACCGCAAGACCGACGCTGCGCTGCAGAACGCCAAGGAGACGGCGGAGGCCGCCAACCGGGCGAAGAGCCGCTACGTCGTCGGTCTCTCCCACGAATTGCGCACGCCGCTCAACGCCGTGCTCGGCTATGCCCAGATCCTCGAGCGCGACGAGACCATCCCCGCGCCGCGGCAATCGGCGATCCGCGTCATCCGCCGCAGCGCCGAGCATCTTTCCGGCCTGATCGACGGCCTGCTCGACATTTCCAAGATCGAGGCGGGGCGGCTGCAGGTCTATTCGAACGAGATCAACATCCGCGACTTCCTCGACCAGATCGTCGACATGTTCCGGCCGCAGGCGATCGCCAAGGGGCTCGCCTTCGAGCACCACCGCGCCGCAGCCCTGCCGCAATATGTGCGCACCGACGAGAAGCGGCTGCGCCAGATCCTCGTCAACCTGCTGTCGAACGCGATCAAGTTCACCGATGCCGGCACGATCGGCTTTTCCGTCGGCTATCGCAGCCAGGTGGCGACCTTCACCGTGACCGACACCGGGCGGGGCATTGCCGCCGCCGACCTGCCCCGCATCTTCGAACCGTTCCAGCGCGGCGAGGCGGAGCATGTCCGGCCGATGCCGGGCCTCGGCCTCGGGCTGACCATCACGCGGCTGCTGACCCAGACGCTGGGAGGCGAGATCGCCGTCGAAAGCGAGCGTGACCGCGGCTCCACCTTCCGCATCCGGCTGATGCTGTCGGCCATCGCGCGGCCGAGCCTGCCGCTGCCCTCCGTCCAGCGCATCGGCGGCTATCTCGGGGCCCGCCGCACCATCGTCGTCGTCGACGACAACGAGGATCATCGCGAACTGATGCGCGAACTGCTGATGCCGCTCGATTTCGTCGTGCTGACGGCCGCCAGCGGCGATGCCTGCCTGACGCTGATCGAAGGCGTGAAGCCCGACCTCTTCTTCATCGACATCAGCATGCCCGGCATGAACGGCTGGCAGCTCGTGACGCGGCTGCGGGAGCTCGGCCAGCCGGCGCCGATCGTCATGCTCTCGGCCAATATCGGCGACGGCTCGGCGGCAAGCGCACAATCAGGCCACAACGACACGCTCGCCAAGCCCTTCGACATCCGCCAGTTGCACGACCGGCTCGCGGTGCACCTGCGCATCGAATGGACCTACGGCGACACGCAGCCGGCGCCGGGCGTGCCCCTGCCGGAAAAGCCGGTCGTCCGCACCCCCGGCACCCCCCATGTCGAGGAGTTGCTGCGGCTCGGCGAGATCGGCTATATCCGCGGCATCGAGGCGAAGCTCGCCGAACTGGCGCGGCAGCACGAGAACAGGCCCTTCACCGAGGCGGTGCGCGCCTATGTGACGGCCTTCGACCTTGCCGGCTATGCCGACTACCTGAACCGGATCGGAAGCGAGGGGAGACGCGGCGGTGAATGAGGCCCCCCGGGACATCGTGCTGATCGTCGACGACAGTCCCGAAACGCTCGGCTTCCTCACCGATGCGCTGGAGCAGTCCGGTTTCTCCGTTCTCATCGCCACCTCCGGCCATGCGGCGCTGAAGGTCGTCGACCGCATCACGCCCGACGTGATCCTGATGGATGCGGTCATGCCGGGGATGGACGGCTTCGACACCTGCCGCAGCCTGAAGACCCTTCCCGGCATCGCCCCGGTGCCGGTGATCTTCATGACCGGCCTGACGGAGACCGAGCACATCGTCCATGCGCTCGAATCGGGCGGCGTCGACTATCTGTCGAAGCCGATCAACATCGACGAGCTGCGCGCCCGCATCCGGGTGCATCTCGCCAATGCGCGCTCGGCGCAGAGCGCGCGGGCAGCACTCGATGCCGCCGGGCGGCACCTGCTCGCCGTCTCCGGCAACGGCAGCATCCGCTGGTCGACGCCGCAGGCGACCCGGCTCGTCAACACGGCGACCGGCCGGGACGACGGCCTCGACCTCCTGTCCCGGGCCGTCGCCGGCTGGGCGGCGGAACGCGAGCGGCAGGGGTCCGCATTCCGCGACCAGCCTTTCCTCGTGCACGAGGCGCCGGACGCGGCGCTGCAACTGAGCTTCGTCAGCGCGATCGGCGCCGACGAATACCTCTTCCGCCTCACCCGCCTCAGCCAGACTTCCGACGACGAGGTGCTGCGCCAGGCCTTCGCGCTGACGGTGCGGGAAGCGCAGGTGCTGCTCTGGATCGCCAAGGGAAAATCCAACCGTGACATCGGCGAGATCCTCGGCCTGTCCGCCCGCACGGTGAACAAGCACCTGGAGCAGATCTACATCAAGCTCGGCGTCGAGAACCGGGCCTCGGCCGCGGTGCGCGCCGCCGATGCCCTGCGCGGGGCGGCGCAGTAGGCCCGGGCGGCACGAAGAGGCAGATGATGCGTGCAATTTCCTCGCGCCTCCGCCGAACGCCCGTGGAATTCGCCGTCGGGCGCCCCGACGGCGCCCTCGTGTCTTTGCGGGGACGACATCGCCGGTGACGGTGACGAGATGGAACGTGTCCGGTGGACACGGGATCCCGCGTTGTTCTCCTTTGTGGAAGGTATTCGACTCCAGCGGGAAATGCGTCAACTTTGCCGGCACCCCCTGATAGGTTTGATCCTCGGTGGGCGGCACAGATGCCCGCAACAGCAGCAACAGGGCGTGCGTCAGCCGGACGGCCGATCATGGGCGCGGGCACAGCGGCGTCGTGCAATGGCAGGCGCCGGGATCGTCGCCAGCATCGCGGAAAGGCAGCGGACGGCATCGCAGCCATCGCTGCGCCACGCCGCCAGGCATCGACATCGCATTGCGGTGAATGCCCGTGGTCCGGATCGCTGTCGCGTCCTTCCGCGTCCCGCTTCCTGATCCTTTCCGGCGCCCTCGCGGACAAGGTCCGCAAAGGGTGGGTTGCGATGCGAGCAGCGGAGGCCCGGAAGCCGCCTTCCCGTCCGCCAGGCTTCATCCCTGACGCGTTTCCGTCGACGGCCGCATCCGCTTTTCGTGACGTGAACAGACAGGACGCCGCCGACTGCCGCAGGTGAACCGGGTGCAGCAAATAAAAAACGCCGCGCATCCTCGAGGATGCGCGGCGCGATCACGATCCCGTTGCGGCGAAGGCCGCGCCGGACTTACTTCTCGACGTAGGTGAACTTGCCGTCGTCACCCTTCTTCCACTCGTACATGACGTAGTCCGGGCGGGTGATGTCGCCCTTTTCGTCGAAGCCGAGCTCGCCGATCGCGGTCGCGAACGGGCCTTTGGCCTTGATCGCCTCGGCGACGGCCATCGTGTCGCTGCCGCCGGCGGCCTTGGCGCCCTCGGCGATCACCTGCAGGGCGGCGTAGGAGTAGAGCGTATAGGCCTCCGGCTCGAAACCGGCGGCGCGGAACTTCTCGACAAGGTCCTTGGCGGCCGGGTTCTTGCGCGGATCCGGAGCAAAGGTCATCAGCGTGCCGTTGACGGCGTCGCCGGCGATCGAGGCCAGTTCGTTCGAGACGATGCCGTCGCCCGACATGAAGGTCGCCTTCAGGCCCTGGTCGGCCGACTGGCGCTCGATCAGGCCGAACTCGGTGTGCAGGCCGCCCCAGTAGACGAGCGAGACGCCGGCTTCCTTCATCTTGGCGATCAGGGCCGAGAAGTCCTTGTCGCCGATGTTGACGCCTTCGTAGATGACTTCCGTCACGCCGGCGGCGTTCATCGCCTTCTTGGTCTCGTCGGCAAGGCCCTGGCCGTAGGGCGTCTTGTCATGGACGACGGCAACCTTCGCATCCTTGAAGTTCGCGGCGATATAGGCACCGGCAACCGCGCCCTGCTGGTCGTCACGGCCGCAGGTGCGGAACGTGTTCCACAGGCCGCGCTCGGTGAAATTCGGGTTGGTCGAGGCCGGGGTGATCTGCAGGATGCCGTTCTCGGCATAGACTTCCGAGGCCGGGATCGACACGCCCGAGTTGAAGTGGCCGACGACGAACTTCACGCCGTCCGCGACGAACTTGTTGGCGACCGAGACGCCCTGCTTGGCGTCGGAGACGTCGTCGCCGAGCACGATCTTGATCTGCTCGCCGTTGATGCCGCCCGCGGCATTGATGTCGGCGGCGGCCTGTTCGGCGCCCTTCTGGAGCTGGGCACCGAAGGCAGCGTTCGGACCCGTCAGCGGGCCGGCGACACCGACCAGGATCTCCGCCCACGCATTGCCGCTGAAAGCGACCATCGCCGTCAGCGCCACGGCCGACAGAAGAGATTTTTTCATCGTGTTACTCCCAAATTGTTCAAAGCGGGTCTGGTCGTGCCAGCTTGCGCAATTCCCACCACACTTGCGCCGCCGTTTCTGCCTCGTGCCCACGCGGGCGGGCACGGCATGTTCCCGTTATTTTTTCTTCCACGAAAAGGGCGAGGCCTTTTCATAGAGCCAATAGTAATTGTTCGCCATCTGGTTCGTGCGATAGAACCGGAAGCCCGCCGTAGAAAACAGCAAAAGCACGATCGTGTCCACGAGATAGTATTGCAGCGCGAACATCGTTCCGTTGAAAAGGGCGTGATGGATGAAGCGGATAGCGACGCCGAGCAGCAGCGTGTAGAGGATCGCCGTGCGGTATTCCTGCCAGCCTTCGGCGACGCTTTTTCCCGTGCGCCAGGCGGTCCAGCCGCCCATGATCACCGTGATGAACAGGAACTGCCAGATCGACGGCTCTTCGTAGAGTATTCCCTGCATGGCGTTCTATCCCGCGACCGTTCGCAACAACACGTTCATCGACATCGTCAATGCCGCCCGCCCTCGAGATAGGCGGCGCGCACCTCCGGATTGGCGAGCAGTTCCTTGCCGCCGCCGCTCATCGTCACCTTGCCGTTGACCATGACATAGGCCCGGTCGGAGAGCTTCAGCGCGGCGAAGGCGTTCTGCTCGACGAGGAAGACGGTGAGGCCCTGCTCCTGGTTCAGCACCTTGATCGCGGCGAAGATCTGCTTGACGATCAGCGGCGCGAGGCCGAGCGACGGCTCGTCGAGGAGAAGCAGCTTCGGGCGCGCCATCAGCGCGCGGCCGATCGACAGCATCTGCTGCTCGCCGCCCGAAAGCGTGCCGCCGCGCTGGGCCTGCCGCTCCTTCAGCCGCGGGAACAGCGTGAAGATCTTCTCGACGTCCTCGTTGAAATATCTGAGGTTGTCGAGGCTCGCGCCCATCTGCAGGTTTTCGTAGACGGTCATGCGCGGGAAGATGCGGCGCCCTTCCGGCGACTGGGCGATGCGCAGCCGGGCGATCTCATGCGTCGGCATGCGGGTGATGTCCTGCCCGTCGAAGGTCACCGACCCGCTGCGCGCCTGCGGACTGCCGCAGATCGTCATCATCAGCGTCGACTTGCCGGCGCCGTTCGCGCCGATCAGGCAGACGATCTCGCCGCGGTTGACCTCGACGTCGACGCCGGCCAGCGCCCGGATATTGCCGTAATAGGTCTCGACGGCCTTGACCTGAAGCAGCGGCCCACTCATTGCGCGCTCCCCGTTTCGCCTTCGACCTCGGCAATCACCTCTTCGACCTCATCGTCCTCGACACCCAGATAGGCCGCGATGACCTTGGGGTCGTTCTTCACGAAATCCGGATTTCCGTCCGAGATCTTCTGGCCATATTCGAGCACCACGACATGGTCGGAAATCTCCATCACCACCGACATGTCGTGCTCGATGAGCAGGATCGACGTGCCGGTGTCCTTGCGGATGCCGCGCAGGAGATCGTTGAGAGCCAGCGATTCGCGCGGATTGAGGCCGGCGGCCGGCTCGTCCAGGCAGAGAAGTTCCGGCCCGGTGCACATGGCACGGGCGATCTCGAGCCGCCGCTGCGCGCCATAGGGCAGGTCGCCGGCGGGATCGTCGGCCCGGTCGATCAGCGAGGCGCGCTCCAGCCAGTCCTTGGCAAGCTCGATCGACTGCTTCGACGCCTCGCGATAGGCCGGGAAGCCGAGCAGGCCGAGGATCGTGTAGCCGGAGGCGAGCATCAGCTTGTTGTGCTGGGCGACGAGCAGGTTCTCGAGCACGGTCAGGCCGGAAAACAGCCGGATGTTCTGAAAGGTGCGCGCGACCTTCGCCCGCTTGGTGATCTCGAAATCCGGCAGGCGCTCGAGCAGGTATTCCTTGCCCGACTTCTGCTTCAGCGCGATCATGCCCATCGTCGGCTTGTAGAAGCCGGTGATGCAGTTGAACACGGTCGTCTTGCCCGCCCCGTTCGGGCCGATCAGCGCGGTGATGTCGCCGCGATAGGCCTCGAAGGAGAAGTCGTTGATCGCCATCAGGCCGCCGAAGCGCATCGACAGGTGATCGACCTTCAGGATGACGTCCTTGCCGGACGCTGCTGCGCTGGACATCAGCCGTGCCCTTCCTTGGTAAAGCTGCCGGAGACGGCCTTGCGCTCATGGAGGAAGGCGGTCGGTTCGCGCGAGCCGACGAAGCCGCGCGGCTTCCAGACCATCACCACCACCATGGCGAGGCCGAAGAGCAGCATGCGGTAGAGTTCCGGCGTGAAGTCAGCGCCGAAGATCTGTTTCAGGAATTCGAGCTCGCGCAGGATCTCCGTTCCGCCGACCATGACCACCGCCGCGACCGCGATGCCGACCAGCGAGCCCATGCCGCCGAGGACGACGATTGCCAGGATGACGGCCGACTCCAGGAAGACGAAGGATTCCGGCGAGACGAAGCCCTGGCGCGCGGCGAAGAACGAGCCGGCGAAGCCGCCGAACATCGCACCCGTGGCAAAGGCCGTCAGCTTCGTCGTCACCGTGTTGATGCCGAGCGAGCGGCAGGCGATCTCGTCCTCGCGCAGCGCTTCCCAGGCCCGCCCGATCGGCATGCGGCGCAGCCGGATCGTCACATAGGCGGTGAGCAGCGCCAAGGCCAGGATGAGGTAGAAGAGGAAGATCTTGTAATAGGCCGACGACATCGGCAGCCCGAACGCCTTGGCGAAATTGTTCGGCGCGGAAACATCGAACGAATAGATGCCGAAGACCGAGGCCTTCTGGATGCCGGAGATGCCGAAGGTGCCCTTGGTGACCTCCGTCCAGTTGATCAGCACCAGGCGGATGATCTCGCCGAAGGCAAGCGTGACGATCGCGAGGTAGTCGCCGCGAAGCCGCAGGACCGGAAAGCCGAGGATGATGCCCCAGAAGGCGGCGAGGATGCCGGCGATCGGCAGCAGGATCCAGAAGGAGAGCCCGTAGGCGTCCGACAGAAGCGCGTAGGAATAGGCGCCGACCGCGTAGAAGGCGACATAGCCGAGGTCGAGCAGGCCGGCGAGCCCGACGACGATGTTCAGCCCCCAGCCGAGCATGACGTAGATCAGGATCTGCACGCCGAAATTGTCGACCCACTTCAGCGAGCCCTGCACGCCGAAGATCGCCACCATCGCCATCGGATAAAGGATGAGCGCGCCGATCGCCAGCGGCACGAAGTAGGCGCCGATGAAGACACGCAGATAGTAGAAGATCGCCGCGACGGCGTAGATGATCGCGAGGCCGCGCACCAGCGTCGCATAGCCGCCCAGCATCGGCGGCAGGAGGCCGGCGACGACAAAGAGCAGGACGGCGACGGCGACGGCCGCGATGAAGCCCGGCAGCGTGAAGAAGCGCGAGGCGAAGGGCGACGGCGGCAGGCCGGTGACCACGTCCAGCGCCTTCTGCCGGGCGATGAAGGGCTGGACGTAAAGGACGATCAGGAAACGGCCGACCATCGCCACGATAACGAAGATGGCGAGCAGCCCCCAGCGCTGGACGAGAACGAGCTCGTTCAGGATGTTCTGGTCCGTCTTCAACCCGACGAAGAGTATGAAGAGGCCGAGCGAGACGATGCCGGTATAGAAGGCCTCGCGGAAGGCCCGCGCCGTGAGATCCCCGGCGACGGCCTGCGTCTTGTGCGATGTGGTTGCCATTCGTTCAGACCTTCTCGACTTCCGGACGCCCCAGGATGCCCGAGGGTTTGAAGATCAGGACGATGGCCAGGATCGAGAACGTGGCGACGTCCTTGTAGTCGATGGTGAAATAGGCCGACCAAAGCGATTCGATCAGGCCGATGAGGAGACCGCCGAGCACGGCGCCGGGCAGCGAGCCGATGCCGCCGAGGACGGCCGCGGTGAAGGCCTTGACCCCGGGGATGAAGCCGTCGGTGAAGACGACGACGCCGTAATACATCAGGTACATCGTGCCGGCGACGGCGGCGAGCGCGGCCCCCATGATGAAGGTGATCGAGATCGTCCGGTCGACGTCGATGCCGAGAAGCGCCGCCATCTTGCGGTCCTGCTCGGTCGCCCGCTGGGCGCGCCCGAGCGGCGTGCGGTGGACGATGTACCAGAAGGTCGAGAGGAGGGCCGCGGTGATGACGATGATCAGGATCTGCTTCAGCGAGACAGAGATGCCGAAGACGTTGTAGACCGAGGAGACGAGCGGCGGGATCGGCTTGTTGCGCGGGCCCTGCGTCACCTGGATGAAGTTCGACAGCGCGATCGACATGCCGATCGCGGTGATCAGCGGCGCGAGGCGGAACGAGCCGCGCAACGGACGGTAGGCGACTTTCTCGATCGTCCAGTTCCACAGGCCCGCCATCAGCATGGCGACGATCAGCATCACCAGCAAAGCGATGACGACCGGAACGCCGGCGAACAGCCCGGTCAAAATGAGAAACGCGATCAGCGCCGCGAAGCCACCCAGCATGAAGATATCGCCATGGGCGAAGTTGATCATGCCGATGATGCCGTAGACCATAGTATAGCCGATTGCGATCATGCCATAGATCGAACCCAGCGTCAGCCCGTTGACGAGCTGCTGCACGAAGTACTGCATCCATCTTCCCCCGGACCGGATCCGCATCGTGCCGCCCGGTCTCTTGTTATTGACGCTCGTTCGAGCTTGCCAACCAATACAGATTCCATACCGCTTTCAAACGAAAAGGAAAGCTCAAATTTGCGGCAGGTCGGGATTCTTTGGCATCTGCGCAAATCTGGTGCAAATTTGCGCCGATATGCCAGAAACGCGCCGGAAACTGGCGGAATTCTGGACAAAACCCGCCGAAATCCCTTCAGAGTGGCCGATGCCCGTCCCTCGCCCGCAACACCTGAGCGGCCGGCCCATACCAGACGCCAGCGCGCGTCATCCGCGCATTCGCGACCCGTTCGCGTCAAAAAGCGGCTGGCGCTGCAGGCGGGCGGGGAGGATATCCCCAAGAAGTTCGATCGACCAGTCTCCCTCCGCGTCGGCGATCTCCTTCGGCACGTAGCCCATCGCCACGGAAAGGCCCGCGGCGTGGGCATAGCCGCCGGAGGTGACCCAGCCGCGCACCGCGCCGTTGAAATAGATCGGCTCGTCGCCGATCACGTCGGCATCGCGGGCCTCGAGGATGAAGCTGCGCAGCCTCAGGGCGCCGCCTTTCGCCTTCTCGGCGATCGCCGCCGCCTTGCCGATGAAATCCGCCGGCTTTCGGAGCGCGACGAAACGGCCGAGACCCGCCTCCTCGGGGCCATAGAGCGGGCGGTACTCCCGCGACCAGCTTCCGAAGGATTTTTCGAGGCGAAGCGCGTTCAGCGCCCGCAGGCCGAAAAGGCGGATGCCGTGGGCAGCACCCTTTTCGAGGATCAGGTCGAGGAGGTAGCGCTGGTATTCCGGCTTGATCCAGATCTCGTAGCCGAGATCGCCGGTGTAGCTGACGCGGCCGACGATCGCCGGCGCCATGCCGAGGTCCATCGCCCGGATCTCGAGAAACGGAAACGCCGCGTCGCCGACATCGTGATGCGTCAGTTCCGCGAGCACCGCGCGCGCCTTCGGTCCGGCAATCGACAGGCCGACGAGCGACAGGCCGAGGGCCGTCAGCGTCACCGAGCCGTCCCGCGGCAAATGCCGCTCGAACCAGCGCATGTGGTAGTCCTCGGCAATACCGGAGCCGATCAGCAGGAAATCGCCCTCGCCGAGCTTGGCCAGCGTGAAGTCGCCGATGAGCTTGCCGTCCTCCTTCAGCATCGGCGCGAGCGCCATGCGCCCGGTGTCCGGCATGCGGCCGGCGAGCAGCCGGTCGAGAAAGGCCTCTGCGCCCGGCCCCCTGATGCCGTATTTGGCAAAACCCGAAGTTTCCATCAGGCCGACGGCCTCGCGCACCGCCCGCGCCTCGGCGCCGACCGCGTCGAAATCCGTCGAGCGCCGCCAGGAAAAGGCGTCCGTGACCCCTTCCGGCGCGAACCACAACGGCTGTTCGAGGCCGTAGGAGGCGCCGAACACGGCGCCGGCCGCCTTCATCCGGTCGTAGACCGGCGTGGTCATCAGCGGGCGCGCCGCCGGCAGCTCCTCGTTCGGATAGCGGATCGAGAAGCGGCGCGAATAGTTCTCGCGAACCTTGGCGTTGGTATAGCCGAGCGTCGCGAAGCTGCCGTAGCGCGCGACGTCCATGGCGAAGACGTCGAAGCCGGGATCCCCTTCGATCATCCAGTTGGCGAGCGCCAGCCCGACGCCGCCGCCCTGGCTGAAGCCGGCCATGACGGCGCAGGCCGACCAGAAGTTCGTCATGCCACGCACCGGCCCGACCAGCGGGTTGCCGTCCGGCGAGAAGGTGAAGGGCCCGTTGATGATCTTGCGGATGCCGGCAGTGTTGAAGGCGGGGAAGTGGCGGAAGCCGACCTCCAGCTCCGGCGTGATCCGCTCGATGTCCTCGGCGAGCAGCTCGTGGCCGAAATCCCACGGCGTCGTCAGCGGCGACCAGGGCCGGCAGGCCTTCTCATAGGTGCCCATCAGCATGCCGTTGCGCTCCTGGCGCAGATAGATCTCGCCGTCGAAATCGACGCAGTGCATCAGCTCCTTGCCGGTCGTCCTGTTGAAATCGATGACCTCGGGCATGTCCTCGGTGATCAGGTACATATGCTCCATGGCAAGGACGGGGAGTTCGAGCCCGACCATGCGGCCGACCTCGCGCGCCCAGAGGCCGGCGGCGTTGACGACATGCTCGGCGACGATCTCGCCCTTGTCGGTGATGACCCGCCAGGATCCGTCCTCGCGCTGCACGAGATCCTCGACCTTGGTGTGCAGATAGATCTCGGCGCCGTTCTTCTTCGCCGACTTCGCATAGGCATGGGTCGTGCCGTAGGGGTCGAGATGGCCCTCCACCGGATCGAAGACCGCGCCGACGAATTGCGTCGGATCGAGGAGCGGCATCAGCTCGTGCGCTTCCTTCGGCGAGAGCAGATGCGCGTCGAGCCCCATATAGCGGCCCTTGGCGAGGATCGACTTCATCCAGTCGAAGCGGTCCCTCGTCGCCGCCAGCATCATGCCCGAGGTCATGTGCAGGCCGACGTCCTGGCCGGAATAGGCCTCGATCTCCTTGTAGAGTTCGACCGTGTATTTCTGCAGCTTGGCGACGTTCGGATCGCCGTTGATCGTGTGCATGCCGCCGGCCGCGTGCCAGGTCGAGCCCGAGGTGAGCTCGGAGCGCTCGAGAAGGACGACATCGGTCCAGCCGAACTTCGTCAGGTGGTAAAGGACGGAGCAACCGACGACACCGCCCCCGATGACGGCAACTCTCGCGTGACTTTTCATGGACGATTCTCCGGCGCTTCAGCCAAGGTTCAATGTTGGAACGGGACGGAGCGTAGAGAGAAATCCGGGGAGGCAAAAGACATCGGAGCGAACAGCGCTTTCCCGTTTCCGCCATCGGCTGGCGCGGCTGCGCCCCGATTGCGTCATGCCATGGCGCAATCGGGCATCAACCCTCGAAATCGGCGGAAAGCCCGAATTCGCGGCCCATCGCCAGAAGATCGTGAAGGAGCGATTCGGCGAAGCTGCGCATCACGGCGAGCTCGAAACGGTGCGCGCCGGTCCGTGCCAGAAGGACGGGAATATGGCCGCAGAGCGTGCCGGCGGAACCGCCCATGTCGAGCCCGCGAAAGTCGATGCCGATGCCCTTGGACAGGATCGTCCGTGCATTCGGCCCCTCGAGGCGCAGATGCACCCGCCCGTCGCTCTGGTCGATGACATGGGCGATGGCATCGAGGCTGACGGCGAGCCGCAGGCGGAGCCCTTCCGCATCGCCGCCGGGCTGCACCGCGAGCCATTCGCCGGGCGAGACGAAGCGGATCCCGAGGCCGTCTTCGGCCCTGAGCGCCTTTTCGGCGACGATATGGGCGCCGGGCACGGCGAGCACGCTTACGGCCGCGACCCGCCGCAGCACGACCAGCCGGTCCTCGCCGGCGGAACCCTGCGGGAGGCGGCCGTCGAGAGCGTGGACGGGCTCGAAGGGAAGCGACATGTCTCAGGCCTTCATCTTCAGGTTCTCGGGATCGACGAAGACGGGGTTGCAGACCTCGGCTGCCGTCTCGCGGCCGGCGAGCCTGTCCCAGACGATGACATGCTCGCCATAGCGTTCGCGCCCGGACTTGAGGAAGGCGAGCGCAATCGTGTGGCCGAGCGTCGGCGAATGACAGGCGGAACTGACATAGCCCTGGTCGTTCAGCGTCGAGGGGCGGGCGTTCTCGCGCAGGAGATGGGCGCCGGCGCGGATCTCCTGAGAGCGATCGACGGGCGTCAGCCCGACGAGCTGCATGCGGTCGGCGGCCGTCAGCCCGTAGCGGCTCGACAGGCGCTTGCCGATGAAATCCGGCTTCGCGGCCGAGAGCATCCGGCCGAGGCCCGCATCATCCGGCGTCACCCGGCCGTCGAACTCGGCATGGGTGCAGAACCCTTTCTCGATGCGCAGCACGTTCAGCGCCTCGACGCCATAGGCGACGATCCCGTGCGCCGCGCCGATCTCCATGATCCGGTCGGCGACCGCTTCGCCCCAGTTGGCCGGCACCGCCAGCTCATAGGCGCGCTCGCCGGAAAAAGAGATGCGGTAGAGCCGCGCCTTCAGCCCGCCGGCAAGCGTCACGGCGCGGGCGGCAAGGTGGGGGAAGGCGGCGTCGGAAAGATCGTCCTCGACCAGGCTTTCGAGGATCGTAGCAGCGGCGGGTCCGGCGAGCGACATCTGCGCCCACTCATCGGTGACGGAGACGAATTTCACCGCGAGCGAAGGCCAGAGCACCTGAGCGCAATAGTCGAGATGGGAGAGGACGCCGCCCGCGAGCGCCGTCGTCGTCGTGACGAGGAAATGATCCGGCCCGAGGCGGCTGACCGTGCCGTCGTCATAGACCATGCCGTCCTCGCGCAGCATCAGGCCGTAGCGCGCCTTGCCGACGGGAAGCTTCAGCACCGGATTGCAATAGAGGCGATCGAGGAACTGGGCCGCATCCGGGCCGACCACCTCGATCTTGCCGAGCGTCGAGACATCGCAGAGGCCGGCACCGGCGCGCACGGCCGTGACCTCGCGATCGACGCTCTGGCGCCAGGTCTTTTCGCCCGGCCGGGGGAAATAGGACGACCGCATCCACAGGCCCGCCTCGACGAAGCGGGCGCCGTTCTTCTTCGCCCAGCCATGCAGCGGCGAGCGGCGCACCGGCTGCGCCTCCATGCCGCGCGACGGTCCGGCGAGCGCGCCGAAGGAGACCGGCGTGTAAAAGGGCCGGAAGGTGGTCGTGCCGACCTCGGCCGGGCGCAGCCCGCGCATGCCGGCGAGGATCATGGTGGCGTTGATGCCCGAGAGCTTGCCCTGGTCCGTCGCCATGCCGATCGTCGTGTAGCGCTTGGCGAGTTCGGCATGGCCGAAGCCTTCGCGCACGGCAAGCGCCAGATCCCTGACATGCACGTCGTTCTGGAAATCGACGAAGGCCTTCTGCCGTGCGCCGGGCACGTGCCAGAGGGGATGGAAGGTGGTCGTCTCCTCGCCCGCCACGATCGGCAGCGCCGCGGCCGTCGCCGTCCGGCCGAGTTCGCCGGCAAGCGCCGCGCCGCAGTCCGCCCCCTCGCGCAGGCAGGCGGAAAGGGTCGCCCGTCCGTTCGCGGCGCCAGCGACGGGCAGCGTGCCTGGCGGCGCCATGAAGGCCTGGTCGGCGTCGGACCAGACCGGGGCCCGGCCGCGCTGGCAGGCGAGATGGACGACGGGGCTGAACCCGCCGGCCATGCCGAGCCCATCGCAGGCGATCTCTTCCTCGTAGCCGGACCGCTCGACGGTAATGGCGGCGAGCGCCTTTCTGCCGCGGGTGGCGACGATCGAGGCGCCGCGCAGGACACGCGTGCCCTCCGGCGCGCGATCGGCCGCCTCGCTGCGCGGATCGATGATCGCGGCGACGGTGATGCCTGCGCCCGCGAGGCTCTGCGCCGCGCGGTAGCCGGCACTGCCGGTCGTATAGATCGCGACCGTGCGGCCGGCGGCAACGCCGAAGCGGCGCGCATAGGTCGCCATCGCGCCGGCGAGCATGACGCCCGGACGGTCGTTGCCGCCGAAGACGAGCGGTCGCTCCTCGGCCCCCGTCGCCAGCAGGGCGCGCCGCGCGACGATGCGCCAGACCCGCTCGACCGGTTTTTCCGGAAGAGGCGCGGCAAGATGCGCCTGCACCCGCTCCAGCGCGCCGAAGACATTGTCGTCGTACCAGCCGAACACCGTGGTGCGCGGCATCAGCGTGACGTTGGGAAGCGCCGCGAGTTCCGCGACGACCCGGGCGCAGAAGACCGACGCCGTCTCGCCGCCGATCGTCCCCTCCTCCGAGAGCAGCCCGCCGCCGAGCCGGAAATCCTGCTCGGCGAGAATGACGTCGAGGCCCGCCCGGCCTGCCGTCAGCGCCGCCATCAGCCCCGCCGGCCCGCCGCCGACGACGATGAGGTCGCAATGGGCCCAGCTTTTCTCGTAGGCGTCCGAGTCGGGGAGGAGCGGCGTGCGCCCGAGGCCGGCGGCGCGGCGGATCAACGGTTCGTAGACCTTCTCCCAGAAGGCGGAGGGCCACATGAAGGTCTTGTAGTAGAAGCCGGCGGTCAGAAGCGGCGCGACGAGGCCGTTGATCGCGCCGAGATCGTGGTCCAGCGACGGCCAGCGGTTCTGGCTTCGCGCCTCCAGTCCCTCATGAAGCTCGGCGACGGTCGCCCGCGTGTTCGGCGCCTGCCGCGCGCCGGTGCCGATCGTCACCAGCGCGTTGGGCTCGGCCGGACCGGCCGCGACGATGCCGCGCGGCCGGTGATACTTGAAGCTGCGGCCGACCACCATGCGGCCGCCGGCGATCAGCGCCGAGGCGAGCGTGTCGCCGGCAAACCCTTTGAGCTCGACGCCGTCGAAGGAGAAGGAAAGCGGCCGGCTGCGATCGACGAGGCCGCCGGAAGGGAGGCGATACCCGCTCATGCCGGCTCTCCATCGCTGCGCGCCGCGCCGTCGCTGACGGCATGGACCGCGTGGGTCACCGTGTCGCGCTCGACCACCAAGAAGCGGCGGCAGCCGCCGACATGCTGCCAGTGCTCGCGGGTGCGGCCGCGCGGATTGGCCCTGAGATAGACATAGGCGTTCCAGGCGTCGTCCGGCGCCGCGACATCGGGACGGGCGAGCGAGGCATCGCCGCGCACGGAAAATTCCTGGGTGGGGCGGAGGCCGCAATGCGGACAGTGGATCAGGCTTGCCATCGAAACCCCGGTCAGTGCAGGTTGGGCTGGGGGCCGGCGCCCGCCTCGTCGACGGCATAGCCGCGTTCGAAGCGATCGAGCCGGAGCAGGCGCGCCACCGGATGCGGCTCGTCCTTCGCGATCAGGTGGGCGAAGCAGTAGCCCGATGCCGGCGTCGCCTTGAAGCCGCCATAGCACCAGCCGGCATTGAGATAGAGGCCCTCGACCGGCGTGCGGTCGATGATCGGCGACCCGTCCATGCTCATGTCCATCACCCCGCCCCAGGCCCGCAGAACCCGCACGCGCGACAGGCCCGGGATCATCGTCACCCCTTCCTCCATCACGTGCTCGGCGGTGGCGAGGTTGCCGCGTTGCGCGTAGGACGAATAGCCGTCGATCTCCGCGCCGAAGACCAGCCCGCCCTTGTCGGACTGGGAGATGTAGAAATGGCCGGCGCCATAGGTGATGACGTGGTCGATGCAGGGCTTCAGCCCCTCGGTGACGAAGGCCTGCAGCACATGGCTCTCGATCGGCAGGGCGAGGCCCGCCATCGCCGCGACATGGGAACTGTTGCCGGCGGCCGCCAGTGCGAGCTTGCCGCAGCCGATGAAGCCCTTCGTCGTCTCGACGCCGGTGACGCGGCCGTTCTCGCGGCGGATGCCGGTCACCTCGCACTGCTGGAGGATGTCGACGCCGCCGCGATCCGCACTGCGGGCAAAGCCCCAGGCGACCGCGTCGTGGCGGGCGGTGCCGGCGCGGCGCTGCAGGAGGCCGCCGAGGATCGGGAAGCGGGCATGGCTGAAATTGAGGAAAGGCAGCATCTTCATCAGCTGCGCCCGGTCGAGGAGTTCGGCCGCGACGCCTTCCATCCACATGGCATTGCCGCGCCGGATATAGGCGTCGCGCTGGCCATCGCTGTGATAGAGGTTGATGATGCCGCGCTGCGAGAACATCACATTGTAGTTCAGCGCCTGTTCGAGCCCCTCCCAGAGCTTCAGCGAGAATTCGTAGAAGGGCTCGTTGCCGGGCAGCATGTAGTTGGAGCGGACGATGGTGGTGTTGCGCCCGACATTGCCGGAGCCGAGATAGCCCTTCTCCAGCACGGCGACGTTGCGCAGGCCGAATTCGTTGGCGAGGTAATGCGCGGTCGCCAGCCCGTGGCCGCCGCCGCCGACGATGATCACGTCGTAATGCGGCTTGGGCTCGGGCGTGCGCCAGGCCGGCGTCCAGCCCCTGTTGCCGCCGAAGGCGTTGCGGATCAGCGAAAAAGCCGAGTAGCGCATGCGGTCTTCCGTTCGTGTTGCGGCCGCACACTGGCACAGCGCGCCCCGCGCGCAAAGACGGCGCGCATGCGAAAATCCGATGCTGCCCAATATGCCACAGGCGCCGGAAAACCGCAGGCAGCCCTTTTCCATCCCGGCACCCGTGCTGCTAGAGTGACGCCCGCGACACGACGGAGACGAAGCATGCAGGGCCTTCTCGAGGCAATGGCGGTCGACGCCGGACGGGCGATCCTCGACATCTACCGGGCGGGCGCCTCGGTCAGCTACAAGCCCGACTGCTCCCCCGTCACCGACGCCGACGAGGCGGCCGAGGCGATCATCCTCGCCGGCCTCTCGCACCATTTCGGCACGATCCCGGTGGTCGCCGAGGAACAGGCCGCCGCCGGCATCCTGCCCGACATCGACGGCGGCCGCTTCTTTCTTGTCGATCCGCTCGACGGCACGAAGGAATTCATCAACCGCCGCGACGAGTTCACCGTCAACATCGCGCTGATCGAGGCGGGCGCGCCGGTTGCGGGCGTCGTCTATGCGCCGGCGCTCGGCGTCCTCTATTCGGCCGAGAAGGGCCTGGCGCGCAAACAGGTGGTCGCCGCGGATTTCAGCCGCTCGGACCCCGTGCTGATCGGCTGCCGCAATGCCGGCGACCGGCTGGTGGCGATCGCCAGCCGGTCCCACAATTGCAGCGAGACGCTCGCCTATCTCGCCGACCACGGCATCACGGATTTCGAGGCGATCGGCTCCTCGCTGAAATTCTGCCTGCTCGCCGAGGGGATCGCCGACGTCTATCCCCGCTTCGGCCGGACGATGGAATGGGACACGGCGGCGGGCGACGCGATCCTGAGGGCCGCGGGCGGCGAAACGCTGACGCTTGCGGGCGAACCGCTGACCTACGGCAAGCGCCACCAGCAAAACGACAGCGAATTCGCCAATCCCCCTTTCGTCTCGCGCGGCCGGCGCTGAAGCATGTCCCGTCAAACCCGCATCGGATGTGATGTCCGGACGCTGCGTCAGAGCGGAGAGACAGGGCCTGTCCGGCAGACTGCACTGGATCCGTGACAAAAGACGATCAAGAACAGAGACTTAAAGATGGGAACGAATCTGGCAGATCGCGACGCGCGTCCGGGCATGTCCCGCCGAGGCGGGATCGCATCGGCGCCGCGGGGCAGACCGGAGCGCATCGGCCCCGGCGCCGGGCGGCCGGGCGCGACGGGCGCGACGGGCGCGCGCGGGCGGCGCGAGGCGTCAATCCGGATCCCGCTCGAACACCGCGATGCCGTCCGGCAGGCGCAGCCAGGGATGCCGGCGGCAGTCGTAGACGGAGTCCTGCGGCGGCGGAAACGATGGATCGGCGAAGGCGCCGACGGCGACCAGCACCATCGTCTCTTCTCCGCCCTCCTCCGTGTGGAACAGGTTGGTGCCGCAGACCGGGCAGAAGCGGAACCGGGCGCGCGACCCGCGCTTACCGGTGCGCACATAGTCGCGTGCCTCGCCGGTGACCACGTAAGGAGGCGCGAAGGCCGCCAGCGCCGCGAAGACGCTGCCGGTCCGCCTCTGGCAGGCAAGGCAATGGCAGAGGCCGGTGCCGAGCAGCGGCCCCTCGAGCGCGATGCCGAGCTGGCCGCAGGCGCAGGATGCCTGACGCTTCGGCATGGGGAAGACCCTCCGGGAACGGTCTTCCGATCATCGCCGCCTTGCGCCCTCTTGGCAAGACGAAGACACGGCCGGGCATGACGGGGCGAGGCGCTTGAGGAAAATCAGCGCCTTGGGCGAATTGCCTCCCCGCCTTGCCGCCGGCGGCTAGGCTGTGCGGGATCGTCCCTACCGAGGAGCCCGCCAATGAGCGAAACCACCGTCAATCTCGCCTTGCCCTATATCCTGCCATCCCAGGCCCAGAAGCACGTCACTCACAATGAGGCGCTGCAGCGGATCGATGCCGTCGCGCAGCTTGCCGTCGTCGCCAGCCTCGACGCGCCGCCCTCCGATCCGGCCGAGGGCAGCGTCTTCTCCGTCGCCACCGGTGCGACCGGTCTCTGGAACGGGAAGGACGGAAGGCTCGCCTTCCGCCAGGACGGCGCCTGGGTCTTTCTCCTGCCGCGGGCGGGCTGGCGCGGCTGGTTTCTCTCCGAGGAGCGGCTGAAGGTCCATGACGGCGCGGACTGGCGCGACTTCGACGCGACGCGCGACCTGTCGCGCCTCGGCATCAATGCGACGGCCGACGAGACCAACCGCCTGACGGTCCGGGCCCCGGCGAGCCTCTTCGACAACGAGGAAGGCAGCCACCGCGTCACGGTGAACAAGGCGACGGGCGGCGACACGGCGAGCCTTCTCTTCCAGACGGGGTTTTCCGGCCGCGCCGAAATCGGTCTTGCCGGCTCCGACGACCTGTCGTTCAAGGTGAGCGCCGACGGATCGATCTGGACCGAGGCGATCGGCATCACCGCGGCCGGCCAAGTGCGCATGCCCGCGCGCCCGCGCGTGCGCGCGACGCTCGGCGGCGGCCCGGCGACACCGGCATCGGGCAGCGAAACCGGCTTCACCCTGCTGAGCCTCGATGCGGGCGGCTTCCAGCTCGGCAGCGCCGTTGCCGGAGGGAGCGGCAACCGCCTCGTCGTGCCGGTCGCGGGTCCCTATTTGGTCTTCCTGACCGCCAAGGCGGCGGCCGGCAGCGCGTTTACCGTCGGCGTCCGCCTCAACGGCGCCAGCGACGTCGTCATTCTTTACGGCCATGAGGGCGGCACGGCGGACCATTCTGCGGTCGCCAGCGGCATCGCGCATTTCGATGCCGGAGACCTGGTGACGCTTCACCACACCGGCGGCGCCACGCTCGACTTCGGCGTCGGCGCGACCGAGCTGACCGTGATCATGCTCTGAAAGATGCGCTCAGCCGGGAAGGCCGATCGTGCGCGACAGGAGATCGCCAAGCGTCGTTTCGTTGAAGGGCTTCGAGATGCGCGGAACCGCGCGCAGCTCGGGCGGAAAATCCTCGCCGTCGCCATAGCCGCTGGCAAAACCGAAGGGCACGCCGCGCTCGACGAGATGGCGGGCGAAATCGAAGCTGGTCCCCGGCCCAAGATTGACGTCGAGCAGCACGGCGTCGAAGGCGCGCTGGTCCATGAGTTCGCGCGCCTGCTTCAGGCTCGTCGCGATCACCACCTCGTCGACACCGAGCGTCGCCAGGATGTCCTCGGCCTCCAACGCAATGATGAAGTTGTCCTCAACCACAAGCACCGACGTCATGGCCGATCTGCATCCCCTCGCATTTTCCCGCCCGGATCGCGTCGCCGCCGCGTCATTCAAGCCATGCATGAAATACCGCCTCCGTGTGAACCTGTCATGAGACCTACACGGCGGGGCCGGAGGCAGCATTTAAATAAGACACGTCCGGGGCGGCGCGCGGCGGATATTCCTCCCGTTTGCGTCGTTTTCACGGCGCAGGAGGAACATTGGCGGCTGTTTCGCGTTTCCGCAAGCGCCTTGGCCGCGCGACGCGGCCCCGACGAATCACCGCAAAGCCACTCCCACGAAGAGGCATCCCCACATGGCCAGATCCGCATCCGTCCTCAAGCCGGCGGCAAAAGACGAAGAGTTCGACATCGGCCTCGCCGACGACTACCGCCGCCAGATGGCCGCGTCGCTTTCCGATATCCTCGCGGGCACCTACGCCCTGCTCATCAAGAGCCATGTCTACCACTGGAACGTGGTCGGCCCGCTGTTCAAGCCGCTGCACGAACTGACGGAGGACCACTACAACACGCTGTTCAAGGCGACCGACATCATCGCCGAGCGCATCCGCGCGCTCGGCCACCTGGCGCCAGCCAACCTGTCGGAGGCCGCCCGTTTTGCCCCCAAGGGTCGCGACGTCAATCACGTCACCGCCGCTGACATGATCGCCGATCTCATCCGCGACCACGAGTCTGCCGTGCGCGGGATGCGCGACGCCGCGACCGCCGCCGACGATGCGAAGGACGTGGTGACGGCCGACATGCTGACCGACAGGCTGACCTTCCACGAGAAGGCCCTGTGGATGCTAAGGGCGATCGCCGCCGCGTGAGGGCGAGCGTCGCGAGCGGGCAGGCCCTTTCACAGGAAGGGCCTGTTGCGCTCGTGATACCCCTCCCAGCCGGCGATCTCGCACAGGCCGCGGTCGTCGAGCACGGTGCAGCCCCGGTCCATCCAGCGGATCAGGTTGCGTTCCGAAAGCTTCTTCAGCGTCTTGTTGGTGTGGACGATCGAGAGGCCGAGCGTGTCGGCGACATGCTGCTGCGTGATCGGCATGACCGTGCGCTGCGCGTCGAAGAGCTTCAGCGACACGGCGCGCTGGTGCAGGAAGGCGAGCAGATAGGCGGCGCGCTCGAGCGCCGAGCGGCGACCGATGCTGAGGAGGTTCTCGTCGAGAATCCGTTCCTCCCGCGCCGCGATCCAGGTCGTGTCGAAGGCAAGGTCGGGATGCTCGCGATAGATCGACATCAGCCGGTCGCGCTCGAAGACGCAGAGCGTGACCGGCGAGAGCGCCTCGACCGAATGCTGCATCTCGCCCATCAGGCTGCCCTGCAGGCCGACGAGGTCGCCGGGCATCATGTAGTTGAGGATCTGCCGCCGGCCGTCGTCCAGCATCTTGTAACGGAAGCCCCAGCCGGAAAGCACCGTGTAGAGATGGGCGCTGTGCGCGCCCTCGACGAGAAGCGTGGCGCCGGCATCGACGGTCAGTTCTCCGGTCTTGAAGTCGGAAATAAAGGCGAGTTCTTCCGGCTTGAACTCGCGGAAGTGGGGGAAACCCCGCAACGGACATTGTTCGCAAGGGGTCCGATACGCACTCTTCACCCGCTGCCCCGCCATGGTCGTCCGTCCCGCCCCATCCTTTTGTTCGCCCAGTGAAAATCTAGGGCGAGACGCGCAGCAGGGCAAGAGAAAGCCGTGCGGAGGGCACGGGCTTCGAAGCGGTTGCCGGCGCGATGGCGCACGGGATCCGGCCTGGCGCCGGATTGGCCGGGCTCCGGCGGGATTGGATTTGCCGAAGGCGTCGTCGCACTCTAGAAGGAAAAAGGCTCGAACGCAGGTCCTACCCTCGGACCTCTGTCCCTTTGAAGGAGGCTCGCTTCACCATGGCGCATCCCGCCTTTTCCCCCGGCAACACCGCCCTCGTCACCGGTGCCGCGTCGGGTATCGGCCGCGCGGCGGCCGAACGCTTTGCCGCGCTCGGCCTCCATGTCGTGATGGTCGATCTCGCCGGCGACCGCCTGGACGAGACTGCGGCAAGCGTCGCCAGGTCGGCGAAAGGCGGCCGGATCGCGGCGATGTCCGCCGACGTCTCCGATCCCGCGGCGATGGCAACCCTCGCCGCCGATGTCGCCGCCGCCTTCGGTCCGGTGCATGTGCTGATGAACAATGCCGGGATCCAGCCGGGCAGCGCCCTCTTCGGCGATGTTGCCGCCTGGGACAGGGTGCTTGCGGTCAACCTCCACGGCGTCATCAACGGCGTGCGCGCCTTCGGTCCGGAGATGATCGCCCACGGCGCGCCCGGCGCGATCATCAACACCGGCTCGAAGCAGGGCATCACCACGCCGCCCGGCGATCCGGCCTACAATCTGTCGAAGGCGGGGGTAAAGGTGTTCACGGAAGCGGTGGCGCACGACCTGCGCAACAGGCCGGACTGTCGGATCACCGCCCATCTGCTGATCCCCGGCTTCGTCTTCACCCCGCTTGCCGCCGGCGGGCGGACGGAGAAGCCGGCAGACGCCTGGACGCCGGAACAGACGGTCGGCTTCATGATGGAACGCCTGGAACGCGGCGATTTCTACATTCTCTGCCCCGACAACGCCGTCGACCGCGCCACGGACGAGAAACGCATCCTCTGGGCCGCGGGCGACATCGTCGAGAACCGTCCGCCGCTGTCGCGCTGGCATCCGGACCATGCAGCCGCCTTCGCGGCCCATCTGGCCGGCGACAAGTCCTGACCGGCCATTCCAAGGAGACGCCCATGAGCGAGCCCGCCTTCGTCCACCGTTTCGAACCTTCTCCGGACGGGCGCGGCCCGACCCTCGTGCTGATGCATGGAACGGGGGGCAACGAGACCAGCCTTCTCTCCTTCGCCCGCGAGATAGTGCCGAACGCCGCGCTTTTCGCCGCACGCGGCCGCAGCCTCGACGAGGGCTTTCCGCGCTGGTTCCGCCGCAAGACGGCCGTCACCTTCGACCAGGCGCAGATCCGCTCGGAGGCCGCGGCCTTTTCCGCCTTCCTCGTGGAGGCGGGCCGGAGCTACGGCTTCGATCCCGCCGCCGCCGTCCATCTTGGCTACTCGAACGGCGCCAACATGATCGGGGCGATGATGTTCCTGACGCCGGGGCTGATCCGCAGGGCGGTGCTGCTGCGGGCGATGAACATCCTCGAATCGGTGCCTGCGGCGGAGCTTGCCGGCGCCGCCGCGCTGATGACAACGGGCGCCCGCGATCCCTACAGCCCCTATGCGACGGCGCTCGAGGCCAATCTTCTTGCCGCCGGCGCCGCCGTCGAGAATGTCGTGGTCAATGCCGGCCATGACCTGGTGATGCAGGACGTGGCGCTGATCCGCGCCTGGCTTGGCGGCCAGGCGCCGGGCAAGGCGATGGCCTGAGGACGAGGGGCGCCGCCCTCCGGCGGCGCCATCCGCCTCACGCCTCGACGAGAGGCTTCAGCCGCGCCTCGATCTGCTGGCGCTTGTGCTCGAGGAAGGGCGGCAGCGACAGGCTCTCGCCGAGCGTTTCCATCGGTTCGTCGACGGCGAAACCCGGTCCGTCGGTGGCGATCTCGAACAGGATGCCGTTCGGCTCGCGGAAGTAGAGCGAGCGGAAATAATAGCGCTCGACCTCGCCGCTCGACGGCAGGCGGAACCCTTTCAGCCGCTCTGTCCAGGCCTTGAGGCCCTCGGCATCCGGCGTGCGGAAGGCGACATGGTGCACCGCGCCGGCCCCCTGCCGGGCAACCGGCAGGCCGGGCTGCACCGCGACATGGAGCTCCGCCGCCGGTCCGCCTTCGCCCATGGAGAAGACATGCACCGTGCCCTCGCCGTCCGGCGACGGATAGGTCCGGCTCTCGGCCATGTTCATCACATGGGTGAGCACGGCCTGCGTGGTCTCGAGCGCCGGTACGCTGAGGACGATCGGGCCGAGGCCCTTGATCTGGTGCTCCGCCGGGACGGGGCTGCGCTCCCAGGGATGGGAGGGCGCGAGGCCACCATCGTCGAGCAGCCGGAACCGCTGGCCCTCCCCATCCTCGAAGTCGATCGCGGCGCGGCCGTCGATCTCGGTCACCGCGCCGGACGTCACGCCATGCGCGTCAAGGCGCGCCTTCCACCAGTCGAGGCTGGCGCGGCCGGAGACCCTGAGCCCGGTGCGCGCGACCGAATGGGTGCCGCGCCGCTCCGGCCCGACCGGCCAATCGAAGAAGGTGAGGTCGGTGCCGGGCGACGCCGCGCCATCGGCGTAGAAGAGATGGTAGGCGGTCGTATCGTCCTGGTTGACCGTCTTCTTGACCAGCCGCAGGCCGAGCACCTGCGTGTAGAAGTGAAGATTGGCCGGCGCGTTCGCGGTGATCGCCGTCAGATGATGAATGCCGGTGAGTTGCAGGCCCATGGCCGCCTCCTTTGATCCTGTGGTTGACGGCTATATTGGCGAAGACGCGACGGGCATAAAGGGGCGGAATTCAGAACGCAGAGTTCAGTCATTGAACGATGCCGACGGATCGTCGCCGATTTGTCAACGACGCGCCCCCTGCGACAGGATGGAGCGCGGCAATTGCGCCGGGCCGCGTTGCGTTTCGCCACGCGCCGGCCCATATGCTCGGCAAGGACGAGGCCGCGAACGGGAACCGCGGCGGCCGTGCGTCCGGACGATCCCTCCAGGACCCTTTGCGCATGTCGAGCCTCAATCCGCTGATCAGACGCCTCGCTCCCCCGCCGATCCCCGCCGCCCAGGCCTGGGCCCGGGACTATGATGGAGAACGGGGACCGCTGATCGATCTCTCGCAGGCAGCACCCGGCCATCCGCCGCATCCCGACCTTTTGTCCTGGCTCGGGGAGGCGTCCGCCTCGGCGGCCGCCGCCGGCTATGGGCCGATCGAGGGCGAACGCGCGCTCCGCCTCGCCTATGCGCAGCATCTCGGCACCCTCTACGACACGCCGGTGTCCGCGACCGCCATCCAGATCACCGCCGGATGCAATCAGGCCTTCGTCGCCGCCCTCATGGCCGTCGCCAGGGCCGGGGACACGGTCCTGATCACCAACCCCTTCTATTTCAACCACCAGTCGACGCTGTCGATGCTCGGCATCGAGGCCGAGCTCCTGCCCTGCAACTCGCAATCGGGCTTTCTGCCGGACATCCGGGCGATCGACGCTGCGCTGCGCCCGGACGTCAAGGCGCTTGCCCTCGTCTCGCCGAACAATCCGACCGGCGCCGTCTATCCGCCGGCGCTGATCGGGGAAATCTTCGAACTGTGCCGGGCGAACGGCACCTGGCTGATCCTCGACGAGACCTATCGCGACTTCCTGCCGCCCGGCGCCGGCAAGCCGCATGGTCTCTTCGCGATCGACGGCTGGCAGAAGAATTTCATCAGCCTCTACAGCTTCTCGAAATCCCACGCGGTTCCGGGCCACCGGGTCGGCGCCATCACCGCCGGTGTCGGCGTGCTGGCGCAGGTGGCCAAGATCATGGACAATCTGCAGATCTGTGCGCCGCGCCCGGCCCAGATCGCGCTGGCGAAAGCGCTTCCGGCCCTCGAGGGCTGGCGGGAGGCGAACCGGGCGGAAATTGCCGCGCGGGCGGCGGCGCTGCGCATGGCGATCGAAGGAGTGGAGGGCTGGAAGCTGCTGTCGGTCGGCGCCTATTTCGCCTATCTACGCCATCCCTTCGGCGACATCCGCGCGCAACTCGTAGCGGAGCGGCTCGCGGCGTCGGCCGGAATTCTCTGCCTCCCCGGCGAATTCTTCGGAGAGGCCCAGGAAGGCCATCTCCGCCTCGCCTTCCCGAACGCCGATCTCGCGACCATCCGGCAGGTGGGAGAGCGCCTTGGGGGCTTCGTCATGCCCGGCATCTGAGGCGCCGCGCCGGTCATGGAGACGTCAGATAGCGCCAGCGACGAGAGCGATCACGAAAATGAAGGCGGCCGCCACCAGTCCGGCGTGGAGCAGCGCGGACGGAGCGGAATGCGTCTGGCGCATGGCTTTCGTTCTCTGCATGGCGATCTCCGTATTGGGGTCAGATACGACCTACTTCCCTTATCGTGTCGCAATGCCGACCTAATTGATAGGGATAGTTTTCTCCGTTTTCCAGCATTGGAGAAAAAACGCTGCGGCGTTCTCCCTATCGTCCCCTTTCCCGTTCGTGCAGGTGGCGAGCCCAGCGCGTACTGAACCACGGGCTGACCAGCGACACGTCCGCATCCTCGTGCGGCCGGCCGAGCCGACCCTCGCTCTCGCGCCGCGTCCAGATCTTGAAGGTGGTCAGTTCATGGCTGCCGAATGTCTGGATCAGCGGGATGTCGGCCGCGTCCCGGCCGCGGGCGACGGCGATGCGGCCGGTGGCGATGTCGGGACGGAACGCATCGAACGTGTGCCATCCGCTGGCAAGGTAGACCTCGAACCAGGCGTGGAAGTCCATCGGGGCCGGCTGCGGGTCGGCGGCCGTATCGGCGACGAAACCGTTGACGTAGCGTGCCGGCATATTCATCGCCCGGCAGAGCGTCACCGCGAGATGGGCATAGTCGCGGCAGACACCGACACGGTCCACATGCGCTTCCATCGCCGTGCGCAAGCCGGTCGAGTAGCCGTAGCTGAACACCAGTCTTTCCCGCACGTAATCGCAGATCGCCTCGACGCGCGCGCGTCCTGCCGGAACGTCGCCGAAGAGCTTCCAGGCGAGCGTGCCGAAGCGGTCGGTCTCGCAGTAGCGGCTTGCCGTGACGAAGGGCATGCAGCCCATCGGCAGCGCCTCCACCGACACCGCCGCGCCGTGGGCGCGCGGCATGGCCGGCGCCTCGTCCCGCACCAGGGCATCGTAGACGAGGCTGAAGGCACCCTTTGGGGCCACGAGACGCAGGCAGGTGTTGCCGAAGACGTCCGAGGTCTCCTCCATGGCGACCACGGGCGTGGAGACGGGGCCCTTTTCCTGGAGGATCCGGCCGCGCGTGTCGGCTGCCGGCGAAAGGTAGGTCATCATCGGCGTGGGCTGCGGGCATTCAATGCCAATCTCGTATCCGAAACGTATGTACATCGTCGACCTCCCAATCGCTGATGGAACGTTCTGCGGGGCATTTTGTTCACGATGGCTTACGCGGCATGCGATCACTGCGAGTGAGCGCCATTCGAGGCGACTGCGGCCGGACATGCCGGCCGGCGGCGCCCACGAAGGAGCGGGGCGCGGTGCCGGCTCGAAGGAGACCGACGGGGGCCCGGGGCGCGATGCGCCTTTCCTACCCTTCAGCCTATGCCGATTTGCGCGTTCATGCAATCGCGCGCGAGTGGCCCGGCATCGCCGGTTTCAGGGGGATGACTTTCCGCGCCGGACGCCTATATCGTCGGTCTTACGATCGATTTGGAATGTCGGGTTCAGACGCGAAGGTCATGGAAGCACCTTTTTTCACGCCGGGCGGCGCGCCGCTTCCGGGACTGCTGGCCGAAAGCCGGACGTGCCGGCTTTTCACCGGACACGACTGGTCGACAACCCCGCTCGGCCCGGCGGAGCGATGGCCGGTGGAGCTCGTCGTCGTGGCCCGCACCATGCTCGCCTCGCCGGTGCCGATGGTGATCCTCGCCGGTCCGGAGGCGGTGCTCCTCTACAATGACGGCTATGCGCTGATCGCCGGCAACCGGCATCCCGGCTGTTTCGGCATGTCCGCCTTTGCCGCCTGGCCGGAGGTCGTGGACTTCAACCGCGACGTCGTGGCCCGCGTCCATGCCGGGGAGGTCGTCTCGCTCGCCGACCAGCACATGGTCCTCAACCGCAACGGCGCGCCCGAGGATGTCTGGCTCGACCTCGACTACAGTCCGATCGTCACCGCCGACGGCGCGGTGGTCGGCGTCGTCTGCATTCTCGGCGAGACCACCCAGCGCGTGTCCGCCGAGCGGGCATTGGCGAAAAGCCGCGACCAGCTCGCCGTCGCGCTCGGGGCCTCGCGCGTCGTCGGCATCTGGGACTGGGACGTGCAGGCCGACCGCGTCTATGCCGGGGCCGGTTTTGCCGACCTCTACGGCGTGAGGGCCGAGGATGGCGACACGGGCGTGCCGATCGCGGCCTATATCGCCGGCATTCATCCCGACGATGTCGGGCGCATGCGCGAGGCTCTCGAAAGATCGATGGCGACCGGCGAGAAATTCACGGAGGAGTATCGCGTTGTCAACGCGGCAGGCGGCGTCAGGTGGGTGCTCGCCGAGGGCACGCCCCAGTTCGACGCCGAAGGCAGATGCATCCGTTTTCCTGGGCTCTCCGTCGACATCACCGCGCAGAAGGAGGCGGCGGAGGCTCATGCGCGCTCGGAAGCCGCCTTCCGCACGCTTGCCGACGCCATGCCGCAGATGGTCTGGTCGACGCGGCCCGACGGCTTTCACGACTACTACAATGCCCGCTGGTACGAATTCACCGGCACGCCGCCCGGCTCGACCGACGGCGAGGGCTGGAACGGCATGTTCCACGAGGACGACCGCGAGACGGCCTGGGAGCGCTGGCGCCACGCGCTGGCGACGGGCGAGCCGTACCAGATCGAATACCGCCTGCGTCATCACAGCGGCGTCTACCGCTGGGTGCTTGGGCGCGCCGAGGCGACGCGGGATGCCGAAGGGCGGATCATCCGCTGGTACGGCACCTGCACCGACATCCACGACGCCCGGCAGCTGGCCGCCGAGCGCGAGATGGTGACCCACGAACTCAGCCACCGGATCAAGAACATTTTCTCGGTTCTGATGAGCATCATCAGCCTTTCGGCCCGCTCCGCGCCCGAGGCGCGCGCCTTTGCCGACCAGTTGCGCCGCAGGGTCGAGGCCATGGGCCGCGCCCATGACTTCGTCCGGCCCCACTCGCGCGCATCGCGCCCGATGCCGGTTGAGACCACCGTCTTCGGCCTGATCCGCGAACTCCTCATTCCCTTCGCCACCGGGCAGGACGGCCAGATCGTCTATCTCGGCGACGATCTCCCGATCGGCGACAGCGCGGCGACGCCGCTTGCCCTGCTCCTGCACGAACTGGCGACGAATTCCGCCAAATATGGCGGCCTGTCGCGGCCGGAAGGCCGGCTGGAAATCACCGGCGTCCTCGACGGGGATGCCTACGGTCTCACCTGGCGTGAGACCGGCGGGCCCGGCGTCACCGGCCCGCCGCAGCAGGAAGGGTTCGGGTCGCGCCTGATGCGCATCAGCGTCGAGGGTCAGCTCGGCGGCCGGCTCGAACGGGCCTGGAATCCGGAGGGCATCCGCGTCGGCATCACCTTTCCGGTGCGCGCGCTGACCCGCAACAGCGCCCTCGTCCAGGCAGCGTCCATCTGATCCCTCCCGTTTGACGGCTGCGCCGGCCTGTGCGAAAGCGGCCCGGGGCAGATGGAACCCGATGGGAGGCAGGAATGACGGACACGACTGCGGCAAGCTGGCTCAATGCGGCGTATCACCGCCGCTGGCTCTGGGACCGGGCCGAGGACCTTTTCGACGTCTTCCAGTATGCGGCCTTCAATCCCGCAGGCGGCTTCCACGACCTCGATGCGGCAGGCCGCCCGGTTGACACCGCCAATCCCGTTCGCGGCATCCATTCCACCGCGCGGATGGTCCATTGCTTTGCGGTCGGCAGCCTGATCGGCCGGCCGGGCTCCGACGCCGTGGTCGATCACGGCATGACCTATCTCTGGCACCACCACCGCGATGCCCTGAACGGCGGCTATGCCTGGACCGTCGACGACGACGGGCCGGCCGATGCGACAAAGCAGGGCTACGGCCATGCCTTCGTCCTGCTCGCCGCATCGAGCGCCAGGCGCGTCGGCCATCCGCTCGCCGACCGCATGCTCGCCGACGTCACCGAGGTGCTGGAGACCCGCTTCTGGGAAGAGCGCCACGGCGCGATCGCCGAGGAATTCGACGGCGCATGGAACCCGATCCCCGGCTATCGCGGCCAGAACTCGAACATGCACCTGACCGAGGCGCTGATGGCCGCCTTCGAGGCGACCGGCGACGGCACCTATCTCGACAAGGCGGAGCGCATCGCCGACCTGATCATCCGCCGGCGCGCCGGCGAGAACGGTTTTCGCGTGGCCGAGCATTTCGATGAGGAATGGCAGGTCGACAAGGCCTATCGCGGCAACGAGATGTTCCGCCCGAGCGGCACCACGCCCGGCCACTGGCTGGAATGGTCGCGCCTCGTGCTGCAGCTCTGGGTGCTCGGCGGCAAGCGCCACGACTGGATGCCGGAGGCGGCGGAGGCGCTCTTCGCCCGCTCCATGGAGCTCGGCTGGGACGAGGTCCATGGCGGCTTCTTCTACACGCTCGACTGGGACGACCGGCCGGCGAAGCGCGCGAAGCTCTGGTGGCCGGCCTGCGAGGGCATCGGCGCGGCCGCCTTCCTGATCAACCACCGCCCCTCCGCCTTCCACGAGGCTTCCTACCGCCGCATCTGGGACACGGTGGCGGCGCATTTCCTCGACCGCACCCATGGCGGCTGGCACGAGGAGCTGACGGAGGACATGCGGCCCGCCCGGACGATCTTCGCCGGCAAGGCGGACATCTACCATGCGCTGCAGGCCTGCATGATCCCGCTCTTCCCCGCGACCGGAAGCCTGACGGCGGCGATCATCGAGGCGCGCGGCACGACCTGAGGGCCGGTCCTGCCGCCTTTTTGCCGTAAACCGGTTCCCGATCCGCCGCGGCTCGGCTAGGAAGGAGGGAGGCATGCGGCAAAGGGGAAGACGATGACGTCCGGCAGCGACGACGACCGCCACAGGTTCAGCGAATGGCTGGCGGCGAACGGGCCGATCGAAAGCATCCAGGCGGTCGTCTGCGACCTCAACGGCATCCTGCGCGGCAAGCGCGTGCCGGTGGAGCAGGCGTCCAAGGTGCTTGGCGGCGGCATCCGCATGCCGCTCTCGATCGTCGGCGTCGATGTCTGGGGCGAGGACATCGTCGGCAGCGACCATGTCTTTGCCAGCGGTGACATGGACGGCATCTGCGGCGTCACCGGAAGGGGGCCGCTTCCCGTCAGCTGGACCTCGCGGCCGAGCGCGCTGGTGCCGCTCTGGCTCTTCCGCGAGGACGGCACGCCCTTCCTCGCCGATCCGCGCCAGGCGCTCGCCGCCATCGTAAGGCAGTTCTCCGAGATCGGCCTGACCCCGGTCGTCGCCACCGAGATGGAATTCTACCTGATCGATCCCGAGCCCGACGACGCCGTGCCGCCGATCTCGCCCTATACCGGCAAGCGGCTCGACAGCGACGCGATCCTCTCGATCGACGAGCTCGACGATTTCGGCGAGTTCTTCTCCGACGTCTATCGCGAATGCGCGCGGCAGGACGTGCCGGCCGACGCGGCGATCGCCGAGAACGGCATCGGCCAGTTCGAGATCAACCTTCTCCACAGCGACGATGCGCTGAAGGCCGCCGACGACGCGGTCTTCTTCAAGCGCATCGTCAAGGGCGTGGCGCGAAAGCACAATCTGGCCGCCACCTTCATGGCCAAGCCCTACGGCACGCGCTCGGGCAACGGTATGCACATGCATTTCAGCCTGATCGACGGCGAGGGCAACAACGTCTTCGACAACGGCACCGACGAGGGCTCGCCGGTGCTGCGCCACGCCGTGGCGGGGCTCCTGCGCGGCATGGCGGAGACCACCCTGCTCTTCGCCCCCCATTTCAATTCCTACCGGCGGCTGAGGCCCGATACCCATGCGCCGACGGCGATCTCCTGGGGCTACGAGAACCGCACCACCGCGATCCGCATTCCGGGCGGCAAGCCGGCCGCGCGGCGCATCGAGCACCGCGTCGCCGGCGCCGACGCCAATCCCTATCTCGTGATGGCGGCGATCCTCGGCGCGGCCCTCGTCGGCATCCGCAACGGCTGGGAACCGCCCGCCCCCGTCGCCGGCCGCGCCTATTCGGCCGAGCGGCTGGCGAAGATCCCCGCCGAATGGGGACAGGCCGTCGATGCCTTCGAGAACGGGGCCATCGCCGCCGAGATCTTCGATCCCGTGCTGCGCTCGATGCTGATCGCCTGCAAGCGCCAGGAGATCGCCGGTTTCGCCGAGCAGGTCACGGATTACGAGTTCAGCGCCTATCTGGAGATCGTCTGATGGGAAAGCCCGCCTCTTCCTATGCCGGCGACGGCCGCTATCCGCCGAGCTACTATGCCGCGAGCCGCAACATCCACCGCACGCCCGTCGCGCTCGAGGGCGAGGTCGACACGGATGTCTGCGTCGTCGGTGCGGGGTACACCGGCCTGTCGACGGCGATCCACCTCGCCGAGCGCGGCTATCAGGTGACGATCGTCGAGGGGGCGCAGGTCGGCTGGGGGGCCTCGGGGCGCAATGGCGGGCAGATCGTCAACGGGCTCAATGCCGGCCTCGGCAAGATCGCCCGCTGGTACGGCGAGGAGACCGCCGCCTTCGTCGGCGGGCTGCTGCAGGAGGGCGCGCGGATCATCGACCGGCTGGTCGCCACCTATAAAATCGACTGCGACCTGAAGCGCGGCAACATCTACGCCGCCTATACCGACGCGCACATGAAGGAGCTGGAGGAAAAGCAGGCGCTCTGGCGCCGCTACGGCATGGACGACCACCGGATGCTGGACAAGGCGGCATTGCGCGCGCTGGTCAATTCCGATGCCTATCGCGGCGGCATGCTCGACACCTCCGGCGGCCACATGCACCCGTTGAACCTGACGCTCGGCGAGGCCCGCGCCTTCGAAAGCCTCGGCGGCACGATCTACGAACTCTCTCCGGTGACCCGCGTCGAGCACGAGCAGGCGCGCCCGGTGATCCACACCGGGAAGGGCCGCGTCACCGCGCGTGTCGCCGTCCTCTGCGGCAATGCCTATCTCGGCGACGCGGTGCCGGCGCTTTCAAGCCGCGTCATGCCGGTCTCGACGCAGATGATCGCCACCGAGCCGCTCGGCGCGGATCTCGCGCGGTCGCTGATCCCGAGCGACATGTGCGTCGAGGACGTGCGCTACATCCTCGACTATTTTAGGCTTTCCGCCGACCACCGGATGATCTTCGGCGGGGGCACCGTCTATGGCGGCACCGATCCCGCCGACGTCGTGGCGAAACTTCGCCCCAATCTCGAAAAGGTCTTCCCTCAGCTCAAGGGGCGGAAGATCGAGTTTGCCTGGAGCGGTAATTTCGCTCTTTCCTTCTCCCGCGTGCCGCAGATGGGGCGCATCGGTCCGAACACCTTCTTCGCCCATGGCTATTCCGGCCACGGTGTGACCGGCTCCCATCTCTTCGGACGCACCCTCGCCGAGGCCATCGACGGCGATCCGGCCCGCTTCGAGCGCTTCGAGAGGATCCGCTGGTTTCCCTTTCCCGGCGGCCGGCGGTTTCGCGCGCCCTATTCCACCGTCGGATCCTGGTGGTATGCGTTCAAGGACGCCGTCGGGCTGTAACGTTTTCATGACAGGCGTCGGAACTTTTCCGGTCGGCGAGCATTTGCCCGCAAACGACCGGACTTGCTCGCAGGAGAAGCCGACGCAATAGAGCATGCTTGACGGAATTTTGACGGTTATGGTCCAGACTGCGCCAGGGCGCCGATGGACATCGGCGGAGCCGGCCCTATCTCGTGTCGACAGACGGATGCCGAGACGGAAGAGAGGCACTCCCGGCCTCCGCAAGAGACGGACGATATCGAAGAGTGACGAGATGAGTTTCAAGGTTCTGGTCGTGGAGGACGAGATCTTCGTCGCGACGGAAATCGAATACGCCGTGGCCGACCTCGGCATGAGCCCGGTCGGGATCGCGGCCGACAGGGAAACGGCCCTGTCGCTGGCACCCCTGGCGGAAATCGCCCTGGTCGACCTCAACCTGCGCGACGGTCCGACCGGCATGGACATTGGCCGCCTTCTGGCGCAACAGCATGGGGTCAGCGTTCTTTACATGACGGCCAATCCGGCACAGCTCGGCGACGGCGTTCCGGGAGCGATCGGCGTGATCGCCAAGCCGGTGGCGGAGGACGAGCTGAAACAGGCGGTCCTCTACACGGTGGCGCGGCGCAGCAACGGAGAACCCGTGCCGGCGCCGGCACGGCTCAAGCTGTTCCAGTAAGGCAAGGCTTCATCGGCCAGGATCGGCGAGGCCGGGCGTTCGCGAAGTCGTGAGCGCATTCAGGCGCCAGGGCCATCTTCGGGCGTTGCCGGTGCCGGCTGTTGCGCACGCCCGAATGGCGTGCGAGGGTCCCGTCCCGAGACGAGGAGCCCGTGATGGACCGAACGCCCGACCCGTCCGCACGCTTTCTTCGGGGATCGGCCCGTCGAGCGGACGCATCCCATGGGGCATCGCGCGTCACGAGGGCGTTCCAGATCCTTCTCTCCGGCGCCTATGCCGCGCTCGGGATATTTACGCTGGCGATCATTCCCGTCTATCACTTCCGTATCTTCGGCCTCCAGCCGGGCCTGTTCGACAACCTGCCTGCCATCGTCCTGTCGCTGCCCTGGGCCTACCTCCTGCCGCATATGATCGAGCGACCGGACGCCCTTCCGGTCTTCGCCTTCGGCACCGTCGCGATCGGCGTCAACACCGTCATCGTCTGGCTCCTCGCCGGGGTGCTCGCGCGCCTCGTCGGCCGGATCGTCCGGCGGGCTACCGGAAACAAGCCGGACGGACGCGGCTCAGGCTGACAGCAGGCCGCGCATGACCTTGGCGAAACGCGCCGAGACGGCGTCCCGCGCGACGTGGCGACCGCCGGACACCTGCCTGCGACCAGCGACCCAGACGGCATCGACCGCGGCGCCCCCGGCGAAGATCCACGCATCGAGCAGGCCGTCGCCGCGAAACGGCAGGCCATCGCGCGGCGCAAGCCCGACGAGATCCGCCGGACGGCCGACCGCAAGACCGGTTTCCACGCCAAGCGCCGCAGCACCCCCGGCTGCCGCCGCGTCGAAAAGGGCGCGGCCCGTCGAGGCTTCCGGCCGGGCAAGGACATTGCGGGCGCGGTGGGCGAGGCGCTGCGAATATTCGAGCTGGCGCAGTTCGTCCGCAAGACCGATCAGCACATTCGAATCGGAGCCGACACCGAGGCGGCCGCCGGCCGCGGTGAAACGTGCTGCCGGAAAGGTGCCGTCGCCGAGATTGGCCTCGGTGACCGGGCAGAGGCCGGCAACGGCGCCGCGTCGCGCCATGGCATCGGTCTCGGCCCCGGTCATGTGGGTGGCATGGATCAGGCACCAGCGGCCGTCGACCGGCTGGTGGGCGAGCAGCCATTCGACCGGGCGGGCGCCCGACCAGGCGATGCAATCCTCGACCTCCCTGACCTGCTCGGCGATGTGGATGTGGATCGGTCCGTTACCGGCGAGATCGACGGCAACGGCAAGTTCCTGAGGCGTCACCGCGCGCAGGCTGTGCGGCGCCACGCCGACAAGACCGCCCGGCAGCGGCGCCACGATCTCGCGGCAGCGCGACACGAGCGCGGCATAGTTGTCGGGCGTGTTGACGAAGCGGCGCTGGCCGTCCGCCGGCGCCGTCCCGCCGAAGCCGGAGCGGGCATAGAGCACCGGCAGCAGCGTCAGGCCGATGCCGGTCGCGGAAGCCGCCTCTGCGATGCGGGCCGCGAGTTCCGCGATGTCGGCATAGGGCGTGCCGTCGCGGTCGTGGTGCAGGTAATGGAATTCGCCGACGCGGGTGAAGCCCGCCTCCAGCATTTCGACATAGAGCTGCGCCGCCACCGCCTCGACGTCCTCGGGCGTCATGGCGAGCGCGAAACGATACATCACCGTGCGCCAGCTCCAGAAACTGTCCTCCCCCGGGCCGCGCCTTTCGGCAAGACCCGCCATGCCGCGCTGGAAGGCGTGACTGTGGAGATTGGCCGTGCCCGGCACGAGCGCGGCTTGCCGCGTGTCGCCGGCGCGGGGGCGGGCGGCGGTCTCGATCGCATCGATCCGGCCGTCCGCGAGCGTCAGCCGCACGTCGCGCGCCCAGCCATCGGAAAGCAAGGCTTCGTCGGCAAAGATCGTGGTCATTGGCGGTCTCCCTCCCCCGGGCCGAGGCGGGACAGGAAAAACCCGCTTGCAGGCGACGTCATTATGTATATACATTATTGGCCATCCCGGAAGAGGCAAAACGCGGTGGAGGGCGAAAACATGGAGGAACGGGCGGAGCTGACCCTCTGGCGCAACGCGCGGCTCGCCACCTTCGCGGGTGCGGCCGGAGGTATGGGCCTCGTTGACAAGGGCCTCGTCGCCGTGCGCGACGGCCGGATCGTCCATGCCGGCCCCGAAGACGCGTTTAACGCCAACGCTCCCGTCGCGGAGAGCATCGACTGCGAGGGCCGCTGGATCACGCCTGGCCTGATCGACTGCCACACCCATCTCGTCCATGCCGGCAACCGCGCCGGCGAGTTCGAGATGCGGCTGAACGGCGCCACCTACGAGGAGGTCGCGCGCGCCGGCGGCGGCATCGTCTCCTCCGTCCGCTCGCTGCGCGCCGCAAGCGAGGCCCAGCTCGTCGCCGAGACCCTGCCGCGCCTCGACGCGCTGATCGCCGAGGGCGTCACCACGGTGGAGATCAAGTCCGGCTACGGCCTCGACCTCGACAACGAAAGAAAATCCCTCTCCGCCGCCCGCAAGCTGGCGGAGCGTCGAGATATCGGCATCGTCACGAGCTTCCTCGGCGCCCACGCGCTGCCGCCGGAGATGAACGGCGACAAGACCGCCTATATCGACAGGGTCATTTCCGAGATGCTGCCGGCGATCGCCAGCGCCGGGCTTGCCGATGCCGTCGACGGCTTCTGCGAGGGGATCGCCTTCTCGCCCGCCGAGATCGCCCGTGTCTTCGAGGCGGCCAAGGCGCTCGGCCTGCCGGTCAAGCTCCATGCCGACCAGCTGTCGAATCTCGGCGGCGCGGCGCTCGCCGCCGCCTATGGCGCCCTTTCCGCCGACCACCTCGAATACACCGACGCAGCCGGCGCCGACGCCATGGCGCGTGCCGGCACCGTCGCCGTCATCCTGCCCGGCGCCTATTACGTCATCCGCGAGACGAAGAAGCCGCCGGTCGATCTCTTCCGCAAGGCGGGCGTGGCGATGGCGCTCGCGACCGACTGCAATCCCGGCACGTCGCCGCTGACCTCCCTGCTGCTCACCATGAACATGGGCGCGACGCTCTTCTCCATGACGGTCGCCGAATGCCTTGCCGGGGTCACCCGCGAGGCGGCCAGGGCGCTCGGCCTTGCCGCCGAGACCGGCACGCTCGAAGCCGGAAAATGGGCCGACCTCGCGATCTGGGACATCGAGAGCCCGGCGGAGCTCGTCTACCGCCTGGGCTTCAACCCGCTCCACTCCCGCATCCGCCGGGGCCGCCTCTCGCCGGCACCCGCGCGGCACGACGCCAAGGACTAAGCATGACCCTCGTCCTCCATCCCGGCTCCGTGCCGCTCTCGACCCTCGAAACCCTCTACTGGACCGGCGAACCGGCGCGGCTCGACGCGCGCTTCGACGCCGGCATCGAAAAGGCCGCCGCCCGCATCGCCGAGATCGCCGCCGGCAACGCGCCGGTCTACGGCATCAACACCGGCTTCGGCAAACTCGCCTCGATCCGGATCGACGCAGCCGACACCGCGACGCTGCAGCGCAACCTGATCCTCTCCCATTGCTGCGGCATCGGCGCGCCGCTCGCCGAAAACATCGTGCGGCTGATCATGGCGCTGAAGCTGATCTCGCTCGGGCGCGGCGCGTCCGGCACGCGCCTCGCGCTCGTGCGCCTGATCGAGGCGATGCTGGAGGCGGGCGTCGTCCCGGTCATCCCGGAAAAGGGCTCGGTCGGCGCCTCCGGCGACCTCGCGCCGCTCGCCCATCTCGCCGCGGTGATGATGGGCGAAGGCGAGGCCTTCTTCGCTGGCGAGCGCCTTCCGGGCCGCGAGGCGCTGTCGCGGGCGGGGCTCGAACCGGTGGTGCTCGCCGCCAAGGAAGGGCTGGCGCTGATCAATGGCACGCAGGTCTCGACCGCGCTGGCGCTTGCCGGCCTGTTCCGGGCGCACCGCGCGGCCCAGGCCGCGCTCATCACCGGCGCGCTCTCGACCGATGCCGCCATGGGCTCCTCCGCCCCCTTCCACGCCGACATCCACGGGCTGCGCGGCCATCGCGGCCAGATCGGCGCGGCGGCGGCGCTGCGGGCGCTGCTTTCCGGCTCCGTCATTCGCGAAAGCCATATCGAGGGTGACGAGCGGGTGCAGGACCCCTATTGCATCCGCTGCCAGCCGCAGGTCGACGGCGCCTGCCTCGATCTCCTGCGGTCCGTCGCGCGCACGCTGGAAATCGAGGCCAACGCCGTCACCGACAATCCGCTGGTGCTGTCGGACAACGCGGTCGTCTCCGGCGGCAATTTCCACGCCGAGCCGGTGGCGTTCGCCGCCGACCAGATCGCGCTCGCCGTCTGCGAGATCGGCGCGATCGCCCAGCGCCGCATCGCCCTTCTCGTCGATCCCGCCCTCTCCTACGGCCTGCCGGCCTTCCTCGCAAAGACACCCGGCCTCAACTCCGGCCTAATGATCGCCGAGGTGACCTCGGCCGCGCTGATGTCGGAAAACAAGCAGATGTCGCACCCGGCCTCCGTCGATTCGACGCCGACCTCCGCCAACCAGGAAGACCATGTCTCGATGGCCTGCCACGGCGCGCGCCGCCTCCTGCAGATGACCGAAAACCTTTTCGGCATCATCGGCATCGAGGCGCTGGCGGCGGCGCAAGGCGTGGCCTTCCGCGCGCCGCTCGTCACCAGCCCGGAGCTTCTGAAGGCGATCGCCGCGATCCGCACCCGCGTCGCCGATCTCGCGGTCGACCGCTACATGGCAACGGACCTGAAGGCGGCGCTGGAGCTCGTCGCCGACGGCACGCTCACCGGCGCCGTCTCGCCAGGCATCCTGCCGGCGCTGGAGGCGTGAGATGGGCCCGGCCGTCTTCGAGGTCCGGCAGGGAACGTCGCCCGTCATCCTCGCCTTTCCCCACACCGGCACCGATGTGCCCGCGGCGATATTCGCCCGGCTGAACGACAACGGCCGGATCCTCGCCGACACCGACTGGCACATCCACCATCTCTATGACGGGCTGCTTGCCGGGGTGACGACGGTGCGCGCCACCTTCCACCGCTACGTCATCGACGCCAACCGCGATCCGGCGGGCGTCAGCCTCTATCCCGGCCAGAACACCACCGGCCTCGTGCCTGAAACGGATTTCGACGGCAGGCCGCTCTGGAAGGACGGCGAGGCGCCGACGGAGGCCGACATCGCCGACCGCCTGGCGGCCTTCCACGCCCCCTACCATGCCGCCCTTGCCGCCGAGATCGACCGGGTTAAGGCGCTTCACGGCATCGCCATCCTCTACGACTGCCATTCGATCCGCTCGCAGATCCCCTTCCTCTTCGAAGGGACACTGCCGGATTTCAACATCGGCACCGACGGCGGCCGGACCTGCGATCCCTCGATCGAGGCGGCCGCGCTGACGGCGGCCGGCGCTGCGGGCGGCTACACCCATGTGCTGAACGGCCGCTTCAAGGGCGGCTGGACCACGCGGCACTACGGCCGGCCGGAGACGGGCGTGCACGCGATCCAGATGGAACTGGCGCAATCGACGCATCTTACGACGGAAGCGCCGCCCTTCGCGCTCGACCTGACGAAAGCGGACCGGCTCCGCCTGCACCTGAAAGACATCCTCATGCGCATCGAAGCGCTGGCACCGACACTGAAGACAGGGGAGTGACCATGAGCAACCCACGCCACAACATCCGCGAGATCCGCAGCCCGCGCGGGAAGGAGATTTCCGCGAAGAGCTGGATGACGGAAGCGCCGCTGCGCATGCTGATGAACAATCTCGACCCCGACGTCGCGGAGAACCCGAACGAGCTCGTCGTCTATGGCGGCATCGGCCGGGCGGCGCGCACCTGGGAGGATTTCGACCGCATCGTCGCGACGCTGAAGACGCTGAGCGAGGAGGAGACGCTGCTGGTACAGTCCGGCAAGCCGGTCGGCGTCTTCCGTACCCACCGCCATGCGCCGCGCGTGTTGATCGCCAATTCCAACCTCGTGCCGCACTGGGCGACCTGGGACCATTTCAACGAACTGGACAGGAAGGGTCTCGCCATGTACGGCCAGATGACGGCCGGTTCGTGGATCTATATCGGCACGCAGGGCATCGTTCAGGGCACCTATGAAACCTTCGTCGAGGCCGGCCGCCAGCATTACGGCGGCAGCCTGAAGGGCAAGTGGATCCTGACCGGCGGGCTCGGCGGCATGGGCGGCGCCCAGCCGCTCGCCGCCGTCATGGCCGGCGCCTCCTGCCTCGCGGTCGAATGCAATCCGGACTCGATCGATTTCCGCCTGCGCACCCGCTATCTCGACGAGAAGGCCGAAACGCTCGACGAGGCGATGGCAATGATCGACCGCTGGACCAGGGCCGGCGAGGCGAAATCCGTCGGTCTCCTCGGCAACGCGGCGGAGATCCTGCCGGAAATGGTGAAGCGCGGCATCCGTCCCGACATCGTCACCGACCAGACCTCGGCCCACGACCCGATCAACGGCTACCTGCCGAAGGGCTGGACGCTCGCCGAGTGGAAGGACAAGCGCGAGAGCGACCCGAAGGCGGTCGAGAAGGCCGCCCGCGCCTCGATGCGCGTGCATGTCGAGGCGATGCTCGCCTTCTGGGATGCCGGCGTGCCGACGCTCGACTACGGCAACAATATCCGCCAGGTGGCGAAGGACGAAGGACTGGACAACGCCTTCGCCTTCCCCGGCTTCGTGCCCGCCTATATCCGCCCGCTCTTCTGCCGCGGCATCGGCCCCTTCCGCTGGGCGGCGCTTTCCGGCGACCCGGAGGACATCTACAGGACGGATGCCAAGGTCAAGGAACTCACCCCCGGCAACACCCATCTGCACAGATGGCTCGACATGGCCCGCGAGCGCATCTCCTTCCAGGGCCTTCCGGCACGCATCTGCTGGGTCGGGCTCGGCGACCGCCACGGCCTCGGCCTCGCCTTCAACGAGATGGTGAGAAACGGCGAACTGAAGGCGCCCGTCGTCATCGGCCGCGACCATCTCGACAGTGGCTCCGTCGCCTCGCCCAACCGCGAGACGGAGGCGATGAAGGACGGATCGGACGCCGTCTCCGACTGGCCGCTGCTGAACGCGCTGCTCAACACCGCCTCGGGCGCGACCTGGGTCAGCCTGCACCACGGCGGCGGCGTCGGCATGGGCTATTCGCAGCATTCCGGCATGGTCATCTGCTGCGACGGCACGGAGGATGCCGCCGAGCGCATCGGCCGCGTGCTCTGGAACGATCCGGCGACGGGCGTCATGCGCCATGCCGATGCCGGCTACGACATCGCGCTCGACTGTGCGAAGGAGCAGGGCCTGCGCCTGCCCGGGATCCTCGGCAACTGACGATGCGCGTCCTCCCCGCCGCAGGCCATCGCCGCATGCCGTGGAAGAACGGCGGCGGCGAAACCGTCGAGATCGCCCGCCATCCTGAGGGCGCCGGGCTTTCCGCCTTCGACTGGCGGGTGAGCATGGCGACGGTCGCGGCGGACGGACCGTTTTCCGAATTCCCCGGCGTCGAGCGGACGCTGTCGATCCTTTCCGGCGCCGGCCTCGACCTGTCGGTCGGCGGGATCGGCGAACGACGGCTCGGGCCCGCCGACCCGCCCTTTCCCTTCCCGGCCGATGCGCCGGCCTTCGCCCGCCTCGTCGACGGGCCGGTGACCGACCTCAACGTGATGACGCGGCGCGGCGCTTGCGCCCACCGGGTCCGGCGCCTGCATGTGGCGGGCGTCGAGACGCTGGCGACGGCATCCGTGACGACGGTGCTCGTCTGCCGGGCCGGACCCTGCCTGATCGACGCCATCGGCGCGGGCCTGACGCTCGAGGCGCTCGATGCCGTGTGGCTCGACGCGCCTGCCCGGTTGACCCTCGAGGCGGCGGATGCCGATCTCTTCGTCATCGAGATCGCCATGACGGCCTGAGGCAGCCTGATCGCGCGGAGTCCGACCGCGCGGCGTCAGGCGGTTTCGCGCAGGTCCGTCCCTTCCGCTTCCGTCGTCACGTTGACCTGCACGACCATGTCGTCGAAATCCTCCGCCTCGCCGTCATAGCTGCCGCTGAGCGGCACCGCCTGGCGCGGATCGCGGGTCACCGCGACGCGGATCAGATCCCGGTTGCCGACGATGCCGTTGGTCGGGTCGAACTCGACCCAGCCGGCGCCGGGCAGGTAGACCTGGCACCAGGCATGGGTGGAGCCGCCGCCGCGCGTCATCGACCCGTCGCGCGACGGCACGTAGACATAACCGGTGACGAACCGGGCGGCGAGGCCGAGCGTGCGCGCCGCCTCCATCATCAGAAGGGCGAAGTCGCGGCAGGTGCCGCGCTTCAGCTTCAGCGTTTCGAGCGGCGCCTGCGTGCCGCGCTCGTGGCGCCTCGCATAGGCGAAACTGTCCTGGATCGCCGAGCAGAGCGTCATCAGGAGGTGGCCGGTCTGGGTCGATGTGCCGGCATGCAGGAACTGGCGCGCCCAGCGGCCGAGCGTGTCGTCCGGATCGGCGTAATGGCGGCGGATCGCGGGGGCGAGGTCGAGGATTTCCTCGTCGCTGTACGAGAACGGATAGGTGAGCGCCGCCTCGTCGATCTGGAAGTCGATCGCCTGCGGCGTGTGCTCGAGCCGGATCAGCGTCTCGAAGCTCAGTTCCCGTGCCTTCCCCTCGACCGTGACGAGCGCGACGCAATTGCCGAAGACGTCGTGCACCCAGCGCACCGGTTCGGGGCGCGGCGAGACGATCAGCGTCGCGTCGATCAGCCGCTGGTCGTAGCTGTCGCGCGGACGGAACAGCAGCCGGTGCTCGCCGAAGGCGACCGGGCGCCTGTAGGTATAGGTGGTCAGGTGCCTGACGGCAAAAATGGTCATGATCGTCCGTCTCTTGCCGCCGTCGAAGGGCCGGCGCGCATCGGCGCGGACCATAGCAGCGTAAACGCCGGATCGCAGGAGGAGGATGGCGGAAAAGTGCCGGAGTGTGACGCTTGCGTTACAGGTCCGACCGCTCCGTTCGCCCGCGCGCGTGAAAATCCGCGTTTTCGCGGGCGATGCGATTGCATACCGAGGGGGCGGATGATTTTCTGCGCGCCGTTGCACATTTCTCTCTGACTGGGCTGCCTCATGTTCGACATTCTCTGGCGTTCGATCGCGATCGGCATCGGCGCGACCGTTCTCATGGATCTCTGGGCCATCCTTTACGGCAGGCTCTCGGGCGAAGGCCTGCCGAACTGGGCGCCGGTCGGCCGCTGGTTCTATCACCTGAAGAACGGCAAGGTCTTCCATGACAGCATCGCTGAGGCGGCCCCCTACGAGGGCGAGTTGGCGCTCGGCTGGATCGGCCATTACGCCGTCGGTATCCTCTACGGCATCCTCCTGATCGTCTTCACTGGCCCCGGCTGGCTCGACGCGCCGACCTTCCTGCCGGCCTGGATCTGGGGCATCGTCACGGTCGCGGCCGGCTGGTTCCTGCTGCAGCCCGGCCTCGGCATCGGCTGGGCCGCGTCGAAGACGCCCAATCCGACCAAGGTGCGCATCCTCAATCTCGTGGCGCATACCGTCTTCGCCCTCGGCATGTACGGCACGGCCCTGATCCTGCGCTGAACCTGCCGGCGGCGACGGGCCGCATGCGGATTCCGTTCACCATTCCGGCACGAGGCGGCCCGGCGCGCGCGGCGGTTTACGGCTTGTTCGCACGTCTTCAATAGCTTGGAGACCGAACAGGGTCAGAGTCTCGCCATGCACAGCCATCTGAAGCGCATCACGATCGAAGCGGAGCCGCGGCCCGTCCTGGAGCAGAAGCTCTCTATCGCCCATGCGCGGATCGAGAAGAGCTTCCTCGACGGCGGCGCCGTGCTGGTGTCGGTGATGGAGATCCTCAACCGGCTCGTCGAGCTCCTCGACCGCCTGACCGGCACGCTCGACGGCGAGACGACCACGGGCACCATCGCCGGCCTCAAGGGCACCGTCGCCGAACTGGCGAAGCTGCCCGGCATCGAGGAGGCGCGCCAGTCGACCTTCCGCGACCTGACCGGCATCTGCGCGTCGACCAACCGCCATGTCGAGGACATGCGCGAGACGATCCGCTACCTGCGCACCTTCGCCGTCACCGTGAAGATCACCGGCGCCGGCCTTGCCGAATTCGCCGAATTCGCCGACGAGATCCGCGAGCGCATCCAGTCGGGCGGCCGCGAGGTCGACAGCTTCGCCGGGCATCTTGCCGACATGCGGCGCAAGCTCGAGGGCGCCCGCCGCTTCTCCGGCGAGATCCTCACCGATTTCAACGCAACGATCCCGCGCATCGTGCGGGATCTCACGGAAAGCTCCGGCGCGCTCGCCAGCCAGCACCGCGAGATGAGCGACATCGCCGCCGAGGTCAAGCGGGTGGCGCAAGGCGTGCAGATGAAGATCGCCACGGTGCTGTCGGCGCTGCAGATCGGCGACATCACCCGCCAGCGCATCGAGCATATCCAGAGCACGTTCGACGCCTTCGACGCCTTCGCCCGCTCGGACGCGGGCACGGCGCTCGGAAAAGCCGCGCTCGCCGACCTCGAGGGCGCCATCCTGCAGCTTTGCGAGGCGCAGATCCGCGAGATGGTCGCCGATTTCGAGAAGGAGGCCCGCAACATCCATGGAACGATCGCGCGCTTCACCCGCGACGCCGGCGAGATCCTCGCGCTGCACGAGCGTCTCGGCCGAAAGCTCGTCGGAGAGGGGATCGGTGGCGAGCGCCGCACCGTGCTGCAGTCGATGGAGGCGACGATCGCCGATGCCTGCCGGCTGGTCGGCCGGGTCGAGGGATCGAGCCGCGACGCCGACGAGGTGGTGCTGACCGTCGTCGGCACGGCGGACGACCTGATGAAGGGCATCGAGGTGATCCGGGCGATCAAGACCGATATCCATTACATGGCGCTCAATTCGAACCTGCGCTGCTCGCGCCTCGGCGACGAGGGCCGCGCCGTCAACGTCGTCAGCGGCGAACTGCGCCATTTCGCCGCCCAGCTCGAAGGCCCGGCCGACGCGACGGTCACCGAATTGCGCAAGGTGGAGGCGGCCGCGCAGGCGCTGACCCGCAAGGACGGCGTTACGGTCGGCGACATCGGCGGCCCGCTGACCGACGCGCTCGCCGCGATCCGCGGCGTCTGCGCCGAGATGGAGACGGGGCTCACCGCCTTTTCCGAGGAAGGCCAGGCCGTCTTCAGCCGGATGAACGCGGCGATTGCCACGCTCGACTTCCAGACGGAACTCGGCGGGGTTCTCGGCGAATGCGTCGACCTTGCGGCGGGCCTCGCCCCGCGCGGCACGATCGACCTCGACGGGATCGCCGAGGCGATCGCGCCGCTCAGCGCCGGGATCCACGGCGTCTACACGATGGCGCAGGAGCGGGTGATCCATGCGGCCTTCCTGCCGCTTGCGGCAAGCGCCGCCCTGCCTCCCGTCACGGCCGAAAACGAGGAAGACCTCTTCGCCGACGCCCTGTTCTGATCAGGCGGCCTGCGGCATCATCGCCGCGGGGCGGCCGGCAGCCGGCACCAGCCTCAGCACCTCCTCGGCGTAGAGATCGGCGTTCTTCAGCGCCTTGTCGAGGTTGCTCACCTTTTCCGGATTCATCTGCGTGATCGGCCCGCGATGGTCGAACATGTCGCGATAGGCGGAACGCTCGATGATCGGCGTGTCGAAGACATGCACACGCCGGTCGGCGAGCAGCGTCTTCACCGCCTGCAGCGCCCGCGTCGTCACCATCGAATTGACCCGCGACAGGAGCACCGAATGGGGGATGCGGATGCCGGCGCGGCGATCGAGATAGTGCAAGAGCTCGAGCACCTGGGCGCCGCCCTGGGCATCCATCGCGCAGCCCTGGATCGGGATGATCACATGGTCCGAGAGGCCGATCGCGGTCGCCATCAGCGGCGTGCAAGCGCCGGGCAGATCGATGATGACGTAATCGGCCTGCCGCCGCGCCTGATCGACATGGTGCTGGAGTGAGGCGGCGGTGACGTAGCTGACCACCGACAGCCCGTCCATCCGGCCGGCCGTCTCGTGCCAGCGCGAGATCCAGCGCTGCGGATCGGCGTCGATGATGGCGATGCGATGCCTGCGCCGCAGCAGTTCGGTCGCAAGCAGCAGCACCGCCGTCGTCTTGCCGGCGCCGCCTTTGGTGTTGGCGAATGTTATGACGGGCATCGCGGGGGTCCTCGCAACGACGAGCCTTGCCATCGCTCTTGAGCCGGCGCCTTCGATTCATGGCGCGGTGCGACGAGTGTCCCCGATTATGGTTAACGACCGCCTAACCGCGACACGCCGTTCAGCGGCGACGGTCCTGGGCCAGGATCTCGCGCGCGATCTGGTCGAGGGGAACGATCCTGTCGACGCCGCCGCGCGCGATCGCCTCCTTCGGCATGCCGAAGACGACGGAACTCGCCTCGTCCTGCGCGATCGTCAGGGCGCCGGCCTGGTGCATCTCCTCCATGCCGCGCGCGCCGTCGTCGCCCATCCCGGTCATGATCACGCCCATCGCATTGGCGCCGGCGGAGCGGGCGGCGGAGCGGAAGAGGACGTCGACGGAGGGGCGGTGGCGCGAGACGAGCGGCCCCGACTTGACCGAGACATAATACCGCGCGCCCTGCCGCTCGAGCAGCATGTGGCGGTCGCCGGGCGCGATCAGAACATGGCCGCGCAGCACCGTGTCGCCGTCCTCGGCCTCCTTGATCTCCATCTCGCAGAGCCCGTTCAGCCGCCGGGCGAAGGCGGCGGTGAATTTCTCCGGCATGTGCTGGACGATGACGATGCCGGGTGCGTTGCCGGGAAGCTGCTCCAGCATTTCCCGCAGCGCCTCGGTGCCGCCCGTCGACGCGCCAACGCAGACGACCATTTCGGTCGTGCGCGCCATGGCCTTGCCGGTCGGCGGCGGCAGCACCGCGTCGGCCGTCAGCTTCGCCTGCGGCGAGGCGCCGCCCACCGGCCTTCGCGCGGAGCGGCCGGAGCCGATCCGCGCCTGGGCCGCGCTCTTCACCACCTCGCAGATGCGCATGCCCGATTCGGCGAGGTAGTCGGCAGCACCGATGCGCGGCTTGACGATGATGTCGACCGCGCCTGCCTCAAGGGCCTGGAGGAGCGTCTCGGACCCCGCCTCCGTCAGCGACGAGCACATCACCACCGGGATCGGCCGCTGCGCCATGATCTTGCGCAGGAAGGTGATGCCGTCCATGCGCGGCATTTCCACGTCGAGGGTGATGACGTCGGGAATGTCCTCCTGGATCCGCTTCGCCGCCATGAACGGATCAGACGCCGTTCCGATCACCTCGATCGCCGGATCGGCCGCAAGCACCGATGTCAGCGTCTGGCGGACGCTGGCGGAGTCGTCGATGATCAGCACACGGATCTTTTTGCCCATGCGGTTCAGACCTTCCTGAAGATGGTGTTGGCGACCTGGCGGACGGGAAGCGGGATGCCCGTCACCGATTCCGAATGGCCGATGAAGAGGTATCCGCCGGGCGCGAGGCAGTCGCACAGGCGCGACAGCACATGCGCCTGCGTCTGCTTGTCGAAATAGATCAGCACGTTGCGGCAGAAGATCATGTGCATCGGGTCGCCGACGCCGTAGGACGCGTCCATCAGGTTCAGCCGGGCGAAGCCGATACGGGCGCGAAGCGACGGCACGATGCGCACCTCGCGGCGCTTTCGGTCGATCGCCGTCATCACGTATTTCGCCTGCATCGCCGGGGGGACGGGCGAGATCAGGTCCCGCGGATAGATCCCGGCACGGGCGGTCTCCAGCACCTCGGTCGACAGGTCGCTTGCCAGGATCTTGAATTCGATGCCGGGCGTCGCCTCGGCGAAATCGGCGAGCACCATGGCCATCGTATAGGGTTCCGCGCCGGTCGAACAGGCGGAACTCCAGGCCCTGACGCGGCGATGGCCGGCCCTGGCGAGTTCCGGCAGCACGACGGAAGCCATATAGTCGAAATGGTTCGGCTCGCGGAAGAAATCCGTCTTGTTGGTCGTGACGGCGTCGATCAGGTAGATCGATTCCGTCTCCAGCCCGCCGTCGCGGAAGAGAAAGTCGCAATAGCGGTCGAACGTCGCAATGCCGGTGGCGCGCAGCCGCTTGCGCAACCGCCCCTCCAGCATGGTCAGCTTGCTCGGCGGCATCTTGATGCCGCTGTAATCGTAGATGTACTTCGACAGGCGGGCAAAGTTCCTCGAACTCAGCCTGTCCTCGAAGGACGAGGTCCTGGTCATCGCGCTCACGCAAAACTCTCCTTGGCGCCCGTGCCCGGCGCGCAAGCGCCTTCGAGAAGGCGCTTGCGCGCGAGGACACCGTCGGCCGTCACAGCATGATGCCCCGGGCGGCAGGCGCCCGGGCCTCGCCTCAGGCGGGAACCGCCATTCGCCCGGCCGCGCCGCCCAACGCACCGGCATCGCCGGAGAACAGCCGGACGAGGTCGATGATGACGACGAAGCCGCCATTGCGGCGCACCACGCCGGCGATATAGTCGGAGTTCCAGCGTGCGCCGATGTCCGGCGCCTGCTCGATCTCGTCGTGGCGGAAGGGCGTGACCTCGAACACCTTGTCGGCGACGAGGCCGAGCGCCAGCGTCCTTTCGCGCATCGGCACGTCGAGGACGAGAATGCGGGTGTGCGGCGTGCGGACCGTGCGGGTCATGCCGAGCTTCAGCCGCAGATCGATCACCGGCACCCCCTGGCCGCGCACATCCCGGAGGCCGAGGAGATAATCCGGGCCATGGGGGATCTTGAACGCCTCCTCGTGGTCGAGGATCTCGCGCACGACCGAGACCGGCAGGGCGAAGACCTCGTCACCGAGGCTGAAGGTGACGAACTGGGATTCGGAGGAGGCGCCGGCCATGATCAGGCGCTCTCACGGAAGTCGGCGTCGTCGGCGTCCGGTCCACCCATCGACATGTCGAGGGCGAAGCCGCGGGCGCGGGCCTGCTGCGCCGCGACGCTGTGCTGCGCCGGGGCGGCGACCTTCTTCGGCGCCGCGCTGGCGGCGGGACGCGCGACCGGCTTTGCCTGCGGGCGGAAGACGGGTTTGTGCGCAACCGCCGGCTTCGCCTTGGCACCGGTCTGGTCGACGCGGAAGAAGGCGATGGAGGCCTGGAGTTCCTCGGCCTGGGCGGCCAGTTCCTCCGAGGTCGCCGACATCTCTTCCGACGCGCCGGCATTCTGCTGCGTCACCTTGTCGAGCTGCTGGATCGCCTCGTTGATCTGGCTCGCGCCGATGTCCTGCTCGCGGCAGGCCGCAGAGATCTCCGAAATCAGTTCGGCGGTCTTGCGGATGTCCGGCACCAGCCGCGTCAGCATCTCGCCGGCCTCGGTCGCCACCTTGACGGTGTCGCCGGACAGCGCGCTGATCTCGGCGGCCGCCGCCTGGCTGCGCTCGGCGAGCTTGCGCACCTCCGAGGCGACGACGGCGAAGCCCTTGCCGTGCTCGCCCGCGCGCGCCGCCTCGACGGCCGCATTCAGCGCGAGAAGGTCGGTCTGGCGGGCGATCTCCTGCACGATCGAGATCTTCTCGGCGATGGTGCGCATGGCGCCGACGGCACGGCTGACCGCCTCGCCGCTCGCCTCGGCGTCCTTCGACGACTGGCGGGCGATCTTTTCCGTCTGGGCGGCATTGTCGGCGTTCTGCTTGATGTTGGCGGCCATCTCCTCCATCGAGGCGGAGGCTTCCTCGGCGGACGAGGCCTGCTCGGTCGCGCCCTGGGAGAGCTGCTCCGAGCTCGACGACAGTTCCTGGCTGCCCGACGAGACGTTGTCGGAGGCGGCAAGCGCGTCGGCGACGATCGCGCGCAGCCGCTCGACCATGCTTTCGAGCGACTTGCCGAGCGTGTCCTTGTCGGAGAGCGGCTTCGGCGAGACCGTCAGGTCGCCATTGGCGATCTGGTCGGCGATGTTGGCGGTGTTGCGCAGGTTGCCGGTCATCACCGCGACCGAGTTGGCGACGTCGCGGATCTCGTCATTGGTCCTGATTTCGATATTCTGGTCGAGGTCGCCGATCGCCACCGCGTCGGCAATCGCCTTGATCTTCTTCAGCCCCGAGTTGACGCTGACGGCAATCCATGTGGCGATCACGATCGATACCACCGCCATCACGGCGAGGCCGGAAAAGAGCATGGTGAGCGAATTCGTATAAAGGTCGTTCGTCTCCGCATCGGTGGCACGCAGATCGTCGGTGACCGAGGTATTGATGGCGTCCAGCGACAGGCTCATGTCGGTCGCCAGTTTTCGCCCTTGCCCCATCGAGATTTCCCCTGCCCGACGGTTGCTGTCCGGGGTGTTCTCGATACCAAGCCGCAGAACAGCCTCCTGTGTGGACTCGAATTCCGGCAGGATGGCCTTAAACTTGTCCGTCTGCTCCCGGATAGGGCCCGTTGCATTGCTTTCCAGCTTGGATAGAACCTCGCCGATCTTCGCGCGCTCGGTACGTGCTTCCTGAGCAAATGACGAGATCTGGGTCGCATCGGTATTGATGACGACATTCTTCTCCGCGCGGATCGAGCGCATGACCGCATCGGAGAGATCGAACGAATGCTGAAGGTTCGTTGCCGGCCCCTGCACGATCGACGTAACGGATGTATTGAGGGACGAAAGATTGTTGATCGCCAGCAGCGCCAGGCCGCAGGAAAACAGGATGATGAGCCCGAAGGCCAGGGCAAGTTTCAGTTTGATGGTCACGCGCATGGTCCAGTTTCCCCAAATCGGACAGGATGCATTCTGAAGCGCCGCCCCCCGGGCGTATCGCATTCGGCGATGTCGCCCGGCCTGCTCATGCGGGCCTGCGACAGGATCGCCCGGAAGCCGGGCCCGGCGCGATCATGCGCCGGTCATTCCTCAATCCGGCCATCCCCCGCCCCCGGCGGATGTCCCGGGCCCGGGCGGGACCGGAGCCCCGCCGCCCTTTTCCAGCCTGAACCGCCTCAGGCGCTTTCGCGGAAGTCGGCATCGTCGGCATCCGGTCCGCCCATCGACATGTCGAGGGCGAAGCCGCGGGCGCGGGCCTGCTGGGCGGCGACGCTGTGCTGCGGTGCGACCGGCCGGCGCGCCGGGGCGGCGGCGCGATGGGCCGCGGGCTTCGCCGACGCGACGGGCCGGGCGGCGGATTTTCTCACCGGCTGCGGACGGGAAGCGGGTGCATCCTCGACCCGGAAGAAGGCGATGGAGGCCTGGAGTTCCTCGGCCTGGGCGGCCAGTTCCTCCGAGGTCGCCGACATCTCTTCCGACGCGCCGGCATTCTGCTGCGTCACCTTGTCGAGCTGCTGGATCGCCTCGTTGATCTGGCTCGCGCCGATGTCCTGCTCGCGGCAGGCCGCAGAGATCTCCGAAATCAGTTCGGCGGTCTTGCGGATGTCCGGCACCAGCCGCGTCAGCATCTCGCCGGCCTCGGTCGCCACCTTGACGGTGTCGCCGGACAGCGCGCTGATCTCGGCGGCCGCCGCCTGGCTGCGCTCGGCGAGCTTGCGCACCTCCGAGGCGACGACGGCGAAGCCCTTGCCGTGCTCGCCCGCGCGCGCCGCCTCGACGGCCGCATTCAGCGCGAGAAGGTCGGTCTGGCGGGCGATCTCCTGCACGATCGAGATCTTCTCGGCGATGGTGCGCATGGCGCCGACGGCACGGCTGACCGCCTCGCCGCTCGCCTCGGCGTCCTTCGACGACTGGCGGGCGATCTTTTCCGTCTGGGCGGCATTGTCGGCGTTCTGCTTGATGTTGGCGGCCATCTCCTCCATCGAGGCAGAGGCTTCCTCGGCCGAAGACGCCTGCTCTGTCGCGCCCTGCGACAGCTGCTCCGAGCTCGACGACAGTTCCTGGCTGCCGGACGAGACGTTGTCGGAAGCGGAGAGTGCGTCGCCGACGACGGCGCGCAGGCGCTCGATCATCGTGTTGACATAGCCGAGCAGGTCGCCGATCTCGTCCTTCGTGGTGATCGTCGCATAGCGGGTCAGGTCGCCTTCGGCCACGCTGCGCACGGCCTCGTTCGCCTTGCGCAGGCCCTTGCCGATCGACAGCACGATCCAGAGCGCGGCGAGGATGGCGATCAGCGTCGAGGCGACGAGCAGGCCGGTCAGCAGGGCACGGCTCGAGTCATAGGCCGCCGCGGAGGCGCGCAGTTCTTCCGCCTGCCGCTCGCCGTTGAAGGTGATGAGGTCGTTGAGCGAGCTCATCGCCTCCTCGCGGGCAGCGCGCATTTCGGTGTTGGCAAGCTTGTTGGCGAAATAGTTGCTCTTCTCGATCGACAGCGCGTTCGAGCGGTCGGCTGCATCCTTGACGTCGGCGAAGGCCTTTTCGAGCGCGACCGCCGTCTGGCGCTGCTGGCCGGCGAGCCCCGAGGACAGGGCGGCAAGAGTGGAGGCGACGTCCGCCCCAGCCGCGTTGTAGTCCTCGACCCAGACCGCCTGGCGTTCCGGGTCGCCGCTGGCGAGCAGGATGTTGCGGTGCTGGCGGAAGAAATCGCTGATGTCGGTGCGGACCTCTGCGATCTCGGCAAATTTCTCAAGCGCACCCGGCTCCGCCCGCGCGGCGGCGTCCTTCATCTGGAGGAAAAGCGCGTCCGACACTTTCGACGCGGCATCGATGGCCGCGCTGCCGTCGGTCGTCGAGATGCGCAGCGCCTCGACATCGGTGTTCTTCAGCGTCATGCCCTGCAGTTCGATGTTGCGCGCCCAGTAATCGGCCCATTTTTTCTTGAAGGCGTCGAGATAGCCCCGGCCGGTGTCGGTCGTCAGCTTGGCGCGGACCTGATCGGATTTCTCCAGGATCTCGGCGTTCCGGGCGGCGAGCGCCTTCCCGATCGCCTCCATCTCCGCCGGATCCGAGCTGAGGATGATCTGCCGCGTGTTCGACGCCACGTCCGTTGCCAGCGTCTGCAGCTGGCTGAGACCGAGCGTCGCGGCGGCGCGGCCGTTGACGACCTTGTCCATCGTCTCGTTGAGCTGGGCCAGATTTTGCACAGCCACATACATGCTGACGCCGGACAGGAGGATCACGGCGGAGAAGGTGGCGATGAGTTTCGTCTTGATGGCCAGTCGCATGGTGTCAGTCCACTTCTGTCAATGTCTCGATCTGGGATCCGCGGGCCGCCCCGGCCTCACGATTTCCTGGCGAAGATTTCCCCAAGGTTCGGAATGATGATGAATTCGCTGTCACGCTTGACCAGGCACTGGATGTAGTCCGGGCGCCAGCGCATGCCGACGCTCGGCGGCGGCTCGCCCGAGGCGCGGGCGAGCGTGGTGACCTCGTTGACCTTGTCGGTCTTCAGCCCCACCAGCGTCGCCTCGCCCTCGATCACCTGCTCGAGCACGATGATGCGGCTGTCGATCGTCGCCTCGGCCGGCTGCATGCCGAAGGCGAGCCGGATGTCGGCGAGCGGGATGACCTTGCCGCGGAAATTGATGACGCTGGAGACGAAGGCCATGCTGCCGGGAACGCGCGTCTCCGGCACCAGGTCGAGGATCTCCTGCACGATCGTCGCCTCCAGCGCGAAGGTTTCGCCGTTCAGGCAGAAGATCAGCACCTCGAGTTGCTCGGCACCGTTCCAGATCTGGTCGAATTCCTGTTTCCGGGCGATCTGGTTCATCCTGCCGCGCGCATATGCGCCTCCTGTTTCTGGCCGGCGGCCACGAGATGGCCGACATCGAGGATGAGCGCCACGCCGCCGTCTCCGAGGATGGTGGCGCCCGAGAAGGTGACGACGTCCTGATGCAGCTTCGACATCGACTTGATCACCGTCTGGTGGTCGCCGATGATCTGGTCGACGACGAGGCCGACGCGCTCGGTGCCGGTCGAGACGACGACGACCTTTTGGTGCAGTTCGGGTTCGGTCCCGGTGGCAAACAGCTCCCGCAGCCGGATGTAGGGGATCAGGCTGTCGCGCAGCGAGATGAAGCTGCGCCCGCGCGAGCGCAGGTCCTCGTCGAGCGACAGTTCGAGGCATTCCTCGACGGCGGAGAGCGGAATGACGTAGCGGCCCTTGCCGACACGGATCAGCAGCCCGTCGATGATGGCGAGCGTCAGCGGGATGCGCAGCGCCACCTCCGAGCCTTCGCCCGGCCGGCTGACGATGTCGATCGTGCCGCGCAGCGCCTCGACCGTCTTCTTGACCACGTCCATGCCGACGCCGCGGCCGGAAAGGCTGGTGATCTGCTGCGCCGTCGAGAAGCCCGGCTGGAAGATCATCTGCAGGAGGTCCTGGTCGGCGAGCGCAGCGCCGGGCTGGATCAGGCCGGAGGCTTCCGCCTTGGCGCGGACCCGTTCGCGGTTGATGCCGCGCCCGTCGTCGCGGATGGTGATGATCACCTCCCCGCCCGACTGGGTGGCGGCAAGCACCACCGTGCCGGTCTCGCCCTTGCCGCTCGCGCGCCGCTCGGCGGGCGTTTCGAGGCCGTGGTCGATCGCATTGCGCACCAGATGCACGAGCGGATCGGAGAGGCGCTCGATCACCGTCTTGTCGACCTCGGTCGTCTCGCCCTCGGTGACGAGCTCGATCGACTTGCCGGTCTCGCGGGCGAGATCGTGCACGAGGCGGCGGAACCGGCCGAACAGGCTGCCGACCGGCACCATCCTCAGCACCATCATTGTGTCGCGCAACTCGCCGGAGAGGCGCTCGACATCCTCGGAGACGTTGCGCAGGTGGATGTCGATGCTGGCATGGGCGAGCTGCGACAGGCGCGACTGGGCGATGACGAGCTCGCCGACCCGGTCCATCAGCTCGTCCAGGCGCTCGGCCGGAACGCGGACGTTTTCGGCCGCCTTGGCCGGCTTGACATCGGCCGGCACCGGCGCGGAGGCGGTCTCGCGCCGGACCGGCTCGGCGGCCTGTTCGGCGGTGCGGGGTTCAGCCTCGGCCTCCGGCGGGGATGCCTCGACCTGAAGCTCCATGTCGTCCATGACGAAGATGAAGACGTCGTCGATCGCCGAGCGCGGCGCATCGGTGACGAGATGCACGTGCCAGCCGAGATAAAGGTCCGTCGGCACGAGTTCGGCGAGCGACGGCAGCCGGGTCAGATCGACGCGGATCTCGCAGGCGCCGAGCTCGGCGAGTTCGTCGAGAAGGCCGAGCGGATTGGTGCCGTTGGCCATCGCGTTGGCCGGCAGGCGGAAGCGGATGTCGTAGGCGGTGGCGGCGGGCGCCTCGGCCGGCCTGCGCGGCCCGGATGCGGGCGGCGGCGCCCCGGCGCCGGGCGCAGCCCCTGCGCCGACGGCGGCATGGAGCCGCGCGAGCAGCCGGTTTCCGGCCTGTTCGTGGTCACCATGCGGCGTCTCGACGAGGGCGCGCATGTGGTCCTGCGCCTCGAGGACCACCGCGACGAGCTCGCTCGTCGCCGGCACCTCGCCCTTGCGCACACGGTCGAAGGCCGTCTCGCAATGATGGGTGAAGGCCGCGAGCGCGTCGAAGCCGAACATCGCCCCCGAGCCCTTCAGCGTGTGCAGCCCGCGGAACACCGCATCGATCTGGTCGTGGTCGGAGAGGTCGTGCAGGAGGTCGAGCAGGCCGCTTTCGATCTGCTCGAAAAGCTCCACCGCCTCCGTGCGGAAGACCTGGATGGGGTCGAGGGTCATTTGCCGAGCACCTTGCGCGCGATCTTGACGAGCGTTTCCGGATCGAAGGGCTTGGTGATCCAGCCGGTGGCACCCGCCGCCTTGGCCTTCGCCTTCATGTCTGCATCCGATTCCGTCGTCAGGAAGATGATCGGGATGCCGGTATGGGCAGGCGACTTGCGCAGTTCCTCGATCATCCGGATGCCGTTCATGTTCGGCATGTTGAGGTCGGTGACGATGAGGTCGAACTGGCCGCTCTTCGCCTTGTTCAGTCCGTCGAGGCCGTCCACCGCTTCGGTCACCTTGTAGCCGGCGTTCGAAAGCGTGATCTTCGTGGTCATCCGGATGCTGGCGGAATCATCGACGGTGAGAATGCTGGCACTCATTGGACGTCCTTTCGGTGAAACCAGAACCTGGACGCGTCCGCATCCATGTCCGACAGGAAGCCGGCGCGGCCGAGCGTTTCGCGGATCCGCGCGCCGACGGGGTTCGACAGGGTGAGGGAAACGCCGCGCTCGCGGGCATAGCGGCGCGCCGCCTCGAGAAGCTGGAGCACGCTCAGATCGCAATCGGCCTCCGTCTCGATCTCGAGGACGACGGAGCGACCGGCCTGCAGCGGCGCGAGCAGGCGGGCGTGCAGCCCGTCGATCGACCGGATCGTCAGCGGCGGCGTTAGCGTGAGGGGTTCCGGAACGGTCTGGCTCATGGCCGGTCTCCTTGGTTCGTCATCAGGCGACCGCCCGGACGGGGGGCGCCGGCTCCAGCGGCGGGCAATCGGAAAGGCCCATCATCGCGGCGATCTGCGGCCACTGCCGGCAGAAGGCGGCAACGCAGGCCGGGTCGAAATGGGAGCCGCTGCCGGCCACCACTTCGGCGGCTGCCTTCGTCAGCGGCCAGGCCGCCTTGTAGGGGCGCTCCGATGAGAGCGCCTCGAACACGTCGGCGACGGCGACGATGCGCCCCTCGATCGGGATCGCGCTTCCCGCAAGGCCGCGCGGATAGCCGCTGCCGTCCCATTTTTCATGGTGGCCGGCGACGATGCGCGCGGCGACGCGCACGAGTTCGGAAGAGCCCCGGTCGAGGATGCGCTCGCCGATCGCCACATGCTCGCGCATGCGGGCGAACTCGTCGGCCGTCAGCCGTCCCGGCTTGTTGAGGATGCCGTCGGGGATGCCGATCTTGCCGACGTCGTGCAGGGGCGCGGCGAGATAGACCATGCGGCAGAAATGGGCGTCATGGCCGAGCGCCTCGGCGATCAGCCGCGAGATCTCGGCGACGCGCGAGACATGGTCGCCGGTGTGGCCGTCGCGAAACTCGATCGCCCGGGCGAGCCGCCAGATCATCTCCTCCTCGCGCGCCGCGAGATCGCGCGTCGCGTCGGTGACCGCGACGGCGAGCTTTTCAGCGCGGCCGGCGATGGCGGTCTGGGCCTCGCGCAGCGACAGGAGATTGCGCACGCGCGCCTTCAGCTCGATCGAATCGAAGGGCTTGCGCAGGAATTCGGTCGCGCCCGCCTCGATCGCCTCGATCCGGATCGCCCGGTCGCTTTCGGACGTGATCATCACGATCGGCACGAGCGCATAGGCGTCATAGCGCTTCAGCGCCCGGATGACGTCGATGCCGGTCAGCCTCGGCATGGTGTGGTCGACGATGACGAGGTCGAAGACGGTGTTGCCGCAGGCGACGAGCGCTTCGGCGGGATCCACGAAGGACTGGATCTCGACGCCGCCGAGCTCCGAGAGGGCGAGCGTCAGCGCGAAGAGAACGGAGCGGCTGTCGTCAATCAGGGCAATGTTCAACGGCGTGGTCCCATGGGCGGCGGCAGTCGGACCACGACGGCGCGCAGTCACGCCGGCGGTCCGGCGGCGCTCGACGTCGCGGATGTTCGATCTGTCAGAAGACGTTCGGTAACGGCCGCATCATGCGACGGTGCATGCGTGGCGATTCCGGCGAGGAAGGACGCGCGCGGGCGATGATGACGCCGCCCGGCAAACGCCGCTGTTCGCCCGCCGCCACAACCGGTGGAAGAGGAAATGTCTTATCCTTGAAGGGCAGGTCCGTTGGAGGGAGCACTGCTTGCTATGCAGGACCATCCTAGGAACCAGTGGTTAATCCAAGGTTAAGGATGTCGCCAAGTTTGTCCGACAAAGCTTGGGATCGGAAAGGCCATCTCCTTGGAATTGTTGAAGCCTCATGACCTAGCAGGATTGACTATTGACACGATGCGAAGTGATTCGCCGACCCCCTGCCTTCCCTTGGGGAATGCCCGCTCTTTCCGCGGTCATCCGCCGTCACGCGAACGGAATTCACGCATGGAGTGTATTTCATACCGATACCCTTCGTTCCTGACCGTGACGATCAGGCGCGCGGGCGCGGCCTCCGTCTCGATCTTGCGGCGCAGGCGCGCGACGGTGACGTCGACCGCGCGGTCGCCCGGCCCGGGGCCGCGCTCGCGCAGCGCCCCGCAGAGAACGGCGCGGCTCAGAATGCGGTTCGGCCGCTCGGCGAACAGGCAGGCAAGCGCGAATTCGGCCGGCGTCAGGCCAAGATCGTTGCCGGCCGCGTCCGTCAACCTGCGGCCGGCACGGTCGAGCCGGTGAGGACCCAACATCATCAGGCCGGGCCTTTCGTCGACGGCCGCAGGCGCCGGATCGCGGAGCGGCGCGGCAGCAGGACGCCTGAGCAGGGCACGGATGCGGGCGACGAGTTCCCGCAGATCGTAGGGCTTGACGACATAGGCATCCGCACCGGCCTCCAGGCCGACGATCCGGTCGAGCGGTTGCGCCGCGCCGGTCGCGAGGATGACCCGGGCCCGGCTTTCCCGCTTCAGCCAGCGGCAGAGCGACAGGCCGTTCTCGCCGGGCAGATCGATGTCGAGCAGCACCAAAGCCGGGGGAGCGGCCGCCGTAAACAGCGCGCGCAGCGACGCCCCGTCGCCGAGTCCCTCGACGTCGAAGGCCCTCATGCGCAGATAGTCGACCACCGTGTCGCGCAGGTCCGGATCGTCCTCCACCACCACGATGCCCGTCCGCTCCGACCCGTCCGCGATCGCTCGGGATCCAGCCGTTGTCATCCGCCTGCCGCCATGAAAGAAAGGACGATGTCGCCTGCCTAGCACGGGCCGCGGCGCACGACCATCCGGCCAAGGGACGAGGACGCCGCATGCCCTCCGACGACAGACCGCGTGTCCTTCTGGTCGACGACGACGTCGTGCTGGCCGAAACGCTCGCCGACTATCTCTGCGCCCATGGCTTCGATGCACGGCCCGCCGCCGACGGCACCGAGGCGCGCTGCATCCTTGCCGGTTTCCATCCCCAGGCGATCGTGCTCGACCTGCATCTCGGCACGGAAAGCGGCCTCGACATCGCCGACGGACTTGCGGCCCGTTTCGACGACGCCGCGATGCCGGCGATCCTCTTCCTCAGCGGCGCCGCCAGCCCCTTCGAACGGGTGCTGGGACTGGAGACGACCGCCGACGATTTCCTTGAGAAGCCGATCTCCCCGCGCGAGCTTCTGGCAAGGCTTCGAGGGCTCCTGCGGCGGAGCGGCCATCCGGCCGCACCAGCGCGGCTGATGCGTCTCGGCGCGGTCGCCATCGACCTCTCGGCCCAGAAGATCGTCCATGCAGACGGAGGGGAAGATCCGCTCGGGCCGTCGGAATTCGCCCTTCTCAAATGCTTCCTCGACCGGCCGGGGCATGTGCTCAGCCGCGACGACCTCCTGGAACGGGCACCGGCGAGCGACGGCGAGGCCGCCGACCGCTCGATCGACCGCCGCATCGCCCGGCTCCGCCGAAAGCTCGAACGCGACGGTGGGAACGTGATCGAGGCGGTGCGCGGCCGGGGCTACCGTCTCGTGGCGGATGAAGGCCCGACACAGGGAGGATCGGCGCAGGGGGGATCGGCGCAGAAGGGCTGACGGACATTCGCCGTCGCATGCCGGTTCAAGCGCCTGATTTCCAGACTCTCTTATCTCGTCACCCGCGGACCCGACCCGCCGGCGCCGCCCTATCGTTTGTAGTGAAACAATTGAAACACGACGGCCGCTCCGGCCGGGATCGTGTCGTAACGTCCGTCACCGATAACAGCGTCATCCAACCGGCGGGGCCGGGGATCACGCAACAGCGACAACGGGACACGGGAGAGCGACATGGCTTACAAGAAGATCACGCTGACCAACGGCAACGACTACTGGAGCGCCGCGGACGACAGCGACTACCTCGTCTTCGGCAATGACGGCAAGGACACGATCATCACCGGCGACGGCGACGACACGATTCTCGGCGGCAAGGGCGACGACGCCCTCTACTCCGGCGATGGCGACGACATCATCGACGGCGGCGAAGGCAACGATTTCCTCGAACTCGGCTTCTATGACGAAGGCCGCGGGACGGCGCGCGGCGGCGACGGCAATGACGTCATCCGCCTGCGCACCGGCGGCGCGGAGACCGCCAAGGCCTATGGCGATGCCGGAAACGATCGTTTCGAACTGTTCGGCGGCGCGACCGCCTATGGCGGCACCGGCGACGACACCTTCGTGCTGAACGTCGACAACAACTTCCACGCCGTTCTCCAGGGCGGCGAGGGCAACGACGTCTACAGCAACATCGGCGGCGATTCGACGGCCTCCATCGTCGAGAAGGCCAACGAAGGCATCGACACGGTCCGGGTCCTGCTCGGCACCAGCTACACGCTGGGCGCCAACCTCGAGAACATCGAGGTTGACGGCTCCGTCTACGTGTCGAGCTGGGACGACCCCTTCGACTTCGAGACGCCTGCCGGCGGCGGCACGCTGAGGGGCAACGAACTGGACAACAGGATCACCGGCTCCAACCGCGGCGAGACCTTCTACGGCAATCTCGGCAACGATACGATCGACGCCCAGAACGGCCATGATACGCTTTATGGCGGCAGCGGCAACGATGCGCTTTATGGCGGAGAGGGCAAGGACAAGCTCTACGGCGAAAGCGGCAACGACAAGCTCTTCGGCGGCATCGACAACGACGTCCTCGACGGCGGCATGGACGGCAACGACTATCTCGACGGCGGCCTCGGGGCGGACGTGATGATCGGCGGCATCGGCATGGACACCTATGTCGTCGACAATGCCGGCGACCAGGTCAGCGAGGCCGGCGGCGGCGGCATCGACACCGTCAACACGACGCTTGCCTCCTACACGCTCGGCGCCGACATCGAGAACCTCAACCTCGACGGCACCGGCAACCAGAACGGCACCGGCAATGCCTCGGCCAACGTCATCGGCGGCAATGCCGCCAAGAATACGATCGACGGCATGGCCGGCAATGACAAGCTCTACGGCTACGAGGGCGACGACACGCTGATCGGCGGCGCGGGCGATGATCTCCTCGACGGCGACGACGGCAACGATACGCTCCAGGGCGATGCCGGCAACGACACGATCCGCGGCGACAACGGCGTCGACTTCGTCTGGGGCGGCGATGGCAACGACACGATCCAGGGCGGCGCGGACGGCGACGTGCTCAACGGCGGCAATGGCAGCGACACGGTCGACGGCGGCACCGGCAACGATTTCGTCAACGGCGATGCCGGCTTCGACATCCTGCGCGGCGGCGACGGCAACGACAAGATCAGCGGCGGCGCCGACATCGACGCGCTCTACGGCGATGCCGGCAACGATACGCTGATCGGCGGCGCGATGATGGACAGCCTCTGGGGCGGCTCGGGCAACGACATGTTCAAGTTCAACGCCGTCTCCGAAACCTCGACGACCGGCTGGGACACGATCAAGGACTTCGTCCGCGGCCAGGACAGGATCGACCTGTCGGCGATCGACGCCGACACGACGACCGCCGGCAATGGCAGCTTCTTCTTCTCGCCGACGAAAAGCTTTTTCGGCAGCGCCGGCGATCTCTGGACGGAAACCGCGAACGGCAACACCACGGTCTATGGCGACGTCAACGGCGACGGCATGGCCGACATCCGCATCGACGTCGTCGGCGTCACCGGCCTGACCGCCTCCGACTTCCTGCTCTGACGAAAGGCGGGCGGACAGGGAAACGGCAAGGCAGGCAGCGGCGCCCGTTCCGGAAGGAGCGGGTGCCGCTTCCGTTTCGCATATGTCTTTCCCATTGCGTTCTAAAGCACTCTTGCGCAAAATCGGTAGGGGCGCCGGCATCGCGGCGTAAGGGCGGAACGGTGGTCGATGACGTCACAGAAAGGCGCACGCCTCGTCGTCGTCGATGACGAGGAGGATGTCCGGGACATGGTGGCCGACTATCTCGGCCAGCACGGTTTTCTCGTGCGCACGGCAGACGGCGGAGCCGCGCTCGACCGCTGCCTCGCCGAGGACCCGGCCGATCTCGTGCTGCTCGACGTCAACATGCCGAGGGAGGACGGTTTCTCGATCGCGCGGCGGCTGCGCCGGCAGGGTCGGACGCCGATCCTGATGGTCACCGCCAATGACGGCATCGTCGACCGCGTCGTCGGCCTGGAGATCGGCGCCGACGACTACATCACCAAGCCCTTCGACCTCAGGGAACTGAAGGCGCGGATCCGCTCGGTGCTGCGCCGCGCGGCGATGCAGCCGGAGCCCGACCGGACCTCAGCGGCGGCGCCGCGCTTCGGCCGCCTGACGCTCGACCTCGAGGGGCGGCGGCTCGTTTCCGGCGACGGCGCGGAAGAACCGCTGACGGCGATGGAATTCGACCTCCTCAGGATCTTCGCCGGCCATCCCGACCGGCCGCTGAGCCGCGAGGAACTGCTGGCGAAGGCGCATCTGAAGGCGGCGGACGGCGCGGACCGCAGCATCGACATCCGCATCACCCGGCTGCGGCGCAAGATCGAGGCCGACCCGTCCAAGCCCGAGGTGATCCGCACGGTGCGCGGCGTCGGCTATGTCTACACCCCCTCGCGGAGCACGCCATGAACGTCACGCCGCTGACGATGACGGAAATGCCGGTCGTGGCCGGCGCCGGCGCCATCCCCGGCCGAAACGGGCTGCAGGCGTTGATCGACGCCATGCCGGCGCGCGCCGTCTTCCTCGACCTCGGGCGGCGCTATCGCTACGTCAACCGCGAGTTCCTCGATTTCGTCGGGCGGCAGGCAGAGGCCGTGATCGGCCGGCGCATCGGCGAGATCCTCGGTGAGCCCGTCGAGCGCGGCTATGCCGGCGTCGAGGCGCGGCTGATGGCCGGCGAGACCGTCCGCCGCGAGGGCTGGGCGATCTACGAGGGCCTCGGCCGGCGCTATGTGCAGGAAAGCCTGACGCCCTACCGCAGCGAGGGCGTACCGGTCGAGGGCGTGATCGCCGTCGGCCGCGACCTCACCGACCTGAGGCAGCGCGAGGACGAACTCGCCGAACAGGCGGAAATCCGCGCGGGCCAGCAGGCGCTGCATCGCGCGGTGGTCGATTCCGCGCTCGACTGCATCGTCGTCGTCGACGAGGACAGCCGGGTCGTCGCCTTCAACCGGGCGGCGGAGGCGACCTTCGGCTACCGTGCCGCCGAGGCGATCGGCCGAGCGATCGGGTCGCTCATCATCCCGCCGGAATACCGCGACCGTCACAACGCCGGCATGCAGCGCTACATGGCGACCGGCCAGGCGACCGTGCTCGGCCGCCGCGTCGAGATGGAGGCGATGCGGGCGGATGGATCGCGCCTTCCCGTCGAGCTGGCGATCACGGAAGTGCGGATTGCCGGCTCCAGGCTCTTCACCGCCCATCTGCGCGACCTGACGGCGGTGCACCACGCCCGCGCGGAAATCGAGCGCCAGCGCGACGCGCTCTACCAGACGGAAAAGCTCGCGGCCCTCGGGTCGCTGCTCGCCGGCGTGGCGCACGAGCTCAACAATCCGCTGTCGATCGTCGTCGGCCAGGCGCTGATGCTGCGGGAGCTGACGGAAACGCCCGGAACGCCGCTCGATCCGGCGAAGATGGCGCAGCGCGCCGGCAAGATCGAGGCGGCGGCCAACCGCTGCGCCCGGATCGTGCGCACCTTCCTTGCCATGGCGCGCCAGCGCAAGGCGGAACGGGCACCGGTCGACATCGACGCCCTCGTCACCGGCGCCGTCGAGATGCTCGGCTACGGCCTGCGCACGGCCGGGATCGAGGTAAGCCGCGACATCGCGCCTGGACTGCCGCGCATCGCAGCCGACAGCGACCAGTTGCACCAGGTGCTGGTCAATCTGCTGATGAATGCCCGGCAGGCGCTGGAGGAAAGCCCCCTGCCCCGGCGGATCCATCTGACGGCCGCCCATGACGCGGCCGAGGACCGCATCACGCTCAGCGTCGCCGACAACGGCCCCGGCGTGCCCGAAGCGATCCGCAGCCGCATCTTCGACCCCTTCTTCACGACCAAACCGCAAGGGACGGGCACCGGCATCGGCCTCAGCGTCTCGCGCGGCTTCATCGAGGGGCACGGCGGCACGCTGGCGCTCACGGACGGGCAAGGGGGCGGCGCCTGCTTCACCGTCAGCCTGCCGCTCGCCGCGGACACGGCCACGGACGCGGAGATGCGGCACGACGCGGGGCCTCCCGCGCCGATCATGGCGCGCCGGGCGCTCGTCGTCGACGACGAGGTCGACGTCGCCGGGCTTCTGAGCGACATGCTGGCGCCGTCGGGCTTCTCCTGCGATATCGTCACCAGCGGCGCAGCCGCGCGACGGACGCTCGACGCGGCGCCGGACGCCTATGACGTCATCATCTGCGACATCCGCATGCCGGACGAGGACGGCCCGACGCTGTTCGACTGGCTGGCGCGCACCCATCCGGCGCTTTCAACCCGCATCGGCTTCGTCACGGGCGACACGCTGGGGCCGGCCGCCGGCCGCTTCCTCGCCCGCAGCCGCTGCCCGGCGGTGGAAAAGCCGTTCACGGCCGCCGATATCGACCGGCTGGTCGACGCCGTCCTGCAAGGTCCGCGGTAAGCGCCCGACCGGCGCGCGCCGCGCGGACGCCGGCGGGGGTCGTGCACCTTTTTAAGAATGTCGTAGACAGGCTGTGATGGCTGGGGCAAGGGCCGTAAAATCCGCCGCACCAGGATTATGAGGGTCGCAAGAACATGGCAGGGTTTCCGCAAAAGGCGAAGGTCGTCATCATCGGTCTCGGGGGCATCGTCGGCGCCTCGATCGCCCACCACCTGATCGAACGCGGCTGGGACGACATCGTCGGCATCGACAAATCCGGCATCCCGACCGACATCGGCTCGACCGCGCACGCGTCCGACTTCTGCTACACCACCAGCCACGACTATCTCTCGGTCTGGACCACCCAGTACTCGATCGACTTCTACGAGAAGATGGGCCACTACGCCCGCATCGGCGGCCTCGAAGTGGCGCGCACCGGCGACGAGACCTGGATGGAGGAGATCCGGCGCAAGGTCACCTCGGCCAAGGCCTTCGGCACGCGCGCGCGTCTTGTCACGCCGCCCGAGATCAAGGCGATGTTCCCGCTGATCGAGGAGGACCAGGTGATGGGCGGCCTGTTCGATCCCGATGCCGGCCTCGTCGTGCCGCGCTCGCAGACGGTGGCCGGCAAGCTCGTCGACGCGGCGGAGAAGACCGGCAAGCTGCAGATCTTCGGCAACACGCCGGCCACAGGCCTCCTCGTCGAGAAGGGCCGCATCAAGGGCGTCGTCACCCATCGCGGGACGATCCACGCCGAGCACGTCATCGTCTGCGCCGGCATCTGGGGCCGGCTGATCGCCGAGATGGTCGGGGAGGACCTGCCGGTGATGCCGGTCGACCATCCGCTGACCTTCTTCGGCCCCTATACCGAATTCGAGGGCACCGGCAAGGAGATCGGCTATCCGCTGCTCCGCGACCAGGGCAATTCGGCCTATATGCGCGACACCGGCGACCCGAAGACCACCGAGGGCGGCCAGATCGAGTGGGGCTATTACGAGCAGACCAATCCGCGCCTCTGCCATCCGCGCGACATCCTCGAAAAGCACGAGGCGCGCCTGTCGCCCTCGCAGCGCGACCTCGACATGGAGCAGATCCTCGCGCCGCTCGAACGCGCGATGGAGCTGACGCCGATCCTCGGCGAGCTCGGTTACAACGAGGGCCATTCCTTCAACGGCCTGCTGCAAGTCTCGGCCGCCGGCGGCCCCTCCTGCGGCGAGAGCCAGAAGGTGCGCGGCCTCTGGTACTGCGTGGCGATCTGGGTCAAGGACGGCCCCGGCTACGGCAAGCTGATCGCCGACTGGATGACCGACGGCCGCACGGAGATCGACCACAATTCGATCGACTATGCCCGCTTCTACCCCCACCAGCTTGCGGAATCCTTCATCGAGGGCCGCACCTTCGAGGCGGCGCAGAAGATCTATTTCCCCGCCGTCCATCCGCGCGAACCCTATGCGACGGGGCGCGACGTCAAGCGCTCGCCCTTCTACGAGCGCGAGGTCGCGCTCGGCGGCCATTTCATGGAGCTCGGCGGCTGGGAGCGCGCCCACGGCTACAAGGCCAACGAGCACCTCCTGGAAACATACGGCGACCGCGTGCCGGTACGCGAGAACGAATGGGACAACCGCCATTTCTGGCGGGTCTCCAATGCCGAGCACCTGGCGATGAGCGAGGATTGCGGCATCGTCAACCTCAGCCACTTCTACATGTTCGACGTGGAGGGACCCGACCATGTGGCGCTGATGGAATGGGTCTGCGCCGCCAGGATCGGCGGCGATGCCAATATCGGCAAGGGCATCTACACCCATTTCCTCGACGACGAAGGCATGGTGCGCGCCGATCTGACCGTGATCCGCATGGCCGACCGCTGCCGGGTCATCGACGGCGCCGATGCGGGCCCGCGCGATTTCCACTATGTGAAGCGGCTGGCCGAGGACAAGGGTTTCGATGTCACCGTCACCGACGTCTCGGAACGCTTCGTCACGATCGGCATCTGGGGGCCGAATGCCCGCGACACGCTGAAGAAAGTGGTCGCCGATCCGGCCGGCCTCGATCCGGACGCCTTCCCCTTCGCCGCGATCCGGCCGATCGAGATCGCGGGCAAGGCGGTGACCGCCTTCCGCATTTCCTATGTCGGCGAGCAGGGCTGGGAGCTGCACATGGCCTACGCGGACGGGCTCGCGGTCTGGGATGCGCTGCGCGAGACCGGCGTCATGGCCTTCGGCGTCGAGACCTATGCCAATTCCCGCCGCATGGAAAAGAGCCTGCGCCTGCAGAACGCCGATCTGCTGACGCAGTACAACCTCATCGAATGCGACCTCGCCCGGCCGAAGGTGAAGGAGGCCGACTTCCGCGGCAAAGCGAAGCATCTCGAATACAAGGCAAGGCCCCACCAGCCGGCCATGCTCTGCACGCTGGTGATGACCGAAAACACCGACCGCCACGGCGTCAAGCGTTACCCGGTCGGCAACCTGCCGGTGCTCGACCCCGAGACCGGGGAGACGCTGGTCGACGCGCTCGGCCGCCGCTCCTACACGACCTCGATCGCCTATGGCCCGACGATCGGCAGGAACATCGCGCTCGCCTACCTGCCCTGGTCCCATTGCCAGGAGGGCCGGATCCTGAACGTCGACTATTTCGGCGATATCTATCCGGTCGAGGTCGCAGGCATCGGCTACAGGCCGCTCTACGACCCGCAGAACATGAAGCCCCGGACGTAGACGCACGCGACCACATCGGCCGGGAAACACCCGGAACGACGACGCCACCGCATCCTGCCCGATGCGGTGGCGTTTCCAGATCATGTCCAGCCGAAACGGGGTCGCTTCGGCTGGACATGGTGCGGGTGTCGGGATCGGCGCGGTGCCTCAGCCGCCATGGCCCTGATGCTCGTGCGCCGCGCCAGCGCCGTGATCGTCCTGCTTCTGCGGCGCGCCGCCGGCCTTGTCGACCGCATACTCGACGTCGATACTGCCGGCCTTCTCGAAGGTCAGGGTTCCCTTGAACTTCACCCCTTCCTTCGCCGGCTCCTTCAGGTCGAGGAACATGATGTGGAAGCCGCCCGGCTTGAGCTCGACCTCGCCGCCGGCCGGGATCTCCAGCCCGTCGGGCAGCGGACGCATGGTCATCACGCCGTTTCCATCGACGTTCATTTCATGGATCTCGCCGCGCCCGGCAATCGCGCCCGTGACGGAGACGAGGCGGTCCGGCGCCGATCCGTCGTTGCGGATCTTCAGATAGCCGGCCGCGACCTTCGCTCCGGGGGGCGTCGCCCGCGACCAGGGATGGACGATCTCGAGGTCGCCAAGCTTGAATTCATGCGCAAAAAGCGGCGCTGATGAGAAAAGGCCCGCGGCAAGCGCCAGGGTGGCGAGGCCGAAACGGGCGGACGAGGACATGCGGATGTTCATGGCGGATCTCCGGCTGCGCCGAGGCCTTGCCTCAAGGCGCGTCGAAAGGAAGGGGGAACAGTCGGAATGGCAAAGGCCGTCTAGGAGAGGAACGGCGGCGCCCTCGGCTGGCCCGTCTCGCGCGCATCCGGCGTCGGCGAGGGAATGGCGCGGTCAGGCGACGACAGGACAAAAAGGAAGGCCGCGCTTTGCGGAAACGGAAATTTCGCGGCCGTCCGGTCGGGCGGCACGGCGGAGGTGCCCATGCCGCAGGCAAGCGCCATACAATCCGCAGGCGAATGCGGCGGCGGCGACGACGGCTGCCCCTCCGCGGGGCCTGCACTGCAGAGCGGATTGCCGAAAGCATCGAGGACGGGCCGGTCCGCTCCGGCGGCATGGGCAAGACCAACGGCCATGGCCTGGAAGACGAGCAGGCAGGCAAGCGCGATTGCCCGCCAAAGCCGCTTCTCTCCCCGCAGGCGTCGTCCCATCGTCATCCCCCTGTCCGGGCAAGCTCTAGCAACGATGCGGCGGATTGGAAAGAGCCGAGGCTCGGCCGGCGGACATGGCCCGGCGCGACAGAAGGGCGCGCCGTCAGATGCCGAAACGCCCGAACGCCGGGATCTTGATGCCCGGCCTTGCGAGGTCGAGGCCGGCGACGAGGCCGAGGAAATGCAGTTCGAGGCCGCTGCGCACCCCGGCGGAGACGCCGAGAAGCCCGTAAAGCGTGGCGTGGAGATCGAGGCCGTCCTCGTCGAGCGCGAAGAATGCCCCGCCGGGCAGGTAGTCGCGCCCGACGGCATCGGGCGGAAGCACCGCGCCGAGCGTCGGCACGGAGCGCAGCACATGGGCGACGAAGGTGTTGGAATTGGGTCCCGGCCAGATCCGGTAGGCGCCCGCGCCGGCATGGGGATAGGACCGGATCGCCGTCTCCACTTCGGGCACCAGTCTCTCCGCCGCCTCGCCCCTGATCGCCACCACGATCCGCGGCGTGTTGGAATACCAGGCGCCATCGGCATCGCGCATGTTGCGGCGGATCGGCGTTCCCCAGCCGACCTTGTCGTAGCGGTTGTAGGTCTGGTCGCCCTTCCGTTTGGTCACGATCCAGGCATGGCTCGCCACCGCACCCTTCAGCCCGCCGGTCGGCGCCGAGAGCACGTAGACCGCCGCCTCCCGGTCGGCCTCGGGCCGCGGCAGGATCCCGGAAGACGACCAGTCAGCACTGTGCCAGGTGTCCGGCCGTTCCTTGAGATACCAGAGCCCCGCCGAGGCGAGCGTCGGCAGGATGTAGACGAAAAGAATGGCAAGAAGAGCGAGGCGAAAGAGCTTCATGGAGGGTCCGGATGGTGTCATGGCGCCCGTCATCGTCTTTCCCGTTTGACCGCGTCGGACGTATGGCGCTGAACTCATAAGGCGGGGCATTTGGCCAGCATTATGACGGCGCCGGCAGCGAAGCCCCTGCGGCGATCGGCCGACGAGAAATCCGCGGGCGTCCGTCGAGGGCAGGTTGCAGGAACGCAACAAGGCGCTTGGAGCCGATGCCGCCCTTCAGCCTCCGCATCCAGCGGTTTCGACCATTTTCCCTCCGGGCATGACCATGACCTTCCTCCGGCGCCCTGCGTCAAACATTCGCAACCGAAAGGCAAAGCGCCTCGCGGGGCGCCGCCAAGGGCCGCCCCTTCGGTCCGCGGTTGAACAGACACTCGATGTAGGCTCGTGATGTTCACTGTCGTCGGATCCCCTTCCCGGGAGAGCCAGGAAAAAACGGCCTGTTCCATACGCGTCGACATGACAGCATGCATCGGATCTCCGTCGCTTTCGGCGTGGGGGCCGGGCTTTTGCCGAAGCGACGCAACAGAGAGGGATTGACACTTTCCCTGAACAATTGTAAATGATCAACACGATTTGTTCTAAAAGCTTGCGGGAGGATAGGCTTTGGTCGAAATCTACGATCACACGGGTGCCGCGGTGAAACATGGCCGCGCGCGGGTCAACGGCATCCGGATGCATTACGTGACGGCGGGCGAAGGCGAGCCGCTCCTGCTTCTGCACGGCACGCCGAAGACACATTACTACTGGTACAGGCTGATCCCGCTTCTGACGCCGCATTTTCGCGTCGTCGCGCCCGACCTGCGCGGCTTCGGCGACACCGACAAGCCGCCGGCGGAAGAAGGATATGATTCCCTGACGACGGCCACGGACGTCGCCGAGCTGATGACGGCGCTCGGCCACGAGCGCTTCCACCTTCACGGCGAGGACCGCGGCGCCGAATTCGCCTATGCGCTTGCGGCCTCCCGGCCGGAGCGGGTGAAGACCCTGTCCTTCTGCGAGATGCTGCTCTCGGGGCAGGGTCTCGAGGAATGGTCGAACTTCACGCCCGAGAAGGTCTCGTCGCAGTTTCGCATGGACGGCGTCTGGCTCTGGCACATTCCGTTCTTCTGGATCCCGCATCTTCCGGAGATGCTGATCGCCGGGCGCGAGCGGGCATTCTGGGAATTCTGGATCAAGGCCGAGACCTGGAACCCGAATGCCATCACCGACGAGGCGATCAGCGAATGGATCGCCAGGCTTTCGGCGCCGGGCGGGCTGCGCGGCTGCCTCGAAACCTACCGGGCCGGCCTGAAGAACGCGCGCATCAACGAGGAACTGATCAAGACGAAGCTGACGCTGCCGATCATGACGATCGGCGCGCCGGAATTCTTCGGGACCCTGGTGCGCGACCAGATGGAGCGCGTGTCGCAGGGCGTCACCCGCTCCGAGGTCTTCGAGGAATGCGGGCACAGCCTGGCGCTGGAGGCGCCGGAACGCCTTGCCCGCGCGCTGACCGAATTCATGCTGGACCGGTAGCGGGCGAAATCGCCCGGCTCCGGCCCGAAATCCCTGAAAATGCCGATCGCCGGCGTCCGTCTCCGGGCGTCGCTCAACCTTGGGAGGAAACCAAGCCATGACTGCGCATGTCTTCAAGAACCGTCTCTTCAGGAAACTCGCCGCCGCGCTTCTGGTCGCCGCGGTGCCCGGTCTCGCGGCCGCCGACAACACGGAGGGCGTCAAGCATCCGCTCTGGTTCAAGGAGCCTTCGGCCAAGACGATGGAGCTCGCAAAGATCGACGACCTGACCAACACGGTCGTCAGCGACGGCCAGCGCGGCGAGGAGGGCTTTCCGGCCTCCAAGATCGTCATCACCGACGAACAGGCTGCCAAGATCAAGGCAGGCAATTTCACCGTCGGCATCTCGATGGGCTGGCTCGGCGACGACTGGGCATCCCAGCAGCTGATCGGCCTCAAGGAGCAGTTCGAGGCGCTCGGCATCAAGGTGGTGGCCGAGACTAACGCGAACTGGAACGACGCCAAGCAGATCGCCGACCTCGAGGCGATCTCGGTGCTGAAGCCCGACCTCCTGGTCAGCATTCCCCTGAACGGCCAGACGACGGCGAGCGCCTACAAGAAGATCTCCGAGGCCGGCACCAAGGTGGTGTTCATCGACCAGGCTGTCGACGGCATGGATCCGGGCAAGGACTACGCCTCGATCATCTCCTCCGACAATCTGGCGCTCGGCATGTATCTCGCAGACGAGCTCGCCACCGCCATCGGCGGGTCCGGCGATGTCGCGGCGATGTATTTCGCCAACGACTTCTACGTGACGAACCTGCGCTACGAGGGCTTTATCGCCCGCCTGCGCGCGAAATATCCCGATGTGCGCCTCGTGGTCGCGGCCGGCCACAACGATCCGAACAAGGGGCAGGAAGTGGCGCAGGGCGTCCTGGCGCGCTATCCGAACCTCAAGGGCATGTATGCGAGCTGGAGCATCCCGGCCATGGGTGCGGTCACCGCCGCCCGCGTCGCCGGCAAGTCGCCGGCCGACTTCAAGATCGTCAACGAGAACTTCGACCAGATCGTCGCGCTCAACATGGCGCAGAACGACTTCATCGCCGGCATCTCCTCGCAGCGCCCCTATGACCAGGGCACGGCCGAAGCCAAGATCGGCGCGCTGGCGCTGATCGGCGAGAAGACGCCGCCCTACGTCGTCGTGCCGCCGCTGGCCGTTCGCCGCGACAACCTTCCCGCCTCCTACAAGACGATCTATCGCGTCGATCTTCCCGAGGAGATGCAGCAGGCGCTGTCGCAGTAACGGCGACGGCGGCGGGGCGTCCCCGGACGCCCCGCCGCCCCGCACACTGAGGACCAACTTGTCGAGGATCCGACCATGGACGGCAGCAGCATCCTGTTGGAAATGCGGAACATTGAAAAGTCGTTTGCCACGGTGCCGGTGCTGCGCAAGGCGAGCTTCTCGCTGCGCAGGGGCGAGGTCCACGCCCTGATGGGCGGGAACGGTGCCGGGAAATCGACCCTGATGAAGATACTGACCGGGGTCTACACCCGGGACGGCGGCTCCATCCTCATCGATGGCGTGCCGGTCGACATCACCGACGCCACCAGCGCCCGCGACGCCGGGATCGCGATGATCTTCCAAGAGTTCAGCCTGATCCCCACCCTGTCGGTGGCGCAGAACATCTTTCTCAAGCGCGAGTTCCGCCGCGGCTCGGTCTTCATCAACGATCGCGAGGCGATCCGGCGGGCCCGCGCCATCCTCGACGAGCTCGGCGTCGACATCGATCCGACGACGCCGGTCAGCGAGCTCAGCGTCGGCTACGCGCAGATGGTGGAGATCGCCAAGGCGCTGTCGCAGAACGCGCGGATCCTGATCATGGACGAGCCGACCGCGTCGCTGTCGGAAAGCGAGACGGCGTCCCTGTTCGAACTCGTCGGCCGGCTGCGCAGAAGCGGCATCTCGGTGATCTACATTTCCCACCGCATGGCCGAGATCTTCGCGCTCTGCGACCGCGTGACCGTCATGCGCGACGGCGACATCCGCTTCACCCGCGACTGCAAGGACGTGACCGTCGCGCAGCTGGTGGAAAGCATGCTGGGCGCTACGCCGGCAACCGCCTTCGCCTGGCAGGACCGCGGCTATGAGCCCGCCGGCAAGCCGCTCCTGACGGTGCGCAACCTGTCATTGCCGCCCCGCGTCGTCGATGTCAGCTTCGACATCCATCCCGGCGAGATCGTCGGGCTCGCCGGCCTGATGGGCAGCGGCCGCACCGAGATCGCCGAAGCCATTTTCGGCTTGCGCGCGGCTGGGGGCGTCATCGAGATCGACGGCAGGCCGGTGGCGAGCCAGGGCGCGGCGATCGCGGCGGGCATCGCGCTCGTGCCCGAGGACCGGCGCCGCCTCGGACTGGTGCTCGACCATTCCGTGCGCGACAACCTCGTCCTTCCAAACCTTGCCCAGTTCACCAGGGCGGCCTTTGTGCAGGATCGCGGTGCGCTGGCGATGGTGACGCAGATGATCGCACGGCTCGCCATCAAGACGGACGGGCCCGACAAGGCGGCGCGACTGCTGTCGGGCGGCAACCAGCAGAAGATCGTGCTCGGCAAATGGCTGGCGCGAGACCCCCGCCTGCTGATCCTCGACGAGCCGACCATCGGCGTCGATATCGGCGCGAAGGCGGAGATCGCCCGCACCGTCCGGGCCATGGCCGATCAGGGCGTCGCCGTCCTCGTCATCTCCTCCGAGCTGGAGGAGCTGCTGGTCATGAGCGACAGGCTCCTCATTCTTCACAACGGAAAAATCTTCCAGCAGCTTCAGCGCAAAAACATCGACTCCGAGGAGGAACTTCACCATGCCATCCAGGGCCATCACCTCGGGAGCAGCCGCGATGCCGTCGCAACCGCCTAGAACACTGTCGCTCCGCGTCTTCCAGGACTATGTCGTCTACATCTTCTTCGCCATGGTCCTCGTCTATTTCGCGATCACCATCGGCGACAGCGGATTCCTGACGGTCACGAACCTGTTCAACATCGCCCGCACCACGGCGATGATCACGGTGATCGCGGTCGCGATGACCTTCGTCATCGCGTCGGGCGAACTGGACCTGTCGGTGGGCTCGACCGCGGCATTGTCCGCGCTGACCTGCGCCCTCGTCATGCAGGCGGGATATGGCTGGATCGCCGCGGTCGTCGCCGCGCTCGGCGCGGGCCTGCTGGTCGGATGTCTGAACGGCTTCTTCGTCACGGTCGTGCGCATCCCCTCCTTCCTGGTGACGCTCGGCATGATGCAGTTCATCCGCGGGCTGGACATGCGCATCACCTACACCAACCCGGTGTCGATCTCGAACAAGACCTTCAATGCCCTGTTCGGCTCCGGCAGCATCGCCGGCATTCCCTCGCTGCTGATCTGGTCGGTCGTCGCCACCGTCGCCGGCCATGTCGTGCTGAAATACACTGCCTTCGGCCGCCAGATCCTGGCGACGGGCGGAAACCGGCTCGCGGCGGAATATTCCGGCGTGAAGACGCGCCGCATCAAGTTCTATGCCTTCCTCCTGTCGGGCGCGGCGGCGGCGATCGCCGGCATGCTCTACTCCGGCATGATGCAGACCGCCCGCTTCAATTTCGGCGAAGGCGCGGAACTGATGGCGATCGCGGCCGTCATCCTCGGCGGCACCAGCCTGTTCGGCGGCAAGGCGACGATCGTCGGCACCTTCACCGGGGCCTTGATGATCGGCGCGATCAACAACGGCCTGATCATCATGGGGCTCGATGTCAGCGAGCAGATGATGGTCGCGGGCGCGATCATCATCCTTGCCGTCGCCTTTGCCCGCAAGCCCGCCCACTGAGGTCCGCGGGCCGTCGGCCGGCGACGCCCGGCAGGAGACGGCCACGGCCGATGGGTGCGAAGAAGCTGGAAAGCAAGCCCCGCGCCGAGGCGACCCCGCCTCGGCGTGTCCTATCGCGCCAGTTCCGCGACGATGCGGTCGGCGATCGGGAGCGCGGAGGTCGCGGCCGGCGACGGCGCGTTGCAGACATGCAGCATCCGCACCGTGCGGGCGAAGATGAAGTCGTGCACCAGCGTGCCGTCGCGCTTCACCGCCTGGGCGCGAATGCCGGCCTCCTGCGGCTGCAGGTCGTCGAGCGTGAGGCTCGGGCAGTATTTCCGGCACTCGGCCAGGTAGCCGCGCTTCCACAAGGAATTTTTAAGTTCGGTGGCGGCCGATCTGCGGTTGCGCAGCACGGTTTTCCAGAAGCCGGGGAAGCCCGCATAGTCGAGCACGTCCGCGGCGTTGAAGGAGAGCCGCGGATAGCCTTCGCGGGCGAAGCCGATCACGGCGTTCGGACCGACGGTGACGCCGCCGTCGATCATCCGCGTCAGGTGGATGCCGAGAAACGGCAGGTCCGGATCGGGGATCGGATAGATCAGATGGTTGACGATGCCGTTTCTCGACGGGGGCAGCCGGTAATATTCGCCCCTGAACGGAATGATGCGATGATCGATGGCGACACCGGCCATCATCGCCAGCCGGTCGGATTGCAGTCCGGCGCAGACGACGAGGGCCCTTGCCCGCCATGACGCCCCGTCGGCGCTGACAGTCACCCCCTCGGCGGTTTCGGCGATGCCATCGACGGCGCGGCCGAGCACGATCTCGCCGCCCGCCTCAGCGATCACGCGCCCCATCGCCAGGCAGACCTCGCGATAGTCGACGATGCCGGTCGAGGGCACAAGCAGCGCCCCGAGGCCCGATATGTTGGGTTCCCGTTCGCGCAGTTCCCCGGCGGAGACCGGTCGAACCTCGATCGCATTGGCCGCCGAGCGCTCGAGGAGCGCCTGCATCCGTTGCAGCTCGACCGCATCGGTGGCGACGAGCAGCTTGCCGCAGACGTCGAAGCGGATGCCGTGTTCGGCACAAAAATCCTTGGTCGCCCGTGCCCCGAGGCGGCAGAGCTCCGCCTTCAGGCTGCCGGGCTGATAATAGATGCCGGCATGGATGACGCCGCTGTTGTGGCCGGTCTGGTGCTGTCCGAGCCGCGCCTCTTTCTCGATTAGGACAAGCCGGCAATCCGGCCGCCGCTGCTTCAGCCGCATGGCGGTGGCAAGGCCGACGATGCCGCCGCCGATGACGCAATAGTCGTACATGATGATCGGTCCGCAGCTTCGGTCAGGCCACCGCGTGGCCATCGGCGACATAGCCGAAATAGGCGTCTTCCAGCGCATTGCCCTCCGCCAGTTCCGGCGCCGTGCCCTCCAGCACGACATGACCGTTGCGCAGCACATAGACGCGCGAGGCAAGGTCGAGGATGCGCGCCGTCGACTGCTCCACGACGAGGAGCGTTAGCCCGCCGGCGTTCAGCTGCCTGAGGCTCTCGTAGACCTGGTCGATGACCAGCGGCGCAAGGCCGAGCGACGGTTCGTCGATCATCATCAGCGCCGGGCGCTGGAGGATGGCGCGGGCGATCGCCAGCTGCTGCTGCTCGCCGCCCGAAAGGTGGCCGGCAATGCCCTTGAACCGGTCGCGCAGGATCGGGAAGGTGTCGAGCACCTTTTCGAGATCCTCGGCGAGCGCCGCCTTGTCCTTGCGGATCATCGCGCCGACGGCGAGGTTTTCCTGAACCGTCAGCGTGCGGAAGATGTGGCGTCCCTCGGGTACGAGCACGAGGCCCTGGCGGCAGAGCTCCTCGGGAACCCTGCCGGCGATCGGCCGGCCGCGAAAGCCGACAGTTCCGGCGGTGGGCGCCATCAGGCCGGCGACGGTCTTCAGCAATGTCGACTTTCCCGCCCCGTTCGGGCCGACGATGAAGACGATCTCGCCCTCGTCGACGCGGATGTCGACGCCCTTCAGCGCCGTCAGTCGACCATATCCGGCGGTCAGGCCGTTCACTTCGAGCATCGTTGCGTTCCCCGGTTCGTCCCGCCGGCCTTGACTGCAGCGGCTTGAACCCGATGCGGCCGGCTGATGGCCAAAGCGGTTTTTGGATCCAAACCGCGTTGACAAGCCGATTCATAATTCCTAATCTGTCCACAGTCCACAGTGGACGTACAAAAAAGATCATGTGCGGCGGACCCGCGGGCCGCAGCCGAAGGGGAACTGATGACACGATTTCTGACAACGGCCGCCCGGGCCGCGCTCATGGCGTCTGCGCTGTTTTCGACGGCCTTTGCCGAGGACGCCAAGCCGATCAAGATCGGCTTCGCCATCGCCGAATCCGGCTGGCTCTCCAATTATGACAGCGCGCCGTTCAAGGCGGCCGTGATGAAGATCGACGAGATCAACAAGGCGGGCGGCCTGCTCGGCCGCCAGATCGAATATTCGGTCATGGATACAAAGACCGATCAGGAGCGCTCCGCCACCGCCGGCGCGCAGCTCGTCGACACCGGCATCGACATGCTGGTCGTCTCCTGCGACTACGATTTCGGCGCGCCCGCGGCGCTTGCCGCCAAGCAGGCCGGGCTGATCGCCTTCAGCCTCTGCGCCGGCGATCCGAAGATGGGCGTGCAGGGCGTCGGCCCCTATGCGTTCACCGCCAACAGCGCGGCCCAGTCGGAAGGCATCGCCATTGCCGAATACGCGCAGACCAAGATGAATCTGAAGACGGTGTATGTTCTCGAGGACGTCACCATCGAATACAACAAATCGGCCTGCGCCGGCTTCCGCGCCGCCTGGATCGCCGGGGCCGGCGAGGCATCCATCCTCGGCAACGACACGTTCAAGAACGACGATCCGTCGATCGCCTCGCAGATCACCCGCCTGAAGGGCCTGCCGACCGCGCCCGACGCGGTGTTCATGTGCTCGGTGACGCCGGGCGGCGCCTCGGCGCTGCGCCAGCTGCGCGCCGCCGGCGTCGACGCGCCGATCCTCGCCAACACCGCGATGGTCGACAATTACTGGCTGAACGCCGTGCCGGGCCTCAAGGATTTCTACCTCGCCGCCTTCATGTCGCTCTATGGCGACGATCCGCGCCCGGAAATGAACGCCTTCCTCGACGCGCACAAGGCGCGCTGGGGCGAACCGCCGGTCTCGTCCTATGCCGTTCTCGGCTACAGCCTCGTCGAGCAGTGGGCCTATGCCGTCGAGAAGGCTGAGACGACGGAGACCGAGCCGGTCGTCGCGGTGATGAATTCGTTCACCGACCAGGCGTTCACCGCTGGCCCGACCACCTTCACCGACCAGCTTCACATCCAGGTCGACCGCCCCTGGCTGATCATGAAGGTCGAGAACGACAGTTTCCGCGCCGTGGAAGTTTACCGCAACACGTTCAAGCCCGACATGAAGCTGCTGTTCCGCGTCGGGCAGTAACGGCCTCACCCGTCTTCACGCCCGGCCGGTGCCGTCCGGCCGGGCCCTCAGTTCCGGCGGCGGATGCGATCCGCCGCCCTCTCCCGGCATGCCTGCCGGACCGAAGCGAGAGCCGGCAAGATGACGCGTTCACGAAAACAATTGCTCGAGGCGCGCGGCGTCCATGTCGCCTTCGGCGGCATCCGGGCTCTCGGCGGCGTCGACCTCACGCTGAGGAGCGGCCAGATCCTCGGCCTGATCGGCCCGAACGGCGCCGGCAAGACGACGATGGTCAATGTGCTGAGCGGCTTCCAGCGACCGACGGAAGGGAGGATCGAGATGGACGGCGTCGATGTCTCCGCGCTGTCGCCGCGCAGGATGGCGCAGGCCGGCGTCGGCCGCAGCTTCCAGGCGGCACGGCTCTTCCGCGACCTGACGGTCGAGGAAAACCTCGCGGTCGCCGGCATCGGCACCGGGCTTTCGGGCCGTCTCGCCGCCGAGCGGGCCCGCGACATCCTCGACTGGATCGGCTATGCCGGCCGGCACGACCAGCGCTGCGACAGCCTCTCCTATGGCGACGAGCGGCGCATCAGCATCGCCCGCGCGCTCGCGCTGCATCCGTCCTTCGCCCTGCTCGACGAACCCGCCTCCGGCATGAACGACGCCGAATGCGACGCGCTGATGGCGGTGATTTCCGGCATTCCCGGGCGCTTCGGCTGCGGCGTGCTTTTGATCGAGCACAACATGAAGGTGATCATGGGCGTCTGTGAACGCATCCACGTGCTCGACGGCGGGCGCAGCCTTGCCGAGGGCACGCCGCAAGAGGTGCGCCACGATCCCGTCGTGCGCCGCGCCTATCTCGGCGAAAAGGCGTCGAACGACGCCATCGCGATCTAGGAAAGAGGACCATGGCCAATCTCGTTCAGGTTCTCGTCGATGCCATCGCGCTCGGCAGCCTCTATGCGCTGGTGGCGCTTGCCATCGGCCTCGTCTTCGGCGTCATGCGGCTGATCAATTTCGCCCAGGCCGACTACATGACCATCGGCGCCTATGCGCTGGTCGTGCCGACCGCGAGCGTCACGCCGCCGCTTCTGATGGGCGCCTGGCCGGTGGCGCTGATGGTGGCCGGCGTGCTGACCGTCGTCGTCGTCCTGGCGCTGCTGACCGAGCGGATCGCCTTCCGGCCGATGCGCCAGTCGAACCCGGCGACGCTGCTGATCTCCTCCTTCGCCGTCAGTTATTTTCTCCAGCACCTGATCGTGCTCATCCATACCGGGCGGCCGAAATCGGTTGGCATCGGCGGGGCGCTGACCAGCGCGGTCGAGATCGCCGGCATAAGGCTTCCCGGCATCCAGTTGCTCACCATGGCCGTCACCGTGACCCTGCTCGTCGCGCTGGTGCTGTTCCTGAAGAAGACGCCGCTCGGCACGCAGATGCGGGCGTCGGCGGAAAACTTCCAGATGGCGCGGCTGCTCGGCGTTCCCGCCAACCGGGTGATCGCCGTCGCCTTTGCCGTCAGCGGCCTGCTCGCCGGCACCGTCTCGCTTCTCCTCGTCATCCAGACCGGCACGCTCGACGTCCGCATGGGGCTGATGCCCGTCGTCTATGCCTTCTTCGCCACCGTCATCGGCGGCATGGGCTCGCTGCCGGGTGCCGCGCTCGGCGGCTTCGTCGTCGGCGTCGCCAGCGTGCTCCTGCAAACCTATCTTCCCGCCGATCTCCGGCCCTTCCGCGACGCCGGCGTCTTCGCCCTCGTCATCCTCATCCTGCTCGTCCGGCCGCACGGCCTGATCGTCACGGCCGCATCGAAGGAGCGCGTCTGATGGAAAAGACCCGCTCCGCGAACCTGCTGCGGTACTGGTTCCCGGTTCTCGCCCTCATCGTGCCGCTCATCCTCCTCGTGCTGCTGTCGGAGACTTTCGGCCCGCTGACGCTGCAGCGGACGGTGACCGAAGCGCTGATCCGCATCGTCGTCGTCGTCGGGCTCTATATCTTCGTCGGCAATTCCGGCGTCATCTCCTTCGGGCATGTCACCTTCATGGCGATCGCCGCCTATGCCACCGCCTGGCAGACCTGCTGCGAGATGCTGAAGCCGATCACCATGTCCGGCCTGCCGCCATTCTTACGCGACCAGAGCTTTCCGCTGCTGCCCGCGGCCCTTTCCTCCGTTGCGCTCGCCGGTGGCGTCGCCTTCGTCACCGGGCTGATCCTGATGCGGCTTTCCGGCCTCGCCGCCTCGATCTCGACGCTGGCGCTGCTCTTCATCCTCAACGTCGTCTATTCCAACTGGGACGGCGTGACGATGGGAACCGCCTCGATCGTCGGCCTGCCGAACTATGTCACCGCCTGGCTGGCGCTCGGCTGCGCGGCGCTGTCGATCCTCGTCGCCTGGCTCTACCAGACCTCCTCGAAGGGGCTTGCCATCCGCGCGACGCGGGAGGACGAGGTGGCGGCGGCCGCCTCCGGCATCTCGCTCTACTGGTCGCGCCTCTTCGCCTTCACGCTTTCGGCCGTCGTCATGGGCCTCGGCGGCGTGCTGCAGGCGCATTACCTCGGCACGGTGTCGATCAACACCTTCTTCCTCAACCTCACCTTCATCGCGCTCGCCATGCTGGTGGTCGGCGGCATGCGCAGCCTCGCCGGCGCGGTCGTCGGCGTCGTCGTCGTCACCGCGATCATCGACATCTTCCGCCGCATCGAGGCGGGCGTCACGCTCGGCTCGACGCAATGGTCGCTGCCGGCCGGCACGCAGGAACTGGTGCTCGCCGCCGTCATGCTGCTCATCCTCGTGTTTCGCAAGGACGGAATCATGGCAGGACGGGAGTTCAGCCTTGGACGCCGGAAGGAAAGCACGCGATGATCGATATCCAGAGACCGAAAATGCCCGGCGACGCGGAATTTTCGAGCGCCACGCTCGACACCCGCATGCTCTCCGACCAGGTGGCGACCTACCTGATCCGCGAGTTGGTCTTCGGCCGGCTGCAGCAGGGCCAGCGCATCAACGAGGCGGAACTCGCCCGCCATCTCGGCATCAGCCGCAATCCGATCCGCGAGGCGGTGCGCCGGCTCGAGGAGCGCGGCCTGCTCGTCTCCTCGCCAAGGCGCGGCACCTTCGTCCGGACGTTCTCGCGCCGCGACATCGACGACATCTTCTCCTTCCGCGTCGTCGTCGAGACCTTCGCCCTGGAACAGGCACTGCCGCGCATGACCGACGCCGATTTCGACCGGATCGCCGGCTTCGTCGACGCGATGGTGAAGGCGGCGCACGAGGACAACGAGGTGGGCCTCGTCGAGAACGACCTCGCCTTCCATCTGGAGATCTGCAAACTCTCCGCCAACCGCCAGACGCTGCACGCCTTCATGAACATCCAGGCCGAAGTGCAGATGCTGATCACCATGGCCGAGCAGCGCTTCGAGACGCTCGAGGCGGCCGCCGTCGACCACTGGCCGGTGGTGGCGGCGCTGCGCAGCCGCGACATGGCGAAATCCATCGAGGCCATCCAGGAGCACATCAAGGATTCCTGGCGGCGCCTCGCCGAGGAATACGGGCGGAGCGATCCGCCGGCGGCCTCATCCACCTGACACCAGACATAAGAAGGGAACACCGTCCGTGAGCAAAGTCATCGGCATCGATATCGGGGGTACGTTCACCGATTTCGTCTCCTACAATTCCGCCACCGGCGCGATCGACAACTGGAAGAACCTGACGACACCCAAGGAACCGATCGAGGGCGTGCTCCAGGGGCTGGAGCAGGTCGACAACCTTTCGGGTGTCGCCAAGATCCGGCTCGGCACCACGATCGCCACCAACGCGCTGCTGACGCGGCGCGGCGCGAAGATCGCCTATGTCACGACCAAGGGCTTTCGCGACGTTCCCTTCATCCAGCGCGGCGACCGCCGCAGCCATTACGACATCACCTGGATCAAGACCAAGCCGCTGGTGAAGCGCGCCGACTGCTTCGAGATCGCCGGACGCCTCTCCGCCAAGGGCGAGGAGGTCGAGCCGCTGGACGAAGGGGCAGTGCGCGAACTGGCAGCGACGATCAGGGCGGACGGCACGATCGAGGCCGTCGCCATCTGCACGCTGTTTTCCTATATCGATCCGGTGCACGAGACACGCATCCGCGACATTCTCGCGGCCGAACTGCCGGACATGCCGATTTCCATTTCCTACGACGTGCTGCCGAAGTGGAAGGAATTTGACCGCGCCTCGACCACCATCGCCGACGCCTATCTGAAGCCGATCGTGTCCGACAATTTCCACCGCATGCAGGCGCGGCTCGACGGCATCGGCCTCGGCGAGAAGGTCGGGGTCATCAAGTCGAACGGCGGTGAATCGACGCTGAAGGGGGCGGCCGAGGCGCCGGTGCAGATGACGCTCTCCGGCCCGACCGGCGCGGTCGTCGCCACCCGCGTGCTCTCCGAACTGACCGGCATCAAGAACCTCGTCACCTTCGACATGGGCGGCACCTCCACCGATTGCTCGACGGTCGTCGACGGCATGGAGCACGTCACCACAAGTTTTGAGATCGAATGGGGCATTCCGATCCAGATCCCGATGCTCGACATCCACACGATCGGCGCCGGAGGGGGCTCCATCGCCTGGATCGACAAGGGCGGCATGCTGCGCATGGGGCCGCAATCGGCGGGCGCCGCGCCGGGGCCGGCCTGCTATGGCCGCGGCGGCGAGAACGCCACCGTGACGGATGCCAATGTCGTGCTCGGCCGCATCAACCCGGATTACTTCCTCGGCGGCCGGATGAAGCTCGACGCGGACGCCGCCCACCGCGCGGTGAAGGTCATCGCCAACCAGCTCGGCCTTGAGGTCGATGCCGCCGCCTTCGCCATGGTGCAGATCGCCAACAACAACATGCTCGGCGCGTTGCGTGCTGTCCTCCTGCAGCGCGGCCTCGACCCGCGCGATTTCACGCTGGTTGCCTCCGGCGGCGCAGGCCCGGTGCACATCTGCGATCTCATGGACATCTCGGGCATCCCGCAGGGGATCGTGCCGAACTATCCCGGCCAGTTCTCCGCCTTCGGCTTCATCATGACCGACGCCCGCGTCGACCGTCACCGCACCGTGCAGCAGATCTCGAAGTTCTTCGACGGCGCGCGGGCGACGGCCGCGATGACCGAGCTGGTCGACGGCGCCATCGCCGAGCTGGTGTCTCAAGGCTACAGCCAGACGATCGAGATCTACCGCTCGATCGAGGCGCGCTATCTCGGCCAGAACCACGAGCTGGAGTTGAGCTTCCCCGGCAATGATTTCTCCGATGCGACCGTCGAGGACATGTGGAAACGCTTCCACGAGGAGCACGAGGCCCGTTTTGGCTTCTCCATCCCCGGCGAGACCATCGAGACCGTCAACCTGAAGGTTGTCGCCGTCGCCGTCTCGGACAAGCCCGTCCTGCGCGAACTCGAAAAGGGCACCGGCACGCCGCAGGCCTCCGGCAGCCGGAGGGTGCGCTACGAGGACGGCTGGCACGAGGTGCCGACCTATGATCGCGGCGCGTTCCTTCAAGGCCAGACGATCGCCGGCCCCGCCATCATCGAGGAAAGCGCCTCGGTGACCATTCTCCAGCCGAAGCAGACGCTCAGCGTCGACCGCCTCGGCAATCTCGTCATCACCGCCTGAGGGAGACTGTCATGGATTTCGTGACGATGAACATTCTGGAATCGACCATGGTCTCGCTCTGCCGGGAGATGGGCATTGTCCTGATGAAGACGTCCTATTCGACGATCTTCAACGAGGCGCTCGATTTCACCTGCGGCCTTGCCGACATGAACGGCGACATGATCGCGGTCGCCGACTATTGCCCGGCGCAGATCGGCGGCATGCCGCTTCTGGTCAAGTCCTGCCTGAAGGAAATCCCGGCTTCCGAAATCGAGGAAGGCGACATCATCCTGCACAACGACCCCTATCGCGGCGGGCTGCACACGCCGGAGCACACCTTCTTCAAGCCGATCTTCGTCGATGGCGAGATCATGGGTTTCGCAGTGGCGATCGGCCATATCGCCGAGGTCGGCGGCATGGCGCCGGGCGGCTTCTGCGGCGAGGCGACGGAAATCTTCCAGGAAGGCCTGCGCATCCCGCCGGTGAAGATCAAGAAGCGCGGCAAGGACAATATCGAGGTCTGGAAGCTGCTGCTCGCCAATGTGCGCACGCCGCGCGTCAACTACGGGGATCTCCGCGCGCTGATCGCCGCCGTCGATCTCGGCGAGAAGCAGATGACGCAGATCTACCAGAAGTACGGTAAGGAGAAGGTCAAGGAGACGGTCAGCGACCTGCTGCTCTACTCCGAGCGTCGCATGCGCGCCGAGCTGGAGGCGATCCCCGACGGCATCTACCCCTTCGAGGATTTCGTCGAGAGCGACGGCATCGACGCCGACAGGAAGTACCGGATCGCCGTCGAGGTGCACAAGAAGGGCGGCGAGATCATCGTCGACTACAACGGCTCGTCGCCGCAGGCGTCCGGCCCGATCAACGCCACGCTCGGCGTCGCGACGTCGGCCGCCTACAACGCCGTGCTGCACATGACCGATCCGTCGATCCCGCGCAATTCCGGCTGCTTCCGGCCGATCCGCGTGATGGCGCCGCCCGGCACCATCGTCAATGTCGACTTTCCCGCTCCCGAGGTCGGCGGCAACACGGAAACCCATCCGCGCATCGTCGGCACCATCCTCGGCGCCATGCACAAGGCGGTCCCCGACCGCGTCATGGCGGCGGAAGGGGCGACGCATTGCAACTTCGTCTTCGGCGGCGTCGATGCCGAGACCGGCGAATATTTCGCCTGCTACGACCTCGAAGCGGTCGGCTGGGGCGGACGCTCCTTTGCCGACGGCAATGACGGCGTCGATTCGATCAACGGCAATTGCCGCATCACGCCGGTCGAGGTCTACGAGACGCGCTTCCCCTGGCGCATCGAAAGCCTCGCCTTCAACGTCGACGCGGGCGGCGCCGGCGAGTATCGCGGCGGCGTCGGCTACACCAAGCAGATGCTGTGCCTCAACGACGAGATCATCTGCTCGCAGATGACCGACCGCCACCTCTTCGCCCCCTGGGGCCTCGAAGGCGGCACCGAGGGCGGGCTCGGCGCGACGCTGGTGATGAAGGCCGGCAAGGACGAGTGGCAGACGATGCGCGAGGCCTACGGCAAGGCCTCGACCAGCCGCTATTCCAACGTCTCGATCCGCAAGGGCGATCGCGTCCAGCTCGTCACTCCCGGCGGCGGCGGCTATGGCGACCCGGCGAGACGCGATCCGCAGGCCGTCGCCAACGACGTGCGCGAAGGCTACGTCTCGAAGGAAGCGGCCCGCAAGCATTACGGCTATCAGGAGGCATGAGATGAAATTCTCGCTGAACGGGCTCTACATCGAGAGCTACACCAAATGCGCCAATTGCGGCGTCCTCATCTACGAAAACTCCGAGGAGGACAGCCGGAGGAAGACCCTGCATGAGGGGCGCATCTACTGCTCACAGGAATGCGTCGACTGGAAGATCGCCCGCGACGCGCGCCACGCCGGCGCCTGACGGGCCATGACGGTCCCGCACCCTTGGCGGGACCTCTCCTTACGGATCGCCGGCGTATCGGCCCGCCTCCGCACACAACAAGACGACACTCCCAAGGAGGGACACCGATGTCCACCAATGCCTCGTTCACGGCGCGTCGCAGCGCCGCCATTCCGGCCGGCCTCTCGAAACATCTCGACGTCTATATCGACCGTGCCGAGAATGCCGAGCTCTGGGACATCGAGGGCCGCCGCTACATCGATTTCGCTGCCGGCATCGCCGTCAACAACACCGGCCACCGCCATCCGAAGGTGATCGAGCGGGTGCGCGCCCAGCTCGACAAGGTGACGCACACCTCGTTCCAGACGACGCCCTATGTCGATTACGTCATGCTCTGCGAGAAGCTGAACGACCTGCTGCCGGGCGATTTCCCGAAGAAGACCTTCCTCGTCTCGACCGGCGCAGAGGCGATCGAGAACGCGGCGAAGATCGCCCGCGCCGCCACCGGCCGCAGCGGTTTCGTCGCCTTTTCCGGCGCCTTCCACGGCCGCACGCTGATGGCGATGACGCTGACCGGCAAGACCGCGCCTTACAAGGTCGGCTTCGGCCCCTTGGTGCCCGACGTCTACCACCTGCCGTTCCCGATCCCCTATCACGGCATCAGCGAGGAGGAGGCGCTCACGGCCCTCGACCGCCTGTTCAAGTCGGAGATCGATCCCTCGCGCATCGCCGGCATCTTCGTCGAGCCGGTTCAGGGCGAGGGCGGTTTCTATCCGGCGCCCGCCTCCTTCCTGAAGGCCCTGCGCGAGACCTGCGACCGGCACGGCATACTGCTCATCGCCGACGAGATCCAGACGGGTTTCGCCCGCACGGGAAAGATGTTCGCGATGGAGCATTCCGGCGTCGCCGCCGATCTCGTCACCATGGCCAAGGGACTCGGCGGCGGCTTTCCGATCGCCGCGATCACCGGCCGCGCCGAGATCATGGATAAAATTCCGGCCGGCGGCGTCGGCTCGACCTTCGCCGGAAACCCGCTCTCCTGCGCCGCCGCACTCGCCGTCCTCGAGGTGATCGCGGAGGAAAAGCTCGTCGAGCGCGCCGGCGAGATCGGCACGCATCTGCGCCGGACCTTCGACGCCTGGCAGGCCGGCAATGAATTCGCCTGCATCGGCGAGGTGCGCAATCTCGGCGCGATGGTGGCGATCGAGTTCGTCCGCGACCGGGAGACCCGCGCGCCCTGGCCGGAGCTGGTGAAGGCGCTGACGCAGAAGGCGGCGCAGAACGGGCTTTTGCTGCTCTCCTGCGGCACCTATGGCAACGTCATCCGCGTGCTGGCGCCGCTGACGATCCCGCTGCCGCTGCTCGACGAGGGCATCGCCGTGCTGAAGGACAGCCTCAGTGCCACGCTCGCCGATCTCGGGAGTGCCGCATGACCCCCGCCGCCGCCACGCTTCTGCGCGACCGGGCGCTCGTCGACGGCGAATGGGTCGCCGCCACCTCACGAGCGACATTCGACGTCCTGAACCCGGCGACCGGTGCGGTGCTCGCTGCCGTACCCGATCTTTCGGCAAGCGATGTCGACACTGCGATCGATGCCGCCGAGCGGGCGCTTGCCGCCTGGCGGGCGATGACGGCCAAGGAGCGGGCAAAGCTGCTGCGCGCCTGGCACGACCTGATCATCGCCCATACGGAGGACCTGGCGGCGCTGATCACCGCCGAACAGGGCAAGCCGCTCTACGAGGCGCGCGGCGAGGTCGCCTTCGGCGCCTCCTTCGTCGAATGGTTCGCCGAGGAGGGCAAGCGCGTCTATGGCGACGTCATCCCGTCCGCCGGCCGCGACCGCCGCTTCGTCGTGCTGAAACAGCCGATCGGCGTCACCGCCGCGATCACGCCGTGGAATTTCCCGCTGGCAATGATAACCCGAAAGGCGGCGGCCGCCCTCGCCGCCGGCTGCACCATGGTGGTCAAACCCTCCGACGAGACGCCACTGACGGCGCTGGCGCTCGGCGAACTGGCGCAACAGGCGGGCATCCCGGCCGGCGTGCTCAACATCGTTACGGCGAAGGACGCGGCTCGTGTCGGCCAACAGCTCTGCGCGCATCCGGCGATCCGAAAACTCTCCTTCACAGGCTCGACCGCCGTCGGCAAGCTCCTGATGCGCCAATGCGCCGACACGCTGAAGAAACTGTCGCTGGAACTCGGCGGCAACGCGCCTTTCATCGTGTTCGACGATGCCGATCTCGACCGCGCGGTCGAAGGCGCGATTGCCTCGAAATACCGCAACTCCGGCCAGACCTGCGTCTGCACCAACCGCATCTATGCGCAGGCCGGCATCCACGACGCCTTCGTCGAAAAGCTTGTCGCCCGCGTCGCGGCGATGAAAGTCGGCAACGGCGCCGAGGAGGGCGTGCTGCAGGGCCCGCTGATCAATGCCCGCGCCGTCGCCAAGGTGGAGGAGCTGATCGGCGACGCGACGGAGAAGGGCGCGCGCGTCGAGACCGGCGGCGCCCGCCATGCGCTCGGCGGCACCTGGTTCGCGCCGACGGTCTTGAGCGGCATGGACGCCACAATGCGGTTGGCCACGGAAGAAGCCTTCGGCCCCGTCGCCCCGGTCTTCCGCTTCGAGGATGAGGCCGATGTCATCCGTCTTGCCAACGACACGCGCTACGGCCTGATGGCCTATTTCTACGCCCGCGACATCAACCGCGTCTGGCGCGTGCTGGAGGATCTCGAATTCGGCATGGTCGGCATCAATGAAGGGCTGATCTCGACGGAACTCGCTCCCTTCGGCGGCATCAAGGAAAGCGGCATCGGCCGGGAAGGCTCGAAATACGGGATCGAGGAGTATGTCGAGCTGAAATACGCCTGCTTCGGCGGCCTGACGGCGGGGTGATCGGGAGGGCCAAGCATACGCGCACCGATGCTGCTTCCGCTTGCCGCGAATGATCGCCGATCCCTCGACTTCGCGTCGGATCAAATCACCGATGGGCGCAGGTTCCGGGTGCTGACCGTCGCCGACGATTGCGCCAGGGAGTACCTGGCTCTCGTCGCCGATACGTCCCTTTCCGGCATGCGGGTAGCCGGTGATCAGGCCTGAACCACTCCCCGATCTTTGGACGGATTTCGGCTGATTTAAACGGATTGTCACTGATCGGAACTCATTGGTCCATTGCCTGCGTCCGATAGACATGATGCGCCGAGGCTGGCTTTCGAGCTTTCTCCAGGCATCGCAGCAATGAGCGACGATGTCGTCGTAGGACTTGAAGATGCGGTTTGACAACCAGTTCTCGCGCATGAAGAGCCAGAGGTTCTCAACCGGGTTGAGCTCCGGCGACTTCGGCGGGAGCGGCATGATCGAGATGTTTTTCGGGCACGACGAGAGTGTTCGACATGTGCCATCCCGCCTGGTCCATGACGTGGATGGCATGCGCGTCATCGGCCACATGACGACAGATTTCGGCCAGATGCTGCGTCATGGCGTGAGTATCACACCAGGGCATGACCAGCGCCGCCGCCTTGCCGAGCTTGGGGCAGATGGCACCGAAGATGTAGGCGGACCGGGTTGGCGTTGCGCCGTTGATCGACGGCATAGAGTTTGATGCCCTGCTCGGTGACAAGGCTTTCGCCTGCTCCGCTCCGGCTTCCTTGGTGCTGACGCGGTACTGGCGGCCCTTGAGGGAGGTGAGCAATGCCACGCCCTCCTCACACGTCTGTAGACCTGTACCAGTCCACCGAGGATTTCACGGCTGGCCATACTGCCTTTCCGTTCGCCTTATCGTTGATCTAGCGACATGGGATCACGGGACGCGTATTTCGTCAAACGGGAGGGTCGATATGTGCTAGAGCGTCTTCGATGAACGCGGAGTCGGATTGATGATTCACGCGGTCGGGCTTGTCTGATTCACTGGTCCTGGTGA